>NZ_JBFAXL010000003.1:0-362375 GCF_040680795.1 Streptomyces sp. NPDC051976
AGAACCCCCGTCCCTTCGCCTGGACGAAGAGCGCTGACGAGATCCTCGAACGCCTCGCCTCATATCTTGATCGAATTCCTGGCGCAGGACACTAGGCGGGCGGCCCCCGTTGGCGGATCAACCCGGGGAGCCAGGTCCGGCCCCCTACCCGGGTATGAGAGGGAGCCGGGCACCTGGCTTCGTGGGGTGAGGCGGCCGTCCGACCGGCCGCCTAAGCTGGCAGGGCCATGAACGCCCTTGAGTGGCCGCGTGCGCTCTTCGTCTCGCAACGGCCGGCCCCGCCGCTCTCCACCACGTCCCGCTTCGCCCGGCGCTGGGTGCGGTACGGGGTCGCGGCGGTGACCGCCGCGGCCCTCGGCGCGCTCGGCGGCTGGACCATGTTCCACGTGTACGGCCTCGACGCCGTGCCCGCCGCCGTCCTGGCCGTCGTTCAGGCGGCTCCGCTGCTTCTGGCGGTCAGCCGCCCGCTGCAGGCGTGGTGGATCATGACGGCGGCGGACCTGGCGGCGTCCGTGGCACTGCGGCACGCCCCGCACTTGGAGGGGAACAGCTGGCCCTGGCCGCCCGCCGTCATCGTCGGGCAACTGGTGCTGCTGGTCGTGGTGGCCCGCCGGGAGCGCCGCGCCGCCCTGGTGACGGTATGGGTGGTCCTCACCGCCTCGGGCCTGGTCATGGCGGCCGTCTCACCGCACGACCGCGACGGCAGCGACCTCCTGCTGGCCGTCCTCGGCGGCGGAGTGCTGCTGGTGGGCCGCGTACTCCAGGAGCGGCAGGAGGCCCTGCGGCGCCTGGGCGAGCAGCGGTTGATCGCCCAGGCGGAACGGGCACGGCACACCCTGCTGGAGGAACGGGCCCGGATCGCCAGGGAATTGCACGACGTCGTCGCCCATCACATGTCGGTGATCACCGTCCAGGCCGACAGCGCGCCCTACCGCATCACCGGGACACCGCCGGCCGCCCGGGAGGAGTTCGCCGCCATCGCCGCCGCCGCACGGCAGTCCCTGTCGGAGATGCGGATGCTGCTCGGCGTACTGCGCAACGAGGACGCGGACCGCGAACGGGCCCCGCAGCCAGGTCTGGACGCCGTGCCGCACCTGGTCGAAACCACCGGCCGGGCCGGCGTCCCGGTGACGCTGTCCGTCGACGACGCCCTCCAAGGGCTCAAGGGCCTGCTGCCGCCCGTGGTGGAACTCTCGGCGTACCGGGTCGTCCAGGAGGCACTGGCCAACGTGGTGCGGCACGCGACCGGGGCGCCGACACACGTCGACCTGACACTGTCGCCGAACCGCGCCGGCCTGACCGTGCGGGTCGCCAACGCCGCGCCGGAGCGCTCCCCGGACACCCTGGAGACCACCGGCACCGGCCACGGCCTGGTGGGGATGCGCGAACGCGTGCGCCTGCTCGGCGGCGTCCTGGAGACCGGACCGACGGACGACGGCGGCTTCCAGGTCACCGCCCGGCTCCCCCTGCCGACCTCACTGCGCGAGGAGACCCTCAGCCCATGACGATCCGTGTCGTCGTCGTCGACGACCAGGCCATGGTCCGCGCCGGCTTCACCGCCGTGCTGGCCGCGCAAACCGGCATCGATGTGGTCGGCGAAGCCGCCAACGGCCGCGAGGCCCTCCAGGTCTGCCGCGAACTGCGCCCCGACGTCGTGCTGATGGACGTCCGCATGCCGGAGATGGACGGCCTCGACGCCGTACGCCACCTCATGAGCCCGTCGGCCGAGGACACCCACCGACCCCGAGTGCTGATGCTCACCACCTACGACGTCGACGCCTATGTCTACGAAGCGCTCCGCTCCGGAGCCAGCGGCTTCCTCCTCAAGGACGCGCCCATCACCGACCTCACCCGCGCGGTCCGCGTCATCGCCGAAGGCGACGCGCTCCTGTCCCCCTCGGTCACCCGCCGTCTCATCGCCGACTTCGCCGCCGCCCGGCCCACACCACGCCAGGACACCGGCGACGGCACCCGCCTGCGCCTGCTGACCCCACGCGAGACCGAGATCCTCGAACTCGTCGCCCGCGGCCACAGCAACACCCAGATCGCCCAGCACCTCGTCGTCGCCGAACAGACCGTGAAGACCCACATCGGCAACATCTTCGCCAAACTCACCCTGCGCGACCGCGCCCAAGCGGTGATCTTCGCCTACGAGTCAGGACTGATCACTCCCGGCACGCCGTGACCTGGCGCTACGGCGTTTCCGCCGCGGTACGCCACTGCGGCTTGACGTCCATCATCCGCGCCGTCTTGCCCGGGTCGCGGTCGACCAGGTCACCGAGGACGGCGTCGATCCGCCGCAGCACTTCGGCGTCCAGGCGCTTGCCCGAGGCCGCGGCGTTCTCGCGGACCTGCTCGGGTCGGGTCGCGCCGATGACGGCGGAGGTGATGCCCGGGCGGTTGAGCGTCCAGGCGACGGCCAGTTGGGCCATCGTCAGTCCGGACTGCCGGGCCAGCGGCAGCAGTTGCTGGACCCGGTCGAGCAGCTCCGGGCCGAGGACCCGGGCGATGAAGGTCGGGGCGCGGCCGCCCGCGGTGGCGCGGGTACCGGCCGGTGCGGGCTGTCCCGGTCGGTACTTGCCGGTGAGCACGCCCTGGGCCAGCGGCTGGAAGACAAGCTGTCCGATGCCCTCGCGTGCGCAGACCGGCAGCACCTCCGGCTCGATCACCCGCCACAGCATGTTGTACTGCGGCTGGTTCGCCACGATCCGGCTGCGCAGCCCGAGTTGCCCGGCGATCCGCAGCGCCTGCTCGATCTGTTCGGCGCGCCACTCGGAGACGCCCAGGTAGAGCACCTTGCCCGCGCGGACCAGGTCGTCGAAGGCGATCAGGGTCTCTTCCAGCGGGGTGCCCTCGTCGAAACGGTGCGCCTGGTAGAGGTCGACGTAGTCGACGCCGAGGCGGCGCAGTGAGGCATGGCAGGACTCGATGACGTGCTTGCGGGACAGCCCGCGGTCGTTGCGGCCCGGGCCGGTCGGCAGACACACCTTGGTGGCGATCTCCACGGATTCGCGGCGCAGTCCCTTCAGCGCATGGCCGAGGACCTCTTCGGCCGCGCCCTGGGCGTAGACGTCGGCCGTGTCGAAGGTGGTGACACCGACGTCGAGCGCGGCGTGGATGCAGCTCGTGGCGGTGTCGCGTTCGACGGTCTCGCCATGGGTGAGCCAGTTTCCGTAGGTGATCTCGCTGATGTACAGGCCGCTTCGGCCCAGAACACGGTGCTCCATGCTCCGGAACCTAACGATCACCGGCACGCACGGCCACCGTATTTGCCCGCGGGCGCCCTATCGGTGGGCTCGGCCCGCGCTGCACCAGACGAGCCCCGCCACCGCGGTTGCCGTCACGGCGACCGCGGCCCGCCACCGCCAGCCCTCCGATGAATTGTTGGTACGAGAGGCGAGCACGGCGTCATTGGACTGCCAGCTCAGCACCGAACCGTTCGACTGGCCCGACAGCCACGAGCCGAACGACTGGAACGACCCGAGCGATCCCGCGGACATGAACGACCCGAGCGAACCGAAGGAGCCCACCGACCCCACCGATCCCACGGACAGGATCGAGCCCGCCGAGCCGATCGAAAGGATCGACTCCGTCGAACCGATGGACAGCAGCGAGTTGCGGGAAGCGGTCGACCAGCGTGAAGGCATGGCACCCATTCTCCCTCCTCTCCCCCTCGTACACGTGACGGCGCGGCCGTCCATGAGGCCGTGGGTGTACGCCCGCGGACTACCCGAGGGGTGGGCGATTGTCGCCCATGGCCCGATGCCCGTGGGGGTCCGTACGGGAGATCGTCCCATGTCATGAGAGAGCCACAGAAGCGAACGCACCTCGTGTACACGGTCCTTGCCCTGCAGATCTTCGGAGTCGTCGCGTTCGCCGCCGCCTGGAACGCGCTGGATTTCCATATCTATTGGGAGGGCGGGCGGGTCGTGACGGACGGGGCGAGGCTCTATCGGGAGCAGCTCGTCGCGCACTGGTTCACCAACACGCCCTTCATGGCGGCGTTGTTCTCCCCGGTGTCGCACATACCGCTGACCGTCGCCAGAATCGGCTGGGAGTTGGCGTCCGTGGGTGCGTTCGCTTGGAGCTGCGGGAGCGCGCTGCGGTTGGGTGGATTCGCTTGTACGAGGGCCCGGTTGGCCGTCGTGGTGGCCGCCGGGCTGTTCCTCCAGCCGATGTGGCAGTCGATCTTCCTGGGGCAGATCAATCCGTTTCTGCTGGCGCTCGTGCTGGCCGATGTCCGGATGGTGGCGGCTGGGCGGCGATGGGCCGGGGTCGGGGTGGGGGTGGCTGCCGCGATCAAGCTGACGCCCGGGATCTTCGTGGTGATGCTGCTGCTCGCAGGGCGGATACGGGCGGCCGCGGTCTCGGCCGGGACCTTCGTCGCGTGCGGGCTGCTGGGGTTCCTCGTCGCCCCCAAGGCGTCGCGGGTCTACTGGAGCGGCACGTTCCTCGACACCTCGCGCGTCGGGGCGGACTACATCAGCAACCAGTCCCCCTTCGGCGCGGCCGCACGGCTGCTGGGCGGGCCGGACCATGTGGGCGGCTGGTATCCGGTGGTGCCGCTCGTGCTGGGAGCGGCCGGGATGGCGGTGGCGGTGGCGTGGGCGCGGCGGGACGAATGGCTGGGCGCCGCCGCGGTGACCGGCACGACAGGACTGCTCGTCTCGCCGATCTCGTGGGCCCACCACTGGGTGTGGGTGGTGCCCGCGCTCCTGTTCCTCGTACGGGACGGACGCCGCCGCTGGGCGGCCGGCGCGTACCTGCTCTTCTGCCTCTCCCCCTTGTGGTGGATGCCGCGCGTCCACGGCTTCGACGGGACGAACACCCTCGTCGCCAACTGCTACTTGCTGTCCGGCCTGGCGTTCGTCGCGTACATGGCCTGGCGCCTCCGGCAGCGGACGACCCCCGCCGAGCCGCGGCGCCTGGTCGATCTCAGCCGCACACGACCGGAGCACGCCCTCGTACCCCAGCCGTGACCCGAGGGTTCGGCGCCGAGCGACACACCGACGACCTGCACCAGGTCACGTACCGCTACCTGGTGCAGGTCGCACGAACCACCGCGGGCGGACCGGCAGATGACGACCCGCCGCGCCGTACCGGTGTCAGTACCTGCCGGTCGTGGCGATGCGGCCGGCGTACCGCTGCGTCCAGGCGCTGTCGGTGTCGACGGTCAGGACGACGTCGTAGTAGCCGTTGTGGGTCGGCCACATGACGACCTGTGACCTGCCGCCGTGCACCGTGACGGTGCGGGTGCCGCCGCGGTAGTCGTGGGCGGCGAGGGTGTACCGCACCGGCTTGGTGCCGTCGTTGTGGAGGGTGAGCTTGAGGTGGGCGTCCTTCCGGGTGTGCTCGCCCCGGAGGAGAGCGGCGCCGACGCGCGGGAGGGCGCCCTCCGGCTTTCCGGGCGGCGGGACCTGGCCGGCGAAGGAGCGCACGAAGCCGTCGTTGCAGTAGATCGAGAAGGCGTACTGGCCGTCGGTGGCGGTGGCGTCCCAGGTGTACTCGCGCGGCTCGCCGGCGGTGACGGTGAAGGGGGTGTTGGAGAACGGCAGGTGCTTGTCGGGGAAGACCTGGAAGCTCACCGCCTTGCCGTACGGGCCGCCGCCCAGGGTCATCGTGGCGGTGACCGTGCCCGCCTTGCGATCCTCCGTGAGCGTCGCGTGCGGGTGGAAGCTCAGCGGGCGCGCCTTCATGTGGTCGGCCGTGATGGTCACCGGCTGCTCGGCGAGCGGGTCGGAGAAGGTGGCGGGGCCCGGCCGCGGGTGGGCGAAGTCGAGGGCGCTGGTGAGGTCGCCGGCGATCGAGCGCCGCCAGTCGCTGATGTTGGGGCTGCGGAACGGCTTGCCGAGGTGGGCCGCCCAGACCTCGAGGAACTTGATCGTCGAGGTGTGGTCGAAGACCTCCGAGGCGACGTACCCGCCGCGGCTCCACGGAGAGACCAGCAGCATCGGCACCCGCGCGCCGAGGCCGAGCGGGTAGTCGCCGTTGTACTCGCGCGCCGTGCCGGGCTCGGGCCACGGCGGCAGCACGTGGTCGAACTTCCCGTCGTTCTCGTCGTAGTTGAGGATGAACAGGGTGTGGTCCCAGATGTCGGGGTTGCCCTGCAGGATGTCGAGGACCTTCTTGACGTAGCGCTCGCCGTGCAGCGAGTCCGCGCCCGGGTGCTCGGACCAGCCGTACGGTGCGACGATCCAGGAGACCGCCGGCAGCGGGTGCTGCGCGCCCGGCTGGCAGGCGTCGTGGAAGTCCTTCAGGACCGCGTCGAGGTTCGCGTCGGAGTCGTTGTTCGGCGAGGTCGTGCCGGAGTAGTAGGCGGCGTTGCCGCGCCAGATGAGCCCGGTGCCCGGCTGGAGCTTCGGGTCGTCGGCGCTCAGCCCCTCGGGGTCGAAGCCCTTGAAGTACTTGAGCTCGTTGTCGCCGTAGTCGCCGATCCACGAACTGACGTAGCCCTGGCGCCCGTTACCACTGTTGTCGGAGTAGAGCCGCCAGTCGATGCCGGACTGCTGGAGCTGCTCGGCGACCGTGATCCAGGGGCGGGAGTAGTTGGACTCGTCGGTGTTGCCCGTCTCGCTGTTGGCGGTACCGCTCCACAGGTACTTCCGGTTGGGGTCGGTCGGCCCGAACTCCGAACAGAAGTACTGGTCCGCGATGGTGTACTGGGCGGCGACCGAGTGGTAGAAGCCCATGTAGGCGTCGCTGTGGTGGTTCATACAGCTCGCGCCGTTGTGGTTCACCCAGAGGTCCCACTTGCGGTGGTTGACGTCGCCCCAGGCCCCGTGGTCGTTGCCCCAAGTGCCGTCGTCCTCCTTGGGCGTGACGATGTTGCCGCCGCTGTCCTTCTGCTGGAAGACGGTGGTGCCGTCCTGGAACCGCAGCGCCTGCTTGTCGTTGAGGCCGCGGATGCCGGGGAACGTGCCGAAGTAGTGGTCGGTGGACCGGTTCTCCTGCATGAGGATCACCACGTGCTTCAGGTCGGACATGTCGCCCCTGAAGCCCTTCGGCAGCCCGTGCCTGGACTCCGTAGCGGCGTATCCGCGCCCCGTCCCGGCGATTCCGCTGAGCGCCAGTGCCCCGGCGGCGACCCCCGTGCCCTGGAGGAACCTGCGGCGGCTGCTGCCGGTCGTCGTGTCCGTGCGGTCGTCGGGTCCGGGCTCGGGGTGCGAAGTGATCGGATCAGTGCTCATGAATGTTCCTCGCGCAAGATCGAGTACGTCGACTGGGTCTGGAGTTGTACATACAACTTGGCGAATACCAACTCCATGCGAACGGCGGCCGAGCGTTGGCTGACAGAACATGAAGGGAAGCTTGCGCGGGAGTGCGTGCGCGGTGCGGCGAAAGGGTGCCACCCACAACCCCTGGCCGGCGATGCCCTGTTCGCCGAGTGTTCGCCCGATCCTCAGCCCGGGAGAGGCGGGGCTTCTCGTACGGAGGCTGGGATCGGCCCGAAGGTGGCGGCACATGACCACCGGCGGTGAGGTCGCCTCCGAAGTCGTACCGACAGTGAAGAGGACTCATGGACAAGTCGAAGGGCGGCGCTCTGCGAGGCCGCGGCCGGACCCTGCTGGGCGCCGTCACCGTACTGGCGGCCGTCGTGCCGCTCGCGGTGACCGGGTCCGCTCGGGCGGACGCTCCCGCGGGGAGCGGCACGCAGTGGACCACGCAGCAGGTCGCGCCGGGCGTCGAGGTGCGGACCGGCACCCTGCGCGACACCGCGGCCGCGCCCTCCTGGACGGTCACCGTCAAGTACCCGTCCACCGGCCGGCTTTCGGGTGCGCCCGTCGACGTCGAGGTCGGCCCCCGGGCGTGGGCGGACGACACCGCGGCGAAGCTGCGTACCGCGGGGTTCCCGCCGCGGGTCGAGACGGTGGCCTGGCCGGACTACGCCGACACCCCGCACGGCGCGATGGGACTGCGGGTCCGCGTCGGTGCGTACGCGTCCCAGGCCGCCGCCCAGACCGCGGCCAACTCGGTGGCCGCCGCCGGGTTCCACGCCGCGGTGGCGTGGACCGGGTACGACGCGCAGCAGCCCGCGGACGTGGAGAACATCCACATCGCCGTGATCGACCCGCGCCTCTTCCACGGGACCGTCGAGGGCACCCACGACGGGAACGTCGCCCAGCGGGAGACCACGTCCTCGGTGGCCGCGAAGCTCCGGTCCCTCGTCGGGACGAACGCGGGGTTCTTCGTGACCTCCGACTCCGACGGCGTGCAGGGCACCCAGTCCGGGATCGCCGCGTACGACGGGGAGTTGGAGTCCATGGCGGCCGGCGCCCGGGCCGCGCTGATCCTGGGCGGCGGCCGGCACATCCGTATCGCGGACCTCACCACCGACGCCACCGCGCGAGTGGCCGGTGCCACCTACGCCGTGCAGGGCATCAACCGGGTGCCGGGGACGGTACGGGACTGCGGGCGGCCGGGCGCGGTGCCGAGCACGCTGCCGTGGCAGGACGTCACCTGCCACGAGGCCGACGACCTCGTGCTCTTCACCCCCGCCTTCGGCGCGAACCTGCCCGGGGGCACGGTTGTTCAGGCCGTGCTCGACGCCACGGGCAGTGTGGTGTCCGTGGGCGCCCGCGGCGGCCGGGTTCCGGCCGGCGGCTCGGTCCTCCAGGGCATCGGCTCGGCCGCGCAGTGGCTGACCGCGCACGCCTCGGTCGGGCAGCGGGTGCGCGTGGACGAGACGGTACGTGACACCGCCGGGCACCGGATCCGCCTCGGGCGCGGCGACAGCATCGTCAGCGCGGCTCCCACGCTCGTCAAGAACGGCCGGGTCGCCATCGACGCGGCCACCGAGGGCACTGTCGACCCCCAGGACCTCTCCTTCGGCTACGCCTGGGCCAACGTCCGCCAGCCTCGCACCCTCGCCGGCGTCGACGCCCGCGGGCGCCTCCTCCTCGTCACCGTCGACGGCCGCCTCACCGGGGGCAGCGAAGGCTTCACCCTCTCCGAAGCCGCCCACTTCATGCGGTCGCTCGGCGCGGTGCAGGCACTGAACCTGGACGGCGGCGGCTCCACCGCCTTCACCGTCAACGGCACCCTCGTCAACCACACCTCCGACGCCACGGGCGAGCGCCCCGTCGGCGACACCCTCCAGGTCCTCCCGGCCGACCCCGGCCGGTGACCTGGACCGAGGCGCCGCCGTGCTCACACCACGGCGGCCCTCGGAGGGTAGGTGCCGTCCCCGCCGCACGGCGGCCGACGCGGTCAGGCGCCGCCGTCGGCGGTCGGTGCCGCCTCACCGAGCACGGCGAGGGTCAGCACACTGCCGCCGATCCCCCAGCCGCCGTCGGCGACCTCTTCGACCAGCACCATGGTCGTGGCGCGGGCACGCTCACCGTAGATCTCCACGTACAGCTCGGTGGCGCGGGTGACGATCTCCTCCTTCTGCTTCTGGGTGAGGGTCTTCTCGGGGACCTTGAAGTTCGCGAAAGGCATGGCTGGTCGTTCCTTCTCTCAGCGGGGGCGTGGTGGTGGGCGGGCGGCTCAGATGATTCCGCCGTTGACCCGGACGACCTGACCGTTGATCCAGTGGCCGGCCGGGGAGGCGAGGAACGCGACGACCTCGGCGATGTCGGCCGGGGCGCCGAGCCGTTCCAGCGGGGGCTGGGCCGCCAGGCGGGCGATGGTCTCCTCGTCCTTGCCGTCCAGGAACATGTCGGTGGCCGTCGGGCCGGGTGCGACCGCGTTGGCGGTGACGTCACGGCCCCGCAACTCCCGGGCCAGGATCAGCGTCAGCGCCTCGACCGCGCCCTTGCTGGCGGAGTACGCCCCGTAGTTCGGGAAAGCCAGCCCCACCACGGACGTGGAGAACGTGACGATCGCACCGCCGCGGCGCACCCGGCGGACGGCCTGCTGGACGACGACGAACGTGCCGCGGATGTTGGTGCGGTGCAGGTCGTCCAGGACGGCCAGATCCAGCTCGGCGATCGGCGCCATGTGTGCCCGCCCGGCCGCGTGCACGACGACGTCGATCCCGCCGAACTCCGCTTCGGCCACGTCGAACAACGCGGCGACGGCCTGCTCTTCGGCGACGTCGGCGCGCACCGCGACCGCCCGCGCGCCCTCGGCGACGGCCTCTTCCACCGCGGCTTCGGCCTCGCCCTCGTTGCCTGCGTAGCCGACCACGACGGCGTACCCGTCGGCGGCCAGGCGGCTCACCGCCTGACGGCCGATGCCGCGCGAGCCGCCGGTGACGATCGCGACGCGGGGAGAGGTGGAGGGCTGGGCCGGGGCGGCCGCTCCGTCGGGGGACATGGGAATGGACACTGCTGACTCCTGTGGTGGTGGCGATCGGGCGACGGTTCTGCGCCGACCTGCTGCGTCCTCCACGATCGGCCGCCCCCCTGCCCCCAGCCAGGGCTGCGTCTACCCAGGGGATGGCACCCCCTGGCTACGACCCGGCACGCGAGGGACCATGAAACGGTGAACCTTCCCGAACTCGGCGCTTTCCTCAGAACCCGCCGCGACCGCATCCGCCCCGCCGAGGTCGGCCTCCCCCAAGGCCCGCGCCGACGCGTCCCCGGGCTGCGCCGCGAGGAGGTCGCCCAGCTCGCGGGGCTGTCCGCCGACTACTACACCGAGCTGGAACGCGGCGGCGCGAAGCACGGCGTACAGCCCTCCGCCCAGGCCCTGGCCGCCCTCGCCCGGGCCCTGCGCCTCAACGGCGACGAGCGCGACCATCTGTTCCACCTGGCTGAACGGCCGATCCCCCCGTCCGCCCACGGACCCTCGGCACACGTGCAGCCCGCGCTGCTCGCACTGCTGGACCGGCTGTCCGACACCCCCGCACGCGTCATCACCGACCTGCACGAAACGCTGGTGGAGAACGCCCTGGCGGTCGCCCTGCTCGGCCCGTCCCCGGCACACCACGGCCCGACCGCGAGCTTCGTCCACCGCTGGTTCACCGACCCGCGCACCCGCGACATCCATCCGCCCGAGGACCACCCACACCACTCCCGGGTGTTCGTGTCCGACCTCCACGCGGCGGCCGCCCGGCGCGGCCGGGACGAGGAGGTCAAGAAGATGGTCGCCGTACTACGCCGCCGCAGCCAGGAGTTCGCGGACCTCTGGGACACCCACGACGTCGCGGTCCGCCGCATGGACCGCAAGAAGATCATCCACCCCACGCTCGGTGTCATCGAGCTCGACTGCTTCAACCTCCTCAGCGAGGACGGACGCCAGCGCCTCCTGTGGTTCACCGCTCCCCCCGGAAGCCCGGGAGCCGAGCAGCTCCGACTGCTCTCCGTCATAGGGACGCAGGAGTGGGGACTCGCCCGGGGCACGAACTACGGGCAGGCTCAGCCGGGGGTGTCCGAGACGGGTGCGTCCTTCGGTCCGTCTGCGTCGGACGGTGGGGCGTCGTGAGGTCCCGCACCGTACGGCGGTGCGGCGCCACAAGTCCGCCGGAACCCAGCGCTTGCACGCCTCTTCCACGTCAGGGGTGAAGTTGATCATCGTGGAGCAGATGCACACACCGGCCAGCGACTCCCAGGCCACGAGTCTTCCGACGGCCCCCGTGCCAAGCTCCCCCCGGCGCTCATCTCCCCACTCTACGGGCGGACCGCCCGGACCGAGGCAGGGTCCGGGGAACGTCGGCCGCTGCTGCCGGGGTCGTCAGCCGACGTGGACGCGGGGGCGGCGTTTGACGTCGGGTTCGGCTTCGCGGAGGACCTCGCGGGTGACCGGGGCCACTTCGCCCTGGCCGAAGAGGAGGAAGCGGAAGAAGTTGGCGAAGGGGCTGCCCTCGGTCCACTCGAAGTAGATGTGCGGCTTGCAGCCGGTGACGTCGCGGACGTGGAGGAGGAGGGCGGCCAGGGCGTTGGGGACGGAGGTGCCCTCCAGGGTGAGGACGCGGTAGCGGTCGTGGAGGACTTCTCCGCGTACCGTCACGGCGGACTCGAACTCGGAGGCGTCGCGCACGGTGACCTCGACGAAGACGACGTCGTCCTCCGGGGTCAGGTCGTTGTCGAAACGGATCTGCTTGACCTTCTCGCGGTACTCGGCGGCGTCCCGGCGGTCGGGCTCGTTGGCGATGAACCTGATACGGCGACTGGCGATGTCGCGGACGAAGCGGGCGGCCATGTCGTCCAGGGTCACGCTCGTCACCCGCAGTTCGAAGGCGCGGGCGAGCCGGGACAGCAGCGAGACCAGGATGATCCCGGCGATGAAGCAGCCGCCGATCTTCACGCCGTCGGGGCGTTCCAGCACGTTGACCACGGTGGTGTAGAGGAACACCAGGGCGATGGTCCCGAAGCCGATCGTCCACTTGCGCTGCCGGGACCGGCGCGCGGAGATGGTCACGGCGACGGCGGCGGAGCTCATCAGGACCAGGACGCCGGTGGCGTAGGCGCCGCCCTGCTTGTCGACGTCGGCGTCGAAGATCCAGGTGACGAGGAAGGCGATGAGGGTGAAGACCAGGACCATGGGGCGCACCGCGCGGGCCCAGTGCGGGGCCATGCCGTAGCGGGGCAGGTAGCGGGGCATGAGGTTGAGCAGTCCTGCCATGGCCGAGGCGCCGGCGAACCACAGGATCGCGATGGTGGAGAAGTCGTACGCCGTGCCGAAGCCCGAGCCCAGGTACTGGTGGGCGAGGTAGGCGAGGGCGCGGCCGTTGGCGGGTCCGCCGTTGCGGAAGTCCTGCTGGGGTATCAGGACCGTGGTGAGGAAGCTGGTCGCGATGAGGAACACGCTCATGACGAGCGCGGCGGTCGTCAGCAGCTTCTTGGTGTCCCTGATCCGGCCCGCCGGGCGCTGCTCGGTGTCGTCGGGGTCGCCCTGGACGTGGGGCATGACGGCGACGCCGGTCTCGAAGCCGGACAGGCCCAGCGCGAGCTTGGGGAAGATGACCAGGGACACGCCGATCATGACGAAGATGTTGCCGCGCTCGGCGGTCAGACCGCTGGTCCAGTCGGTCACCAGGTGGGGGGCGGCCAGGACGTGGTAGAGGCCGGTGGCCACCACGACCACGTTCAGTACCAGATAGACCGCGACCAGGACCGTGGCGACACCGATCGCCTCCAGGAACCCCTTGAGGAACACCGCGCCCAGCAGAGCGACCAGGGCCAGGGTGATGATCATCTGGTGGCCGTGCAGGGTGCTGTTGAAGTGGGGGTTCTCGACCAGGTGGGTCGAGGCGTCGGCGGCGGAGAGGGTGATGGTGATCAGGAAGTCCGTCGCCGCGAAGCCCAGGAGGGCCAGGACGAACAGTTTGCCCTTCCAGAACGACAGCAGGCGTTCCAGCATGGCGATGGAGCCTTCGCCGTGGGGGCTTTCCTTGGCGACCCTGCGGTAGACGGGCAGGGCGCCGGCCAGGGTGACGATGACCAGGACGATGGTGGCGATCGGAGAGAGCAGGCCGGCGGCCAGGGCGGCGATGCCGGGCTGGTAGCCCAGGGTGGAGAAGTAGTCGACACCGGTGAGGCACATCACGCGCCACCACCGCTGTCCGTGGTGGGGCGGTTCAGGCGCGGTGGCCGAGGCGTCCGGCGGCCGGACGTCGGTCTCCGGGCCCTGCTGGTGCCGGGCCATGTCGGACAGCCCCTCCAGCAACCACGCGCGCACCCGCCCCGGTGGCTCCTCGTGCGCGGACCGCGTTTCCGAAGCGGCTGCCATGGGTCATCTGCTCCCGTCTCTTGCGGCGAGTGCCGCTCGCGCCGAGGCGCTCGATTGCAACAAGAACAGACTATTCATACGAATCAGGGAGAAGTACGGACGCATTCCCCCGCCGGAACCCGACCCGCCCCTGCTCGATCTGCCCGGTGTCCCGCAACGCTGCGGTCTCCGGCCCGAGCAAGCGTGCGGCAGCGCGGCGCCGAACGGCCGGCCCGCCGACGAATTCATACGCGTTCTTAACGCTTCCCCACGGCCTCGGACCGCCGCGCGACCCCGGCGACGGCCACCCGGGGAAGGGAGCGGGCTTCCCTTCCGGCCAAGCCGACCGCCTCGGGTTCCCCGACGGCGCCAACTGCCGTAGAAGAGAGGGACGCGCGCGGGCTGGGCGGGACGCGAGCAGGGGGCGGGATGAAGGAGACGACACCTGCAGGAGTGGCGAGCCCGGCTCGCCACTCCTGCGGACTGAGGACCGGCGAAGCGCCGCGTGTCAGTAGTGGGTGCCGTTCCAGGTCCAACGTGCGGTCTCGATGCCGGACTGGCCCCAGGGGGTGGAGTAGACGGCGTCGCCGTTGGCCGAGGTGCGCAAGTCGTTCTCGCCGCTGTAGGTGGAGAGTTCGCTGTAGTCGCCGTTCCACAGCTGCCCGGAGTTGAGGCCGCTGTCGCAGCTGCTCTGCCACACGGCGTTGGTGTCGGTCTTGTCGTCCGTGGTGAGGCACTTGCCGGTGGCCGCGCTCTTGAGCTGGCGGTAGGTGATCCCGCTGGGGTAGGCGGTGTAGGAGCTGCCCCAGTTCCAGTAGGTGCCGGGCGACTCGTCGCAGGGGCCCGACCAGACGTTGCTGGTCGTGGTGGAGGCGGTGAGGCAGTTGCCCTCGTAGGCGTTCTTGTACACCCAGTCGGTCGCCGCGGACGCGGTGGTCATCGAGCCCGCCACGGTGAGCATGAGGGCGGCGAACATCATGGGCAGGGTCAGTCTCAGGGTCTTCCGGGATTTCATGATCGCGAGGATTGAGGGCAGAAGCGTTGATCATGTGAATCGAAGCTGAACATGTCGTGCCGCGATGATCACGCTCTAGGCATGCACGCGTCAGCGACACCTCCGCACTCCCCCGCCCCGGGCCGTCCGCTCACCGGCCCCCGGGCTCGCCGCGGCCGAGGGGCTGGGCCGCGGTGCGGTCCTGGAGCGCCCCCGGCTCCGTCATGACGATCTCGGGGTGGTGGAGGTCGAAGGCCGGGCACTCGGAGCGGATACGGGGCAGGCTGCGGAAGTTGTGGCGGGGCGGCGGGCACGAGGTCGCCCACTCCAGCGAACGGCCGTAGCCCCACGGGTCGTCGACCTCGACCTTCTCGCCGTACTGCGCGGTCCTCCACACGTTGTAGAGGAAGGGCAGGACCGACAGGCCGAGCAGGAACGACCCGATGGTGGAGATGGTGTTGAGCGTGGTGAACCCGTCCGCCGCGAGATAGTCGGCGTAGCGGCGCGGCATGCCCTCGGCGCCCAGCCAGTGCTGGACGAGGAAGGTGGTGTGGAAGCCGATGAACAGCGTCCAGAAGGTGATTTTGCCGAGCCGCTCGTCGAGCATCTTGCCGGTCAACTTGGGCCACCAGAAATGGAAGCCCGCGAACATCGCGAACACCACGGTGCCGAAGACGACGTAATGGAAGTGCGCGACCACGAAGTACGAGTCCGACACATGGAAGTCCAGCGGCGGGGCCGCCAGGATGACACCGGTCAGGCCGCCGAAGAGAAAGGTGACCAGGAAGCCGATCGACCACAGCATCGGCGTCTCGAAACTCAGCGAGCCCCACCACATCGTGCCGATCCAGTTGAAGAACTTCACACCGGTCGGTACCGCGATGAGGAACGTCATGAACGAGAAGAACGGCAGGAGTACGGCTCCCGTGACGAACATGTGGTGCGCCCAGACCGTCACCGACAGGCCGGCGATCGCGATCGTCGCGCCGACCAGGCCGAGGTAGCCGAAAATCGGCTTCCGCGCGAAGACCGGGATGATCTCGGAGATGATGCCGAAAAACGGCAACGCGATGATGTACACCTCCGGATGGCCGAAGAACCAGAACAGGTGCTGCCACAGCAACGCCCCGCCGTTCGCGGCGTCGAAGACATGCGCCCCGAACTTCCGGTCGGCCTCCAGGCACAGCAGCGCCGCGGCGAGCACGGGAAAGGCGATGATCACCAGGACCGCGGTGAGCAGCACGTTCCAGCAGAAGATCGACATGCGGAACATCGTCAGGCCGGGGGCGCGCATGCAGACGATCGTGGTGATGAAGTTGACGGCGCCGAGGATGGTGCCGAAGCCGGACAGCGCCAGACCCATCATCCACATGTCGGCGCCGATGCCCGGCGAGCGGACCGCGTCGTTGAGCGGCGCGTACGCGAACCAGCCGAAGTCGGCCGCGCCGTCAGGGGTGAGGAAGCCGCAGACCACGATCAGCGAGCCGAACAGATAGAACCAGTAGGCCAATGCGTTCAGCCGCGGGAACGCCACATCCGGCGCGCCGATCTGCAACGGCATGATCCAGTTCGTGAACCCCGCGAAGAGCGGTGTCGCGAACATCAGCAGCATCAGCGTGCCGTGCATGGTGAACGCCTGGTTGTACTGCTCGTTCGACACGAACTGGTTGCCGGGCCGCGCCAGTTCCGCCCTCATCAGCAGCGCCATGACTCCGGCGAGGAGGAAGAAGGCGAACGAGGTAATCAGATACAGCGATCCGATCGTCTTATGATCAGTTGTGCTGGCCCACGAAACCATCAGTCGGCCACCCGGCCGGCGCCCCGGACGGCGCCGCGCATCGAATTCAGCCGTACCCGCAGTGTCGGTCGCTGTCACGGCGACGCTCCTATGATCGACGGTCACACAGGGAGACTGACGATCACCTTGGCGCCAATGCCGCGGCGAGTGAGGGATCTCCGCCCGGCGCGTCGCATTCGGCGTGCGCCGCCTCCTTCAGAGCGCCCCGATCGGGGAGATGAGCGTCTCGTCGGCCGGGCACTCCCACACCGCCGCACCCTCGCGCGGGACCGCCCGCAGCGGATGGTGGTCCGGATGCCGAGGACACGGCGGCCAGTTGGTCGGCGCCTGGCCCCACAACTCCTCGATCACCCACTCCTGCACCTGGTCCGCCACCGCCGCGACCCGCTCGCACTCGGGTACCGGACGCGATACGTACACTCCCCTGCCGCTGCCGTCAGGACTCCACAGCATCGCCGACGCGCAGTCGGCGTCATCCGTCCAGTCGTCGTCCTCGACCCGCGGCGGGGCGACCCCCGCCCCCCGAAGATCGCGCAGAACCGGCTCCATCGCCTGCCGCAACACCTCGTCCATGAACACCGAGCCTAGGGCGTGTCCTGACACGCCCTAGGCCCGCACCCCGCGCGTCCGCCCCGGAGAACCGATCCTCCGGGGCGGGCGCACCTCGTCACTTCCCATAGACCTCGAAGGACCACAGGGAGTACCCGTAGCCGCTGCCGCGGGCTGAGCCGTACATCCTGATGTAGCGGCCCGATCCGGACAGGCCGGTGAGGTCGTCGGTGCCGCCGTCGCCCGTGGTGGTGGAGTGGACGGTGGTCCAGGTCGTGCCGTTCTTCGAGGTCTGGATCTGGTACGCCCTGCCGTAGGCGGCTTCCCAGGTCAGTTTGACCTCGCTGATGGAGTGGGTGGCGCCGAGGTCGACCTGGAGCCACTGCGGGTCGGCGAAGGCGCTCGACCAGCGGGTGGCGGGGTCGCCGTCGGTGGCCAGGTTCGCGGGGTAGGCGCCGGACTGCAGGGTGGACGCGGTCGTCGGCCTGTTCAGCGCCAGGTCGCGGGCGCGGACCGGCCCGGTGGCGGTGAGGGTCAGCTCCTGCTCGCCGGCGGCGCGTGATCCGCCCACCGCGTTGCCGGTGGTGTTGCTCCAGGTGCGGGCCGGGGTGGTCTCGGCCGACCGGGTGGAGTCGGCGGACAGCCCGATCACCAGGCCGCTGTAGCGGTTGACGAGGTGGTAGGTCCCCGTGGAAGCGCCCGTGGTGCTGGACTTGTCCGCGATGATCCACCACTGCTGGCCGACGGTCGGTCCGCCCGCCGGGGCGGCGGCCGCGGTCGGCTTCGCACCCCAGGCGCGGCCCGCCGCCGCAGTGGAGTCGACGCCGAGCAGCTGGCCGGTGGAGCTGTTGCCGATCGTGTAGGAGCCGTCGCCGTCGCTGGTGAAGACCCAGGATTCCAGGGGAGATCCGGTGGGGGTGGCAAGGGAGGTGGTGGCGGAGCTGGCCGCGACCTGGGCGAGGACCCGGCCGTCTCCACCGGCGACGCGGTAGGCCCGGGTGGTGTCGACCGGCACGGCGGGCGCGGAGGAGCCGATCGTGACGGGGACGTACTCGCCGTCGGAACCGTTGGAGCAGGCGAAGGAGCAGTAGGAGCGGAAGGTCTTGCCGACGATCATGGAGTTCGTACGGTTGGCGGGGTCGAGGAACCAGCGGTACCAGGACCCGGAGGTGTAGCTGCCGGAGTCACCGGCCAGGTACCACTTCTGCGTGGCCAGGTTGTCGGTGACGTAGAACCGCTGCGGCGCCCCCGCGTCCTGGTCCTGGACCTCCGGCTCGCCGATGTACAGGCCCAGTTGGGCGTCGTAGGCGATGTTCATCGTCAGCAGGTCCGACTTCGGGGGCAGCGTACCGGCGGCGACCTGCTGGTCCGTGGTGCCGGTGTTGGCCGGGTCGTACTCCTTCGCGACCGGGGTGTAACCGGTGCCACCGGGGGAGTCGACCGGCACCATGTTGCTCTCCCTGCCGCCCACGCCGGGCTGCGACCAGGAGCCGTCGTACCACTTCCGCCAGGAGCTGGGCGCCATCTTGCCGGAGAGGGGCGCGCGGGCCACATGCGCCTGCGAGACCCAGGAGCCGCTCGACCCGCCCTTGGGGAGCACCCGGGAGTTGTAGTAGACGTAGAAGTAGCCCGAGGCGATGTCGACGAACAGCCGCGGATCGCCGTCGCCGTAGTAGTACGTCTGGTTCGGGAAGGCGGCCGTGTCGCCCCGCTCGGTGCTGTACGGCGAGGTGAGGACGTGGTCCTTGATCGTCCAGGTGCGGCCCTGGTCGGTGGAGACCGTGTAGTCGATCGCGTCGTAGTGCATGCCGTCGCCGAAGGGCTGCGGGGTGAACTCGTTGTGCACCAGGCCGTACCAGTCGCCCGTGTCGGGGTCGACCCATACGCCCATCAGGTCGCAGAAGTTCTTCTGCGAGTAGCCGGAGCCGGCGGGCGCGGCGGTGGCCTCCCGGCCGGTGGGGCTGTTGTCGCACCGCCAGGTGGTGTCGTTGTTCCTGTCGCTGCTGTTGGCGGGGTTCACCGCGTCGCTGATCGCGGTGGAGAACGTGGCGGTGTCGAAGTCGGACCCGGAGGAGAAGTCCCAGGTCCGTGGGTCGGTGGCGCCGTACAGAGCGGCGGCCTGCTGGTAGTAGTAGGTGCCGTCCTTGTCGATGAAGGAAGCGGCCGGGGTGTCGGTCGGGTGCGTCCAGGCACCCTTCGCGCCGATGGTCACGGTGTAGGTGGCGTCGGGCGGGGCCGCCGACGCGGGCACGGTCGCCAGGGTGCCACCGCCGGCCACGGCCAGAGCCATGGCGACGACCGCTCCGACGAACCTTCTTCGCTGCACTGGCACAGGTACTCCTTCGTGTCACGTGCCGCGCCGTCACGCGGCGACTCCTCTGCCAACCGGCGCCTTCCACGGACGCCCGCGCGGCCGGATGAAGCCCGGCCGCGTCCCGGGCGGCGCGTCAGCGGGGGGAAGGTGCGGTGGCGAGTGGAGACGCTAGGCTCACTTGACCGGTAAAGCAACCCTCGGATGCAATATTCTGCGCGCAGCAGTGTCCATTCGATCGGGTCCAGTCATACTCGTCGAACAGAACGAGCAAACTGAGCACTTGACGGATGTCGTCCGCGCCTGGGTAGGGTCGGCACCGTTGGCCTGGCTACGGGAGGTGGTCGACGTGGTGACGATGAAGGACGTGGCCGAGCGGGCCGGGGTCACGAAGCAGACCGTCTCCAACGTGGTCGCCGGCCGGCCCGGCGTGGGCGCCGCGACGGCGGCCCGGGTGAACGCCGCGATCACCGAACTCGGTTACACCCCCAATCTGGTGGCCCGTTCACTGGCGACCGGCAGGACCCGGACCGTCGGCCTGTTCGTCCCCACGGTCGGCGCGACCTTCTACGCCGACATCGTCGAGGCGGTCGAGGACGTCCTCGAGGAGCACGGCCACCACCTCCTGCTGTGCACGACCCGCTTCGACGGCGAGCGCGCCCGACGCCATCTGGCCGGCCTGACCAGCCGCTCGGTGGACGGCCTGCTGATCGCGGGCGACCGGGACCTGACCTGCCATCTGCCGGAACCGGCGGACGTCCGTTTCCCGGTGGTGCTCTGCGCCTGGGAGACCGAGGTACCGGATCGCTTCCCGGTCGTCACCATCGACTTCGAGCACAGCGGCTACCTCGCCGGCCGCCACCTTCGGGGGCTCGGGCACCGGCGCGTGGCGGTCCTGGCCAGCCCCGCCCAGGCTCTCCGCGTCCAGGGTTTCCGGCGCGCCTTCGCCGACGACGGCCTCACCGTCCCCGACACCGCCGTGCACTTCACCCCCCAGCCCGACGTCGCCGGTGGTTTCGCCGCGGCAAGCGCCGCGCTGGCGGCCGACCCCCGTATCACCGCGGTCTTCGCCGCCTACGACGCGCTGGTCCCCGGCGTCCTGCAAGCGGCCCACGAGGCCGGCCGCTCCGTCCCCCACGACCTGTCGGTCGTGGGCCACGACGACAACCCCGAGTCCCGGCTGCTGCACCCGCCCCTCACCACCGTCTCCGTTCCCCGGCGGCGGATGGCACGCCAGGCGACCGAGGCCCTGCTGCGCACCATCGCCCAGCAGGGCACCACCGCCGGCCCGGTCCAGCTCCTCCAGCCCGAGCTGGTGGTACGCGGCAGCACCGGGCCGCCCGCGCAGCCCGCACGCTGACGCGGGTGGCCTGGCCTCCGGCTTCGCTGCCTGGATCTACGCCCGCCCAGAGGCAGAGGGGGTGAGACGAGCCGGACGACCCTCCGACGCCGCACCGGCAGCCGACGACACCCACGCGGTAGGGCTGCTGGCGCTCCGCATCGTCACCCCGAACGACCTCGCCGATGTGCCCGTCGAGAAGATCATCCGCGTAAGGAACCGGGGAGTCACCGACCGCCTATCTGCTCTCCGTCGAGCGCGCCCTTGAGCCGGCAACGCTCCTGCGCCGCTCACCCACCGCGGGTAGGGCCGGAAGGCGGCGGCCGTGCCGCTTCCGGCCCCGGGCGGCCGGGGGTGCGGGGTGTCAGGCCAGCTTGTTCAGCAGCTCCGCCGCCAGGGGGGCGGAGGAGGACGGGTTCTGGCCGGTCACCAGGTTGCGGTCGACGACGATGTTCGGGACCCAGGGCTCGCCCACCTGGACCTGGACGCCCGCCTCGGTCAGACGGTCCTGGAGCAGCCACTTCGCCTTGTCGGACAGGCCGCCCTGGATCTCCTCGGCGTTGGTGAAGGCGGCCACCTTGTACCCGGCGAAGGAGTTGGTGCCGTCCTCGGCTACGGCGGCGAGCAGGGCGGCCGGGGCGTGGCAGACCACGCCCAGCGGCTTGCCCGACGTGAGCGCCGCGGTGAGCAGCTTGCCGGAGTCGGCGTTGACGGCCAGATCCTCCATCGGGCCGTGGCCGCCGGGGTAGTAGACGGCGGCGTAGTCGTCGAGGTCGACGTCCTCCAGCTTGAGGGGGCTCTGGAGCTCGCTCATCGACGCCAGCACGTCCGCGATCTTCCGGGCACCTTCCTCGCCGCCGTTGAACTGCGGCGCCAGGCTGCCCTCGTCCAGCGGCGGTACGACGCCGCCCGGCGTGGCCACGACGATCTCGTGGCCCGCCGCGGTGAACACCTGGTACGGGGCGACAGCCTCCTCGGCCCAGAAGCCGGTCGGGTGCTTGGAGCCGTCCGCCAGCGTCCAGTGGTCCGCGCCGGTCATCACAAAAAGGATCTTCGACATGAGGGTCTCCTCGTCACGGGTTCACACTCCGGCGCCGGGCGCCGGATGGTCTTCGTCCTCAAATGTAAAGGTGCTGAAGTATCACGACCAATGGAAACACCGCTGCCTGGTATCGGCATGTCGATACCTCCGCTGACCAGCCCAGCGACGGTAGATGACCCCCGGATGCCGTACGCTCGAAGCGTGAGCAATCAGGAGACGCATGGCTCCGGACCGCTGGACCTGAACCTCCTGCGTACCTTCCTCATGGTGCACCGCCTGGGCTCCTTCACGGCCGCGGCTCGCAGGCTCGGCCTGTCGCAGTCGACCGTCACCGCTCAGATCCGGGCACTGGAGAACCGCCTGGGCCGGGAGCTGTTCGAGCGCCGGGCCCGCGGCGTCTCCCCGCTCCCCTACGCGGACACGCTCGCCGCGCGGCTGTCGGCTCCGCTCGACCAGATGGCCGAGATCACCGGCGAGGGGCCGGGCGGCACCGCGGCGCCGGTGCATCTGGCCGGGCCCACGGAGTTCCTGAGCGAGGTCGGCCTCAGGGTGCTGGCCCCGCTGATCGGTCAGGGCGTACGGCTGCGGCTGGCCGTGGGGCTCACCGAACCGCTGCTGGACGAACTACGGGCCGGACGCCACGACTTGGTGATCGCCACCCGCCGTCCGCCCGGCCGTACGCTGCACGCCGAACTCCTCGCCGACGAGGAGTTCGTCCTGGTCGCCGCCCCCGCCTTCGCCGAACAGCTCAGCGGGCGGGAGCTGCCCACCGCCCTGGAGAGCCTCCCGCTGATCGTGTACGCCGAGGACCTCCCCATCGCCCGCCGCTACTGGCGCCACGTCTTCCAGCGCCGCCTGCACGCGCAGGCCGCCGTCACCGTCCCCGACCTGCGCGGCATCCTTGCCGCCGTCACCGCCGGGGCCGGCTGGAGCGTCCTGCCCAGCTACCTGTGCCGCGCCGAACTCGCCTCCGGCGCACTGCGGTTGCTCCACCAGCCGGAGGACCCGCCGATCAACACCGCCTTCCTCGTCCAGCGCCCCGGCAACCCCGCCAACCCGCACGTGACGCTCGTCCGCGACCACCTGCTGGCCGCCGCGCGGGCCTCGCTCTCCGACACATCCGTGCTGCGGCTCAGTTGGACGCAGGGACCGTAGGTCGCCCGCCCGCGCTTCCCAGGCGCGCAAAATACCCGCGCGAAACCCTCGCGACGCGCAACGGATCGCTCATGACGCGCAACGTCCGTACGTCGTAAACGTCCGGCTCCGCGGCATATCGTCGAGCTGTCCGCACACGAGCCCCCGCAGGCGTCGGGGGTTCGGTGCGGACCGCGTGCATGGCGGCCGGGGCGTGACGCGCCCCTACCCCTCGCCTCTGCCCTTCCAGGCTCCGGCGCCGCCCGCGACCGCGTCGAATCCCTCCGTCCCGAAAGAGAGTTGAGCATTCACGTGTCGACCGCCGCCGAGCACATCGCCGCCGCCGAGGCGCGCAGCGCGCACAACTACCACCCCCTGCCTGTCGTTGTCGCGTCGGCCGAGGGTGCGTGGGTGACGGATGTCGAGGGGCGCCGCTACCTCGACATGCTCGCCGGCTACTCCGCCCTCAACTTCGGCCACCGCAATGCCCGGCTCGTCGCCGCCGCGAAGGCCCAGCTCGACCGGGTGACGCTCACCTCGCGGGCCTTCCACCACGACCGCTTCGCGCGGTTCTGCGCGGAGCTGGCGGAGCTGTGCGGCATGGAGATGGTGCTGCCGATGAACACCGGCGCGGAGGCCGTGGAGACGGCGGTGAAGACGGCCCGCAAGTGGGGCTACCGGGTCAAGGGCGTGCCGGACGGCCAGGCGAAGATCATCGTGGCGGCGAACAACTTCCACGGCCGTACGACGACGATCGTCAGCTTCTCGACGGACGCGGACGCCCGGGCGGACTTCGGCCCGTACACCCCGGGCTTCGAGGTCGTGCCGTACGGCGATCTCCCCGCACTGGAGGCGGCCGTGGACGACCGCACGGTGGCCGTCCTGATGGAGCCCATCCAGGGCGAGGCCGGAGTCCTCGTCCCGCCCCCGGGCTATCTGGCGGGCGTACGGCGGCTCACCGCCGAGCGCGGCGTGCTCTTCATCGCCGACGAGATCCAGTCCGGGCTCGGCCGTACGGGCCGGACCTTCGCGTGCGAGCACGAGGGCGTCGTCCCCGACATGTACGTGCTCGGCAAGGCGCTGGGCGGCGGCGTCGTACCGGTCTCCGCCGTGGTGTCCTCCCGCGAGATCCTCGGCGTCTTCCGGCCCGGCGAGCACGGGTCCACCTTCGGCGGGAACCCCCTGGCCTGCGCCGTGGCGCTGGAGGTCATCGCGATGCTCCGCAGCGGCGAGTACCAGCACCGGGCGACCGAACTCGGTGACCACCTGCACGCCGAGCTGGCTCTTCTGGCCGGTGGCGGCGCCGTCACCCAGGTACGCGGTCGCGGTCTGTGGGCCGGGGTGGACATCGCCCCGGAACACGGCACCGGCAGGCGGATCGCCGAGCGGCTGCTGGAGCGCGGCGTCCTGGTCAAGGACACCCATGGCTCCACCCTCCGGCTCGCACCTCCCCTGGTCATCACCAAGGACGACCTGGACTGGGCCCTGGACCAGCTCAGGGCGGTACTCTCCCCGCTCTCGCCGCTCTCCCCCTGACGCATTCGCGACTCGCGCGCACGACATGACGAGCCGACTGCGATCACACCTCCGGGAGGTGCTGTGGTGAATCAGAACGCGGAAGTCCGCTGGGCCGAGACCCCGTTGGCCGGGATGACCACACGAGTGGAGGCCACCGTCCGGGCGGGCCGGACCGACGACCTGCTGACGGATGCGGAATTCCTGGTGTGGGCCGACCCGGGCGTGGTCGCGCCGCTGCTCTCGGCGGCCTCGGGTGGGGACGCCAGGCTGTCCGCCTGGGTGTACTGGCGGTCGCTGAGCGGGCATCGCGCGGCCGGCGGTGACCACCGCCGCTGGCTGCTCCGGCTCGAAGCGCTGCGCTGGGGGCACCGCGCCCTGGTGAACCGTATCGACGCGTCCAGTGCGGGCCGCGGCGGGGACGCGGCGGCGTGGGAGGTCCGGTGGGCCGCGGGTGCCCGCCTCGAGGGCCAGCGCCTGCGCTCCCTGACCGGCCACCCCGGTGGAGCGGTGGCGACGGCGGTGGTGGACGGCGTGCCCGTCGCGGTGACCGGCAGCAGCGAGGGCATGGTGCGGGTGTGGGACCTGGCCACCGGCAGACGGGTCGGACCGCGCCTGCCCGGACGTCACACAGGGGTGCGGGCGGTCGCCACGGCGACGGCCGACGGGCGGACGGTCGCGGTCTGCAGCGGCTGGGACCGGACGGTGCGCGTGTGGGACCTGGCCACCGGTGAGGTGCTCGGGGATCCGCCCGCCGGACCGGTGCTCGCGATCACCACGGCGGTGGTGCGCAGCCGCATGGTCGCGGTGACCGCCAGCGACGAGATGGGCATGCAGGCATGGGACCTGCTCACCGGCCGGTCCCTGGGCTACTCCTTCACCGGCCGGACGACCGCGGTGACCGCGGTGGCGACGGCGGACGTCGGCGGGCGCACGCTGGTGGTCGCCGGCACCTGCCGCGGGGCGGTCAGGTTCTGGGACCTCGCCACCGGGCAGCGGGTCGGGCGGCAGCTGCTGATCGGACACACCGGCGCGGTGGGGGCGGTCGCGACGACCGTGCTCAGCGGCAGGGTCGTCGCCGTCACCGGAGGCAGGGACGGCAGCGTACGGGTGTGGGATCTGGCCGCCGGCAAACCGGTCGGGCTGCCCCTGACCGCCCACACCGGCCCGGTGTGGGCGGTGGCGACCACACAGGTGCAGGGCCGGGTCGTCGCGGTCACCGGCGGCCAGGACGGCACCGTCAGGTCGTGGGACCTGGCGACCGGCGAGCAGCTCGGGCAGCCGCTGACCGGGCACGCCGAGGGGATCATGGCCGTGGACACCGCCGTGGTGGACGGGCTCCCCGTCGCCGTCGCCAGCAGCTGCGACGACATGGTGCGGGTCTGGGACCTCGCTCGCGTCCCCGGGACACCTCTCACCGGCCACACCGGACACGTGCGGGCGATCGCGGTCGCACCGCTCCAGGGTCGCGATGTGGCCGTCACCGCGGGCGACGACGGCACCGTACGACGCTGGGACCTGGCGACCGGCAAGCCCGCCGGGCCCGCGCTGACCGGGCACACCGGCCCGGTGGCGGCCGTGGCGACGGCGACCGTGGATCGCCGCGAGGTCGCCGTGACCGTCGGCGGCGACGGACTGCGCCTGTGGGACCTGCTCACCGGCCACGGCGAGCACATCAGCACCTGCCCCGGCCGGGCCGTGGCCGTATCGGAGGTACGGGGCCACGCCCTCGCGGTCGTCAGCGGCGACGACGGCAGCGTACGGGTCTGGGATCTGACGGCTCGACGGCAGATCGAGGGACCGCTCAGCGACCACCGCGGCTGGGTCATGGCACTGGCTGTCGCCGTCGTCCGCGGGCGCACCGTCGTGGTCACCGCGGGCGACGAGGGAACGGTCTGGGACCTGGCCACCGGTGAGCGCACCGGAGCGCCGCTCACCCACCACGGCGGCTGGGTGATGGCCGTGGCCGCCGCGGAGGTCCGGGGCCGTCCCGTCGCCGTCACCAGCAGCGACGACGGCACGGTACGGGTGTGGGACCTGACCACCCATGACCAGGTCGGGGCGACACTCCCCGACCAGCGCCGCGGAACGCGCGTGGCGGCCGCCGGAACCGTCGACGGGCGGGCGGTGCTGGCCACCAGCGGCGGGGACGACAAGGCGGTGTGCCTGCGCGACCTGGCCACCGGCCGCAGGCTCTGTCCCGACCTGGTCTTCCCCGAACTGGTCCGTGCCGTCGCCTTCGCACCAGGCGGCGAGCTGGTGGTCGGCTTCGGCTCCGAGGTCGCGGTACTCGCTCCCCACCGCAGCCGCACGGACTCCGCCGCCGGTCATGCCTCCGCCACCGTCCAGGACCTGACGGCCACGGTCTGACGCGGGCGTACCTTGACGGCGCTGTCCGCGGCGCGCGTTGTCTCACCTGCCGAGACGTCAACTGGACAGGGTGCACAATCCGGCCCACCGCACTGGTTCCTGCGGCCAGTGCCGATCCGGCGCATCGCTCCTACTGTCGCCTCTGGGCTCCCGTGGGGGCCACCCGCCGGGAGACCCCCGGGCGCACCCCCACCCTCCTCTCCACCTTCACGGGCCTCGCTGCCGACGCCAACAGGCGGGCAGCCGCTCCCACCCGGGGGCCGACGATCACGCCGCATGCCGCACGGCCCGGAGCCGTGTCCCGTCCGCGAGGCGGCGAACCGCCCACCAAGGAGCCGACCACGTGCTGAGGGACCAAGTAGCCAGCGACGCACCGCCGTCGGACACGCTGACCGGACAGCGCCGCCAGGCGACCGCCGGCCTCACTCTCACACCGACTCCCCTCGCGGGCCTCGACGCCACCGACCTCCTCCTCCTGCGCCGGCTCGGCGAGGACGCCCGTGCGCCGCTGGCCCAGATCGGCGCCGAGGTCAATCTCTCCGCCAGCGCGGTCAAGCGCCGCATCGACCGCCTCCGGGCCCGCGGCGTCGTCCGCGGCTTCACCGTCGTCCTCGACCCCGCCCTCCTCGGCTGGGGCACCGAAGCCTTCGTCGAGGTCTACTGCCGGGAGCGCACACCCCCCGAGGAGATCCTCTCCTCCCTGCGCCAGTTCCCCGAGGTGATCGGCGCCTGGACCGTCACCGGCGACTCCGACGCCCTGGTCCACGTCCTCGTCACCGACATGCCCCACCTGGAAACCGTCATCGAACGCATCCGCAAGGAACCCGGAGTCCTCCGCAGCCGCAGCCTCGTCGCCCTCTACCGCCTCATCGGCTGAGCGGCTCAGGCGGCGGCGCCGACGATGAGGTTGCTGGCGCGCAGGGCGGTGA
Source organism: Streptomyces sp. NPDC051976 (assembly GCF_040680795.1). Taxonomy (NCBI): domain Bacteria; kingdom Bacillati; phylum Actinomycetota; class Actinomycetes; order Kitasatosporales; family Streptomycetaceae; genus Streptomyces; species Streptomyces sp. NPDC051976. Next base: position 27,575 of record NZ_JBFAXL010000003.1, read on the forward strand.
CGAGAGGGGCGGGGGCGGTGGTGACGGAGCCGGTGGAGTAGGGGGGTTGGGGGTCGTACTCGACCACGAGCTGGATGGCCTCGGCGGTCTCGTCGCCCGCGAGGCGGCCGGTGAGGTGGAGGGCGAGGTCGATGCCGGCCGAGACGCCGGCGGCGGTGGCGTACTTGCCGTCGAGGACGACGCGTTCCGGGGTGGGGACTGCGCCGAGGGCGGGGAGGTCGTCGAGGCAGATCCAGTGCGAGGTGGCGCGGCGGCCGGTGAGCAGGCCGGCGGCGGCCAGCAGCAGGGAGCCGGAGCAGACCGAGGTGGTCCAGGTGGTGGTCTCGTCGACGCGGCGGATCCAGTCGAGGGTGGACCGGTCCGCGAGGACGTCCGCGGTGCCCGGGCCGCCGGGGACGAGGAGGAGGTCGGGTGCGGTGACCTCGCCGAGCGCGGCGTCGGCGGTGAGGGCGAGGCTGGTCATGTCGGTGCGGACCGGCCCGGGCCGGGCGGCGGTGAACACCACCTCGGCGCCGGGAATACGGGAGAGGATCTCGTAGGGGCCGACGGCGTCGAGCGCGGTGAAGCCGTCGTACAGCAGGATGGCGATCTGCATCAGTTTCCTCCGGTGTCGTAGCCGCGAAAGCGGCGGCGGTATTCGGTCGGCGGTACGGAAAGGGCGCGGACGAAGGCGCGTCGCATCGACTCCGGGAGGCCGTAGCCGCAGGACCGGGCGATCTCCTCGATGCCGTCCTCGGTCTCCTCCAGCCGCCGGCGGGCCGCCTCCAGCCGGACCGAGTCGACGTATCGCCCCGGCGTCACCCCGACCTCGGCGGCGAAGGCGCGGGCGAAGTGCCGGGGCGACAGCGCGCAGCGGTCGGCGAGGGTGTCCACGGACAGGTCGCCCTCGGGGTGTTCGGCGATCCAGCGCTGGATTTCGCGCAGCGGCTGCCGGTCGGCGAGCTGCGCGGCGAGCTGGGTGCTGAACTGCGCCTGGTTGCCCGGCCTGCGCAGGAACACCACCAGGTGCCTCGCCACCTGCAGGGCGGCGTCCCGGCCGAGGTCCTCCTCGACCAGGGCCAGGGCGAGGTCGATGCCCGCGGTGACGCCGGCCGAGCTGGCGATGTGGCCGTCCCTGACGTAGATCGGTTCGGGATCGACGTCGATGTCGGGGAAGCGCCGCGCGAGGGTGTCGCAGTACGCCCAGTGCGTGGTGGCGCGCCGTCCGGACAGCAGCCCGGCCTCGGCGAGCAGGAACGCCCCCGTGCACACCGACACCACGCGCTCGGCCCCGGCGGCGAGTTGACCGATCCTGCGGACCACCGCCGGGTCGGGGTCGGCCGTGCCCGTACCGCCGGGCACCAGCAGTGTGTGGGCGGGGGCGGCACGGTCGAGGTCCTCGTCGGCGAGCAGCCGCAGCCCGCTGGACGTGCGCACCGGCCCGCCGCCGGGAGCGGCGGTCGTGATCCGGTACGCCTGCGGCTGCCCAGCGGCGCCACCGGCCCCGGCGAACACTTCCAGAGGGCCGGTCACGTCAAGGCTCTGCACACCCTCGTACAGGACGATGATCACACTGGTGGGCCTCATGCGGCTCAGCCTGGCAGCGCCCGGTCATGGCAGCAATGACGTACTTCCCACCTTTTCTGCCTTCAGCGCTCCAGCCGAAGAAGAGGGGGCGCGCAACGGCGCCGCGGGCGGCCCTCGTCGTGCGGGGCCGCCCGCGGCGCGTTGCTGCGGGGTGAAGGACCGGGTCAGACGGCCGCTGCGCCGTTGGTGTAGCCCTTCATGTTGAACGTGCCGAAGCCGTTCTGGACCGGGTCACCGGCGTTGTTGATGCAGTGCAGAATGCCTCCGCCGCCGGGGCCGTTGAGGCAGACCGTCATCAGGTCGGTGAAGACGACGCCGGGGGTGTCGGGGACCTCGTAGGCGCGATCGGTGTAGATGTCCGCGTTGAGGTTGAAGAAGCAGTAGCTGCCCAGACCCCAGGCGTGGTGCTCGCGCACGCCGTCGGCGACCTTGTAGGCGGCGTAGCCCTTGGTGGAGCCGTGCACCCAGGCGGTCTGGGTGGGCACGTCGTAGGGGTGCTCGTTCTGGAAGAAGTACGTGGCGCCGTGGTCGCCGTTCCACAGCACTTCGTACTTCTGGTAGTGCTCCACGAACAGCCCGTAGGTGGTGACGTGGTCGCCGTTGACCAGGATGCCGGTGTCGGCGGGGTTGACCGCCCAGCCGACGGTGTTGTCCAGGCCGTGGTCGGCGCGCCACAGCCACAGGTGGTCGCAGAAGACGTCGTTGCTGTCGATCTGCAGGCTGACGCCGGCGCCACCGGCGATGGCGCCGCCGATCCGGGCGAAGACGTCGAAGAGCGCGGTGGGGTCGGCGTCGTGGCGGCGCCGGCTGCGGCCGTCGCCGACCCGCAGCAGCACCGGGGTGTGCGCCGAGGCGGCCTCGACGAGCACGCCGGCGACGGTGACGCCGCTGACGTCGGCGACCTGGATCAGCGTGTTGCCGTGCGTCGAGCGCAGCGTCGTGTAGCCGATGCCCAGCACGACCGTGCCGGGGCGGTTGACCCGGATCGTCGAGGACAGGTTGTAGATACCGGGCGTGAACAGCAGGTGCTGCCCGCGGTCCAGGGCGCGGTTGATCTCGGCGGCGGTGTCGCCGGGGGCGGCCACGAAGAAGCGGGACAGCGGCAGGGTGTGGCCCGCGGCCCGCCCGTTCGCCCAGGTGGTGCCGGTGGAGTCGCGGCGCAGCGCGGGTACGAAGACCTGGTAGGCGCCGTGCCGGTCCACGGTCAGGAACGGCTTCTCGCGGACGACCGGGGTGCGGTCGACGGTCGTGTAGGGCGGCGTCGGGAAGGACTGGGCGGGTGCGCCCTGGACGCCGACGAAGACCATGTTCCAGTTGGCGCCGGTCCAGCTGCCGAAGGTGTCGTTGCGGGACAGCCACTGCTGCTGCGAGCCGGACTCGACGTAGCCGTCCACGACGCTGTCGGCCATGAAGCCGCCGCTGGACCAGCGGTTGCCGGGCGGGCTCGGCCACAGGGTGATGTTGCCCTTGATGTGGACGCGGCGCATCGGGCCGGCCTGGGCGACGGCCCAGCGGTTGAGGCCGTCCGGCGGCACGATGGTCAGGTTCTCCACCGCCCGCCAGAAGTCCTGGGTGCCGTTGCCGTCGAGCCACTGCGCGTCGACCGTGACATGACCGTTGATCACCACGTCGCCGGGGGCGGCGCCCAGGCCGAGGACGTGGGTGTAGAAGCCGACGTTGATGTCGACGTTGTAGGTACCCGGCCGGAACGCCAGAGCGAAGCGCTCGTCGCCGAACTGGTTGGACTCCTGCGTGGCGAACACCGCGTCGACCTTGGCCTGGATCGCGGCGTCGCCCATGGACGGGTCGAAGACCAGGACGTTCGCGCCGAGGCCCTTGGCGCCATGACCGTAATCGTTTCCGTGCTGGTCAGAGGAGGACGCGGACGCGGGCGCCGACGCGAGAGCCGATCCGGCGGCGATACCGCCGGCCAGCGGCACGGCTGCGGCGACAGCGGCGCCGCGCAGCACGGTACGGCGAGTGGGAATGACAGACACAACTCTCCCTGGACGTGAGGGGCGGGGCGGCGGCGGCTGGCCCTTCAGCCGCAAGAGAGCGCTCTCAGGCAGGCAGTGAATCATCGTGGGTATGCCGCGTCAATAAGTGCGCGGCGCCGAGCTTCCGCGAGCCGGACGGCCGGGTGCGACCGTACGGCGAGCGCCACGATCCGCATGAGGCGCGAGAGGTGGGAGAGGTGGGAGAGCTGTACGAGACGCCGACGACGAAGGGGAGTTCGGGGCGAACCGGCCGAACTCCCGGTACGGGCACAGCGGTTCAGGCCGCGTACCGCACCGGGCTACACCTCCTCGTCGGGGCCGCGCAGTTCGCGCTGCCAGAGGGCCTCGCACAGCAGGTCGAGGCCCTGGCGCAGATGGCGCCGGTAGGTGCCGTACGGCAGGCCCAGGCGGCGGGCGGCGGCCTCCTGGGTGGGCGCGCCGGAGAAGTAACTCGCCGCCAGGGCCTCGCGGGCCCGCACTCCGCGCGGGTCGCGGCCGAGGTCGTCGACGGCGGTACGCAGCAGGGCGCGCAACTCCTCGACGGGGTCGGCCGCGTCGGCCACCAGCCGGGCCCGCAGCAGGGCGCAGGCGGCGAAGGCGGCCGGGGTGCGCCAGTGCGACAGGGCCTCGCGCACGGCCTGGTCGAACGCGGTGCGCGAACCGTGCGGCGGCCCGGCCGGGGCGGGCAGTTCGGGGGCCGCCGAGATGAACTTCAGCAGCCAGGTCTCGACGGGCACGTGGCGCCAGTCGACGCCGAACACCCCGTAGGTGTGCGCACCGACCCGCGGCCGGGCGCCGGTGTCGGCGAGGGTGCCCTTGACGCGCTCGGCCCAGGTGTCGGCGTCGCGCCAGACGGCGAAGCCGAACGCGCGGCCCCGGGCACGGGCGGCCTCCGCCTGGGCGCGGGAACTGCTCAGGTCGATGACGCGCGAGGGGACCTGGTACCGCTCGGGGTAGATCGAGAAGCGGCTGACACCGATGTGCTCGCCGGGGCTCACCGGCCCCGTGGCGTCGGTGTACGCCCAGGCGGCCGCGACCACCGGATCGGTGGCCAGGTCCCGGGGGTCGGGCGGTGCCTGCAGGGCGAGCCGGGCGGTGAACGCCACGATGCGGCCGGTGTTCACCAGACGGTAGACGCTGAACGCCTGCGGCTGGCGCTCCGCCCAGTAGCGCACCAGCTCCGCGGACTCCGGGCCCTCGGTCTCCTCGGCCATGCGCAGCACCACGTCAAGGTCGTCCGGGTGCAGTGCGCGGTCGTGCACCTCGTCCTCGCGGGACCATGAGCGCAGCCGCGCCAGGGTGTCGACCTCGCGGAAGAGGAAGAACAGTTCGTCGGTGACGGTCCAGACCCGCTCCCCCGGCGCCTCGCGCAGCAGGCGCAGGTACTCCTCCGCCAGCCGCCTGCGCATCGTGACGAAGGCGTTGGGCGCGCGCCAGCGCAGGTCGGCGGCGAGGGTCTCGCGGGCGGCGTCGTGCGGGTGGAGCCCCTGGTGCGTGGACTCCATGAACGGCAGCTCCCGCAGCCAGCCGAACAGCAGGTGGGCGTCCTCCTCGGGCAGCACCGCGGCCAGCAGTTCCTCGGAGGTCGAGTGCGCCTGCGCCGCCACCTCCAGGGCGCGGCGGTGTGCCGCCGTCGGCACCTCTCCGATGAGCCCCACCAGCAGGGTGCGCAGCACGTCGGCCGAGGGCGCCCAGGTCTCCTCCCTGCTCCAGTTCGTCGGGCCGGCCGCCGCTGCCAGCGACAGGGCCAGCGGGTTGCCTCCGGCGAAGCGGAGCACCAGATCCCGCAGTTCCGGCCGCATCCGGGCCGCGGCCAGCAGATCGCGGGCCTGTTCCGCGGAGAAGGGCTCCAGTTCGGTGACGTGCAGCAGCCCGGCCCACGCGGGATCGGCGCTCCACTGCGGCTGCGGCGCGAGCCGCCCGCCCAGGACGACCAGGGCGCCGTCCGCGGCGCGGGGCAGGAAGTGGTGCCACAGCCAGCTCTCCAGCCACTGGCAGTGCTCGAAGGAGTCCACGAACAGGATCGCGCCGGGCACGTCGAGGAACGGGCGGGCCGCACGCTCGAAGTCGGCCGGATCCCTGCCGACGAAACGGCCGTCCAGTTCGACGAGCAGCCGGTCCGCCGCGCGGGCGTGGTCCGCCAGGCGCCGCAGCAGCGTCGACTTGCCGATGCCGCCGGGCCCGAAGACGTAGAAGGCGAACGGTGCGCGCGGGTCACCGGCCAGGGCCTCGGCGAAGCGCCCGAGCTCCTCGTCCCGGCCGATGAACGCCTGTACGCGCGCGCTGCTCAGTCTCTCGCCGATGGAGACCACAGGGGCTCCCTTCCGCACGTTCCGGCCCCGGACACCGTTGTCCGGAACTCCCCTCCCACCGTCTGAGTCACTTCAGGAGTCCCAGGTTCCGGTCGTCGTCGTGGCCGCTGACCAGGAGGGTGGTCTCTTCGACGGTCTGGAACCGGCCGTCGGGGGCGAACCGGGCGAAGAGGTACACCTCGGTGCGGGAGGTACGGCCGTTGTCCCGGGTGACGGTGACGGAGTGGCGGTCCGCGTAGCGCAGGCCGTCACGGAACTCGTCGTGCACCTCGATGTGCCCGCCGCGCACCACCTCACGCAGCCGCGTCATGTGCGCGGCGAAACCGGCCCGGTCGCTCCACACGCCGTCGGTGCGCTGGCGGTAGTCGGGGGTGAAGTGCCGGTCGAGGGCTTCGTCGAGGTCGAGGACCGGGTCGAACAGCAGGTCGTTGATGGCTCGGGTGATGTCGGTGGGAGTCATCGCTGTCCTCGGGGCGGGGTGCGGGCGGGGGTCAGCCGTGTCCGGCGACGCCTTCGTGGACAGGCGTGAAGTCCAGCGACAGGGAGGCGGGTCCGCGGGTGTACAGGCCGGTTTCCCGGTAGACGAACCCGGGGCTGTAGCGTACCTGTTCGAGCAGCGGGAGCAGCAGCGCGGCCACGGTCTCGATCTCGGCGCGCGCGAAGGCCGCACCGACGCAGCTGTGGAGTCCGGCGCCGAAGGCCAGGTGCTGGGCGGCCGCGGCGAACGAGCGGGCGGTGCCGAGGTCCGGGCGGTGGATGTCGAACGTGTCCGGAGCGCTGAACACGTCGGGGTCGCGGTTGGCCGCGCCGATCATGCAGAAGACGGTGGCACCGGCCGGGACGACGGTGCCGGCGAACTCGGTCTCCTTCTCCGCCTGGCGGGGAATGAGCTGGACCGGCGGGGTGTACCGCAGGGTCTCGGCGATCGCGGCCGACAGCAGCGCCGGGTCCTGGCGCACTTGCGCCAACTGCCCGGGGTGGTCGATCAGGTGCTTGAAGAGGAGCCCGAGGGTCTTGTCCGCCGGCTCGATCGCGGCGACCAGGACATTGAAGACCAGCGCGGTGACATCGCGGTCACTCATGGCGATGCCGTCGAACTCGGCCGCGCACAGCGTCGATATCAGGTCATCGCCGGGATGGCGGCGGCGCCGCGCGATGACGGGGGCGAGGTAGCCCTCCAACCGCTCCGCGCAGTCCAAGCAGTGCCGGCGGCGTTCGGGGGTGAGGACGATGCTGGTGATGAATTCCCCGACTCCGCCCAGCCAGGCCATGACCTGCCGCCAGTCCTCCTTGTCGAGGCCGAGGACATCGAGCGTCACGCGCACGGCGAAGGGCTTGCCGAAGTCGTTGACGAGGTCAATCCGTCCCCGGGGAAGATACGGCGCCACGACCTCGGCGGCGTTGGCTTCGACGGCGCGAACCTGGTCCCGCAGCGCCTCCCCCGTGAAGCCCCGGACGACGATCTTTCGCTTGGCGGTGTGCTCCGCGCCGGTCATCTGCGCGAGGACCGGTCCGCGCATCACCGGCTCCGCGCGCACCTGGAGGGTCTCGGTGGTGAACGCCTCGTGGTCGGTCAGCACCCGCTTCACGTCCTGGTGGCGGGAGAGGAAGTAGCTGTCGACCGCCGGCTCGTAGTGCACCGGTGACTGTTCCCGCAGCCCGGCGAGGTGCGGGTACGGGTCGGCGGCGAAGTCCTCGGACAGGATGCTGAATCGGGGATCTGCCATGGTCAGGGCGGCCTTTCAAAGATCTTTGGAGGGGACTATAACCCGGGGGGATCCGCGGGCGACTCCCGCCGTGACGGGGCCGGGCGGGCAGGTGCGGACGGCGACCGGGCGGACGGGCGCCGACGGCAGCCGGGCGGAGAGGCGCCGACAGCGGCCGGGTGGACAGGTGCGGACAGCAGTGGACAGTCCCCGCCCCCGCCGGACCTGGATTGTGGACAGCGCCCGGCAACAGGCTCTGCGGCATGAACCTGCGACGCATACACAAGGGCCGGGCGCCCGCCGCCCCCCGGCCGGGAGCCGTGCTCGCGGCCCTCGCCGCGGCCCAGTTCACCGTCATGCTCGCCACGTCGATCGTGAACGTGGCGCTGCCGCAGATCCGTTCCGGGGTGGGCCTGTCGGACACCGGCACCACCTGGGTGGTCAACGCCTACGGCCTGGCGTTCGGGGCACTGCTCCTGGCCGGCGGGCGCGCGGCCGACCTGCTCGGGCGCCGCCGGGTGCTGATCGCCGGTCTCGCGCTGTTCGCGGCGTCCTCGCTGGCGGCAGGGCTGGCCACCTCCTCGGCCGTCCTGATCGCCGCCCGCACCGTCCAGGGCCTCGGCGCCGCCGCCATCGCCCCGGCCGCACTCGCCCTGACGATGGACCAGTTCCCCGCCGGCCCGGCGCGCGGCAAGGCACTGGGCGTGTGGGGGGCCGTCTCCGGCGCCGGAGGGGCGGGCGGCGTCCTGCTGGGCGGTGCGCTCACCCAGGCATGGGGCTGGACCTGGATCTTCTACTCGGTCGCGCTCGGCACGGTGCTGGTGCTGGCCGCCGTGGCCGCGCTCGTCCCCCCACCCGCCGACGGGAAGGCCGTACGCGGCGAGCGGTTCGACGTGCTGGGCACGGCCACGGTCACCCTCGCCCTGACCTGCCTGGTCTGGGGCCTGACCACCGCGCGGGGCTCCGGCTGGACCGACGCCCGGGTTCTGGGCGCCCTCAGCGCCTCCGCCGTACTGCTCGCGGCCTTCGCGCTGATCGAGCGCGGCCGGCCGAACGCGCTCATACCGCCGCGCCTGTTCACCACCGGGCGGGTCGCCGCGGGCAACCTGCTGATGGCGCTGCTGGGTTCGGTGTGGATCGCCCTGTTCTTCTTCCTCCCCCTCTACCAGCAGCAGGTCCTGGGCTCCAGCCCGTTGGCCACCGGGGCGGGGCAACTCCCGCTGGCCTGCGCCAACATGCTCGGCGCCACCCTGGCGCCGCGTATCGCCCGGCGCGTCGGGCCCTCCGCGACCGTGACCGGAGCCCTGCTCACCGAGACGGCGGGCCTGCTGTGGCTGTCCCGGATCAGCGCGCACGGCAGCTACCTCGCCGACCTCCTCGGCCCGAGCATCCTGATCGGCCTGGGCCTCAGCATCGCCTTCGTCCAGCTCACCGCGCTCGCCGTGGACGGCGTCCCGAAGCAGGACGCCGGGCTGGCCGGCGGCCTGGTGAACACCACCCGGCAGGTGGGCGGCGCGGTCGGTCTCGCCGTCCTGGCCACCCTCGCGGGCACCCGTACCGCCCATGCGGCGGCCCATCAGCCCCACCTGGAAGCCCTGACCGCGGGCTACCGCATCGCGTTCACCGTCGGCGCGGCGGTCCTGGCCGCGACGGCTCTCCTCGCGCTGTTCCTCACCCGCTGCGCCGGCGGACGGACGGCGGCTTCCGCCGCCCCCGGCCCGCAGCCCGCCTGAACCTTCCGCACCGGCTGAACCGACGGCTCAGCCGTACCACTTCACCCTTCGAAAGAGGACTCACCACCATGACCACCATCGACGAGACCGCCCCCGTCATCGTCCGGCTGAGCACCGAGATCGACGCGCCCCTCGCCACGGTGTGGCAGCTGCACACCGACATCGCGTCCTGGCCCACCTGGAACACCGACATCGACAAGGCCGAACTCGACGGCCCGCTGGCGCCCGGCAGTTCCTTCACCTGGCAGACCCACGGTCTGGACGTCACCTCCACAGTGGACGAGTTGGTCCCCGGCCGGCGGATCGTGTGGGGCGGTCCCGCCCAGGGCATCACCGGCATCCACGTGTGGACGTTCGAGGAGAACGGCGACCACGTCACCGTCCGCACCGAGGAGTCCTGGAGCGGCGCCCCGGTCGACGCCGCGGCCGACCACCTCGGCAAGGCGCTGCGCGACTCCCTGGAGAACTGGCTCGCCCACCTCAAGAACCGCGCGGAACAAGGCGCCTGACACAGCATCACCTCACCTGCCCACCGCGTCCCAGACGTGCACGACCCACAGCATCACCTCCCGCATCCACGGAAAGAGAGCACTGCCATGACTGCTGCGAAGCCCTACCTGACCGGTCACTACACCCCCGTCGCGGACGAGGTCACCGCCACCGGACTCACCGTGGAAGGCACGCTGCCCCCCGAGCTGGACGGCCGGCTGATCCGCAACGGCCACAACCCCAAGCCCGGTGTCACCCCGACCCACTGGTTCAAGGGCAGCGGCATGGTCCACGGCATCCGCCTGCGGGACGGGCGCGCCGAGTGGTACCGCAACCGCTGGGTGCGCACCCCGGCCCTCGACGGCGCCCCCTACATGACCGAGCACGGCCCCGACCTGACGGCCAGCGTCGCCGGCACCCACGTCATCGAGCACGCCGGACGCCTGCTCGCACTGTGCGAGGCCAACGTCCCCTTCGAGCTCACCCCGGAGCTGGAGACCGTCGGCGCGTACGACTTCGACGGCAAGCTGCGTACCGCGATGACCGCGCACCCCAAGGAGGACCCGGTCACCGGGGAGCTGCACTTCTTCGGCTCGTCGCCCTTCCCGCCGTTCCTGACGTACTACGTCGCCGACGCCAAGGGCGCCATCGTCCACAGCGCCGAGATCCCGGGCGCGACGGCCTCCCTGAAGCACGACTTCGCCGTGACGCGCCGCCATGTGGTCTTCATCGAGGGCAATGTGACCTTCGACCCGTCCGAGCAGTCCGGCATCCCCTACGGCTGGAGCGACACCCAGCCCGCTCGTATCGGCGTCATGCCGCGTGGCGCGGACGGCACCGGGCAGGTGCGCTGGTTCTCCATCGAGCCCGGCAACCTGCTGCACGTCGGCAACGCCTACGAGGACGGCCAGGGCCGTATCGTCCTGGAGGGCCCCACCGTGGACCGCGAGGGCTTCCGGCTCTCGTGGAACTGGTGGGTCGGCGCTCCCGGGCGCGGCACCGAGCCCGGCTCCCGCTCCTACACCCGCCGCTGGGTGATCGACATGGCGGCCGGCACGGTCGACGAGCAGATCATCGACGACCTCCCCGTGGAGTTCCCGACCCTCAACGAGGAGTACCTGGGCGCCGAGAACCGCTACCAGTACGCCATCTCCTTCCCCGACGAGCAGGGCTTCGGCGGCTACGGCATCGTCAAGTACGACCGCACCACCGGCGCCCGCCGTATCCACCAGGCCGGCGACGCGCGCATGCCCAGCGAGGCCGTGTTCGTGCCCGCCGCCGGAGCCACCCGCGAGGACGACGGCTACCTCCTGACCGTGACCTCGGACCTCAAGCAGGACGCCTCGCAGCTTCTCGTCCTGGACGCCTCGGGGCTCGATCTGGTCGCCACCGTCCACCTCCCCCGCCGGGTGACCGCCGGCATCCACGGCTCCTGGATCCCCGACACCGACCGGGGAGCCGCCGCGTCCTGACCCGGCACGGCGGGAGCGGGCAGCGATGCCCGCCCCCGCCGTCAGGCGCAACCGGTGTCGGCACTGCCCGACACCACCGTCGCTCTCGGGCGGCGTCCCGGCGGCGAGGCTTTCATGGCCTCGCCGCCGGTCTTCTCATGCCCGCACCAGATCGGCGCTCTTCGTCAGTGCCTCGTGGGCATCGATCTCGGCTCGCAACCGGTCCAGCCGGGCGCGGGCGCCGGTGAGGGCGTCGGTGCCGAGCAGAAGGCGCAGGGGTGGGGCTTCGGTGTCCACGACGGCGGCGATGGCTGCCGCGGCGCGGGTGGGGTCGCCGGGTTGGTGACCGGAGACGGACAGGGTGGCGGAGCGGCGCTTGCCCGCGGTGTCGGCGTAGTCCGGGAGGCGGGTCGGGGACTGGCGCATCGAGGTGCCGGCCCACTGGGTGCGCAGGCCGCCGGGTTCGGCGATGGTGACCGCGATACCGAGGGGGGCGACTTCCGCGGCCAGGGACTCGGACAGTCCTTCGAGGGCGAACTTGGTGGCGTGGTAGTAGCCGGTCGCGGCGAAGGCGGCGAGACCGCCGAAGGAGGAGATGTTCACGATCCGCCCCGAACGGCGGGCCCGCATGCCGGGCAGTACGGCCTTCAGGACGGTGACCACGCCGTGCACGTTGGTGTCGTACAGGTCGCGGACAGCGGTGTCCTCGCCTTCCTCGACGGCAGCGAGATAGCCGTATCCGGCGTTGTTCACCAGGACGTCGATGCGCCCGAACTCCGCCTCACACGCCGCGACCGCCGCCGTCACCGAGGCGGCGTCGGTGACGTCCAGCCGGAGGGCGAGCGCGCGGTCACCGTGGGCGGCGGCGAGGCCGGTCACGCTCTCCGGGTCGCGGGCGGTGACCGCGACCCGGTCGCCGCGGCTGAGGGCGTGCTCGGCCAGGGCACGCCCCAGGCCGCTCGAACATCCGGTGATCAGCCACACCCGCGTTCCGTCCGTGGCGTGGGTCGATTCCTTCGATTCTGCGAGGGGTCCGTTCGTCATGCCTCGATTGCACCAAGGCTTCAGCGCGGGTGCCACGCCCTCCCGAGGGTGGCTCTCGGAGGGTCACCTTCGCGGTGTCCGCCGATCAGGCCGCGGGCGGGACGGCACGTGACGGCGCGGGACGCGCCGGGCGGTGTCCGGCGCCGGTAGAGTCCGGTCGGATGGCTCGCGACGACACCCAGGACGACAACCGCCTCGGCTCCTTCCTGCGCAACCGCCGGGAGCGGATCGACGCCTCCTCGGCGGGCGTCGTCAGCCACGCACGGCGGCGGGTGAAGGGCCTGCGCCGTGAGGAGTTGGCGCTGCTCGCGGGCGTGAGTCCCTCGTACTACACCCGCATCGAGCAGGGCCGTGACCGGCACCCCTCCCGCGAGATCCTCGAAGCGCTGGCCCGCGTCCTGCGCCTGGACGACACCGAGCGGAGCTACCTCTGGTCGCTGGTGGCACCGTCGCTCGCCCCGGCGGGTGGCAGCGGCCCGGCCCCGGCCGACACCGTGCGGCCGGGAGTGCTGGTGCTGCTGGAGCGGTGGGCCGACCTGCCCGCCTTCGTCGTCGCCCCCACCCGCGACGTCCTGGCCGGAACCCCCCTCGCGGCCCGGGTCAACCCGGCATGGAGCCCGGGCCACAACCTGATCGAGTTCACCTTCCTCGACCCACGCGCCCGCGACCTGTACGTCGAGTGGGACGACATCGCCCTCCAGGCCGTCGCCGGACTCCGCACCACCGCGGCGGCCCGGCCCGCGCAACTCGACGGATTCGTGGCGAGCATGCGGGAGCGCAGCGCGACCTTCCGCGCCATATGGGACTCCCACGAGGTCTACGACCGCGTGGCCGGCCAGAAACGGCTCGCGACCGAAGAAGCCGGCGTCCTCGCCCTCGACTTCGAGACGTTCGCCCTCGCCGGCCCCGAAGGCCACGTGCTGTACGTGTACTTCCCCCGTCCCGGCAGCGACGACGACACGGCACTGCGATTCCTGGCGAATCGGGAGCGTACGACGTAGGAGGACGGCCGCGCCCCGGGTCGGAGAGCCTGGTCCGGTCACCCTTCCGGCTCACTTTATTTGTACATCTGTTCTTAACGGTTGTACGTTTGCGGACATGCCTCTCGCCGAACCGCCGCCGCGTTCTGGGCGGCGGCGGACCCGTCGCAGCGACCCCGGGCGCAAGACGCACATCCTGGACGCCACCCTCGACGTCATCGCGGAGCACGGGGTGGCCGGGACGACGCACCGGCACATCGCCGCCCGGGCGGACGTGCCGCTCGGGTCGATCACGTATCACTTCGCCAGCCTGACCGACCTCCAGGCGCAGGCCTTCGCCCGGTATGTCGAGGGCCGGTGCGCGGCGTTCGGCGCACTCTTCGAGGGAGTCGACACGCACGAGCACTTCGTCGAGGTGCTGGTCGATCTCGTCCAGGGCGGCCCTGCCAGGCACCGCAGCGCGGTCCTCGGCTTCGAGCTGCACCTGGCCGCACTGCGCAATCCGGAGCTGCGCGCACTGACGCAACGCTGGACGGCGGACAGCCGTGGCGTCCTGGCCCGCTTCACCGACCCCGACAGCGCCGCCCGCCTGGACGCCCTGCTGGAGGGAATGATCATGCATGCGCTGCTCACGACCGCGCCGGAGTCACGCGAGCGCACGCGGGACGCGATCGCGAGGACCCTCGGCCCGATCGGTGACCGCAACGAGGCCGACCCCGCTCAGGCACGCACCGCCGCCCCGTGAGACCGCACCTTGGAGACACCCATGCCCAGCCACGCACCCGTGATCGCCGTCCCCGAGTCCGCGCTGGACGAGCTGCGCGCGCGGCTGCGCGCCACGCGCTGGCCGACCCCCTGGCCCGCCACCGGCTGGGAAGCGGGCACCGACGCGGGCGAACTGCGGCGGCTCGTCGCCCACTGGGCCTCCGGGTACGACTGGCGTGCCCACGAAGCCACCATCAACGCCCTGCCGTCCCACTTCGCCGACATCGACGGAACCCCCGTCCACTACCTCCGCTTCGACGGCGAACACCCCGGCGCCCTGCCGATCGTCCTGACCAACGGGTGGCCCAGCTCCTTCCTCGAACTGACCGCCCTCGCCCGCCGGTTGGCGACACCGTCGCGGTACGGGGGAGACGCGGCCGACGCGTTCACCGTCATCGTTCCCTCGCTGCCCGGCTTCGCCTTCTCACCTCAACGGCCGTCGCTCACCGAGCCACCGCAGACACATGAGACCTGGCACCGGCTCATGCACGACGAACTCGGCTTCGCGCGCTACGCCGCGCATGGAGGCGACCTCGGCGCGGGCATCACCTCGCGCCTCGGCGAGGCTCACCCCGAGGCGGTGGTGGGCATCCACCTGATGGCGATCGCGAGCCCCGCCGCCCACGACGCGGCAGGCGTCACCGCGGAGGAGCAGGAGTACCTCGACGCCGTCGCGGCGTGGTCCGCGGACGAGGGCGGTTACCTGCACGAACAGAGCACCCGCCCACTCACCCTGAGCTACGGCCTGGCCGACTCCCCCACCGGGCTGCTGGCCTGGCTCGTGGAGAAGTACCGTGCGTGGAGCGACTGCGGCGGCGACCTGTCGTCCCGGTTCAGCGACGACTTCCTCCTGACGCAGGCTTCGCTCTACTGGTTCACCCACACCATCTCGACCTCCTTCCGGCCGTACTACGAGTACGCCCAGCACCTGACGCGGCGGGTCGAGCGGGTGACCGTACCCACGGCCCTCGCTCTCTTCCCCGCCGACCTCGCCCACCCGCCGCGCAGTTGGGCCGAGCGCACATACAACCTCACGCGCTACACCCGCATGCCCCGCGGCGGACACTTCGCCGCCCACGAGGAACCCGAACTCCTCGCAGACGACCTCACCGAGTTCTTCCGCGCCCACCGGTGAACGCCGCCGCGTGCGCGGGTTGTTCGGCGTAGCGGCGCGACGCCCAAAAACGCGGATGCCGCGAAGGCCGGTGGTCTGTCACGATCCGGGGGTGCCGACAACTTCCCCGCAATCCCCGCCTTCCCTGCGTTCCCTGTACGAATCGCATGTGACGGTCCGCTGTGCCGACCCCGACGGGGCGGTACGACTGCGGAGTTGGGCAGCCGCGCGCGAACTGAAGCTCACGCACATCGTGCTGGCGCGCGGCCGGATGCGCGAACAGCCCATGCTCACGCTCTCGGGCTCCTCGTCGTACGGTGAGCAGGCGGCGCGTGTGCGTGATGTCGTGGCGGAGCTACGGGCGGACGGCTTCGAGCCGGTGCGGGTGAAGACCGAGTCCACACCGTGGGCCGCGGAGGTACCGGATCGGCTCGACGGGGACGACGCACGCTACTTCGAGCACCACGTGAAGCTGCTGCTCGACGCGGACGCGGACCTTGCCGCCCTCGCCGCCCGGGTGGTGCCGCACGGCGCCCATCTGTCGTGGAACGCCCTGCGCGTACGGTCCGGCGCACGGCACGAGCGGTTCGTGACGCAGCGGTGCCGCGGGGTGGGCGCCGCCGGGGCGGGGCAGGCACTGGAGCGGTTGCTGACACAGTTGGACGGGTTCGTGGTGGTGGGCGTGGAGCGGGAGTTCGTGCTCCACGACAGCGACCTGTCCGTGGACGAGGGTTGGATCGAGGAGACGGTGGGGGTACGGACATGAGTCGGGCGGCGTGGGAGCGGTTCGGATGGCGGAGCTCCGAGCTGCCCCGGGAACCGCTGGACGAGGCGACCCGCAGGGCCGCCGATCTGCCGCAGACGCTCCAGCCGGTGCCGGGCGACGACGTGGTGCAGCATCCCGTCTTCGACCCGTCGCTGAAGCACCACCAGAAGGCCTACCGCGCGACCGATCCGCGCTTCGGGGACCCGGCACGGGGCCAGGCGTGGCGGGAGGCCCGGCGCCGCGCCCTGCACCTGGTGCTGGACGCGATCGCCACCTCGCCGTGGGTGGACGCCCTGGTGCTCAGGGGCAGCGTGCTCATGTCGCTCTGGTTCCCCGACGCCGCCCGCGAGCCCGGTGACCTGGACTTCGTCGTCGTCCCCGACACCTGGCGGATCGACGACGCCCGCACCGAGCAGATGCTGCAAGGCATCGCCATGGCGGCGCAGACGCTCGCCGAGACGCGCGCGGGCGACATCCGGCTCCTGGCGCGAGGCGCGGTCGTCGAGGACATCTGGACGTACGACCGCGTACCGGGCCGCCGCATGGTCCTGCCCTGGCGCTCCCCCGGGCTCCCCGGCGGCCACGTCCAGCTCGACTTCGTCTTCAACGAGCGCCTGCCCGACGCACCCCACTCGGCCCAACTCCCGGGCGGCACCGTCGTCCAGGCGGCCACCCCGGAACTGTCCCTCGCCTGGAAACTGATGTGGCTGGTCAACGACGCCTACGCCCAGGGCAAGGACCTGTACGACGCCGTACTGCTGGCCGAACGCCACCCGCTACGCCGCGAGTTGCTGCACGAGGTGTTCCGGCTGTCCGGCGAATGGCCGCACCGGGACCGCGAGCACATCCTCCTCGACGACGTGGTGGAGGGCATCGGCTACGTGGAGTGGAACCACTTCGTCACCGAGTACCCGCAGTTCAAGGACGCCGAGCGGGAGTACGCGGACCGGCTGGTGCGCGCCCTGAAGGGGACCTTCCAGCAGGCTGCCGACTGATCCGACCCCGCCGCCCCCGGCGCTCGATGCCTGACGATCAGGCGAGCTTCTTCATCTGCGCGTCGATGATGCCTGCGGGGATCGCAGGCGGCTGGATCGGGTTGATGGAGACGAAGGCGACAGGCAGGTGCGGAATCGGCCGTCACCAACACCGTGCGACAGACCGGCAGCGTGATCGGAATCGCGGTGGGCGGCACGATCATGTCGCTCATGTACCGACGTGCCATCGAACCTTCGCTGAAGAGTGCGCCCGGTCCGGTGCGGGACCAGGCGCGAGTCTCCGCGGAACGGACCCGGCACGTCGCCGCCGACCTCCACCGGGCCGATCTCGCGCGGGCCGCCGACAAGGCGTTCGTCCATGCCATGCACGTCGGCGCGGGCTGGATCGCGGTCATCGCACTCCTCGGAGCAGCGGTACTGCTACTGGCCCTGCCTGCCGCCGTCGCGAGGAAGCGTCCGGAACCGCAGCACGAAGAGGCCCGCGGCCCCGAGCCTCGGGGGCGGGGCTTTGGGTCTAGCCTTACGGGCGGACGCGGACAGGGGAGGCTTTTCACGTGGTGCGGCAGGAACGAGCCCAGATCACGCGGCAGCGGATCATCAACGCCGCCGCGGAAGTCTTCGACGAGCGGGGGTTCGCGGGGACCAGCGTCTCGGAGATCCTGGCGCGCGCCGGAGTGACGAAGGGGGCGTTCTACTTCCACTTCGCGTCGAAGGAGGAGATCGCCGCGGAGATCGAGGGGTACGAGATCCGGGCGCTGTCCGGTGTGGCCGCGACCGCGGGCCCGTTCCTGCAGCTGCTGATCGATCTGTCGCACGTGATGGCCCGGGAGCTGCGGGAGAGCGCGATGGTGCGGGCCAGCATCCGGCTGTCGGTGGAGAGTTCCTTCTCCGAACCGCAGACCGCCCCCTACGTGGCCGCCATCGGGCTGGTGCGGACGCTGCTGCTCAGGGCGCAGGGCGAGGGCACGGTCCGGCTGGACCTGGATGTGGACGCGGCCGCGTACCTGGTCATCAGCTCGTTCACCGGAGCGCAGATCGTCTCGCAGGTCTTCACCGGGCGGTCGGATCTGGAGCGGCGGCTGGTCGAGTTGTGGACCCTTCTGCTCCCCGGCCTCGCCGTCCCCGGGGCGGCCGACGACCTGCGGCTGGGGACCCCGCCCGGCCTGGTGGGCTCGGAGGCGCCCACGGCAGGTCAGAGCAGCACGTGAGCCCCAAGAACCGGCAGACCTCGCTGTTTCGCCTCGGTGAACTGGACCCCACTGCCCGGTAGATGGGGATTTTGAGCGCCAACCACGCGCATCTGAGACTCATTTGACAAACCGCACCGTCGGTTTTTGAATGGTTGGCAACGGCGCATGCGCCTGCCGTCTACCGCACCGCACGATTGGCCCCTGGCTCCCGTGGAAGGACGTCGCATGGTCGTGCAGCTCTCCGAAGACCTGCCGTTAGCGCCTGAGCCGACGGCCCGCACCGTCCGCGGCCTGCTGGACCGCGCTCGCGCCTTCCCCGAACTCGCGGACAAGTACCGGGGGTTGGACGGGCGTACGGGCCATGTCGAGCTGGGGGACATCCCGCCACTGACCGCCGACGAGTTGCGGGCCGCGCTCTGGTCCGGCATCCGCTCCGGCCTGGCCATCGGCACCGGCACGTCGCTCTACTTCGTGGGCGGCACCGGGGCCCGGCCCTCCCCCGCGCTGGTGCCCACCGACCTGTTCGCCCCGCTCATCGTCCGCGACTGGCGGCCCCTCGGCCCGCAGGACATCCTGCTGAACCTGTGCCAGCCCAGTCGGCTGTGGCCGGTCCACGACCTCGTCAACGCGCTGGCCAGGGAGCAGGGCGCCTCGATCATCCCGTTCGGCGGGCTGCACAGCGGCAACCTGCTCCAGTGGCTCGACGTGCTCAGCGGTTGCGGCGTGACCGCGCTCGCGGGCGACACCCCGGTCATCCGAGAGCTCGCCCGGCTCTGCCTGCACACCGGGCAGTCCATGGACTGGCTGCGCACCGTGGTCTGGGTGGGCAGCGGCCGGGACACCACCGCCGCGGAACTGGCCGCCCGGGCGTTCCCGTCGGCCCGGATCTGGAGCCTGTACGGGTCGGTCGACGCCTGGGCGGTGGGCGCGGGCGGCCCGGAGTGCCCCCGGGGCGTGTTCCATCCGCTGGCGCACCAGCACATCGAGATCGTCGACGGTGAAATCCTCGTCACCACACTGGACGAGCGCGCGGTGTCACCGCTGCTGCGCTACCGCAGCGGCGACACGGGTGAGTTCATCATCTGCCCGTGCCGGTCGCACGCCCCGGCGATCCGGCTGTCGGGCCATCTGGAGGACGTCCTCAGCTTCCGCGGCGCCCGGTTCAGCCGCGCCGAGATCGTGGACCTGGCCCGTTCGCTCGACGACGTCGACGATGCCGAGGCCGTGATGGTCGACTCCGGGCTGCCGACCGAACGGCTGCAGCTGCGGGTGCGCATGGCGGCCGGTGTCCTCGTGGACCGGTACCAGAACGAGTGGATCCGCGAGTGCCTGCTCGGCAACCACCTCGGCCTGGGGCGGATCGCCGCCGAGGCTCCGGAGTCCGTCGAAGTCGTCGCCGTGGCAGGGCTGTTGGAGCAGCTCCACGCCTGATCCGAGGAGACCCGGTCCGTTCGGCGCCGGGTAGGCAGACGCCGTGAGCGACCGCGCCGGTCGGAGCGAGGGCAGGAAGCCCGCCCTCCGGCCGGCGCGGCCGTCGTTGCGCGGTCAGTCGCGTGCTTCGCCCTCGGCGCGGGCCGCGGCGGCCACCGCGGCGGCGACCGCGGGCGCCACCCGCGGATCGAACGCGCTGGGGACGACGTACTGCGCACTCAGGTCGTCGCCGACGATCTCGGCGATGGCCTCGGCGGCGGCCAGTTTCATGCCTTCCGTGATGGTGCGGGCACGCACGTCGAGGGCGCCGCGGAAGATACCGGGAAAGGCGAGGACGTTGTTGATCTGGTTGGGGAAGTCGCTGCGTCCGGTGGCCACCACCGCGGCGTGCCGCCCGGCCAGCCGCGGGTCGATCTCGGGGGTGGGGTTGGACAGGGCGAGGACGAGGGAGTCCGGGGCCATCGCGGCGACCGCCTCCTCGGCCAGGTGAGCGCCCGACAGACCGATGAAGACATCGGCTCCGACCAGTGCGGACTCGGTGGAACCGGCCTCCAGGCCCATCGCGTTGGTGTCGCGGGCCAGTGCCGCCTTGACGGGGTTGAGGTCCGAACGGTCCGGATGCAGCAGGCCCTTGCTGTCGGACACCGCGAGGTCGCCTATCCCGGCGCGCAGCAGGATGCGCGAGACCGCGACTCCGGAGGCGCCCGCCCCCGCCACCACCGCGCGCAGGTCGCCGAGTGAACGCCCGGTCAGGCGGGCGGCGTTGCGCAGCGCCGCCAGGACGACGACCGCGGTGCCGTGCTGGTCGTCGTGGAAGACGGGGATGTCGAGCGCCGCGCGCAGCCGGTCCTCGATCTCGAAGCAGCGCGGTGCGCTGATGTCCTCCAGGTTGATCCCGCCGAAGCTCGGCGCGAGCAGCCGTACGGTCTCCACGAGGGCGTCGACGTCCGTGGAGTCCAGGCAGAGCGGGACCGCGTCGACTCCGGCGAACTCCTTGAACAGCAGGGCCTTGCCCTCCATGACCGGCATGGCCGCCAGCGGTCCGATGTCGCCCAGACCGAGTACGGCGGTGCCGTCCGACACCACCGCGACGGTGTTGGCCGACCAGGTGTAGCGGTGGAAGAGCTCGGGCCGGTCGGCGATGGCCGTGCAGACCTGGGCCACGCCGGGGGTGTAGGCGAGCGCCAGGTCGTACGCGTCGCGTACGGGTACGGTCGCGCGCATCTCGATCTTCCCGCGCCGGTGGAGCGCGAAGACGGGTTCTTCCGGCACGCTGGCGAAATGGGCGGTGTGCGGGGCGAGTTCGGACATGCCGCTCCTCGGCGGTCGTAGGGATGAGCAGTGCCGTCAGGCCGGGACCGCGGCCGGGGCGGATCGGCCCGGGCCGAGGGTGATCTCGGCTTCCAGGTGGGCCAGGTCCCGCGCGTGGCCGTGCGCCGCCACATGCCCGTCGGGGCGGACCAGGAAGTAGCCGGGGCGGGCGCAGCCGGTGTGCCGTGCGGATTCGTCCACCGGCACCACCACCAGATCGAGCCGCGGATGGCTCGCGGCGAGGTGCGCGGCTCGACGGGTCCAGCCGGTGCCACCGGTGCCACCGGCGCCGCCGGGCGTCTCGGCGAGCACCAGGGTCCAGTCGCGGGGATCGGCGTCGGCGCGCGTACGGCGTCGGGCGGTCAGTTCACGGGGCAGTACCGCGCCGGGCTTGAGGCCGCCGGGCAGCTTCGCGCGCGTCCGGCAGGCGGTCCACCCGGCGGGTTGCTGGGTCGGGCGGTGGGCGGGGTAGGCCAGTCGCCGCCCGGCCATCACCGGCCCGTAGAGCGCGGACAGCATTCCTGAACGGTCGGCCAGTACGAAGGCCGCGTCTCGGGCGGCCACCTTCAGCCGGGTGTCGACCATCCACGCACGGGTCTGGATGTCGGTGTCGCGGACCACCCGCTTGGCGACGGCCGCCCGCTCCGGGCCGTAGCTGAGCAGCAGGTCGTCCGGCGCGTCGCCGTGGATGACCGCCGCCAGCTTCCAGCCCAGGTTGTGGGCGTCCTGCAGGCCGGTGTTGAGTCCCTGTCCGCCGGCCGGGCTGTGGACATGGGCGGCGTCCCCGGCGAGGAAGACCCGGCCGAGCTGGAAGTCGGCGGCGTGCCGGGCGTGCACCCGGAAGACGCTCTGCCACACCGGTTCCGCGATACGGACCCCGCGCGGTCCGCGCTCGTCGACGATCCGCTGCATCATGGGCACGTTCACCTGCTCACCCGGCGGCAGGCTGCTGAAGAAGCGCCACACGCCCTGTGGCAGAGGCACCACGACCAGGGCGCCCTTCGGCGACTGGTAGTAGAGCGCCTCGTCGGGCGGCAGCGCGCCGTCGATGTGCGCGTCGACGAGCGCGAAGGCGGACTCGTACGTGCTGCCGACGAAGCCGGTGCCGATCTGGGCGCGCACCGCGCTTCCGGCGCCGTCCGCGCCGACCACGAAGGGCACCCGGGCCCGCTCGATCCGGCCGTCGGCGTGCTCGAGTACGGCGGTGACCTCCGGGGAGGCCGTGATCCTTCCGGAGAAGTCGAGGTTGTCGAAGCAGAGCAGCCGGACGCCGTGCTCGACCTTGCCGCCCAGTTCGTGCAGCCGCTCCCGCAGGATCCGCTCGGTCTCGTTCTGCGGCAGGCACAGCGGCGCGAGGTCCTCGGTGAAGCGGAAGGCCGCCAGCGGGCGGCGGTCGGAGAAGTAGCTGAAGGCGTTGATCCGCAGCGCGGCGTCCCGGGTGGCGGGGAGCACGCCGAGGTCGTCGAGTAACTCCAGACTGCGCGGCCACAGCAGCAGTGCCTTGGGGAAGGACGTGTCGTCGGGGGCGCGGTCGACGATCCGCACCTGCACTCCGCGGCGCAGCAGCTCGCACGCCGCCGTCATGCCGGTCGGGCCTCCCCCCACGACCAGGACGTCCACGTCGGACGGGGTACTCCGTTCATTCGACATGTCAGCCGAACTCCCTTGTGACTAGGGAAGATTGACGCTAGGCATAAGATATCTTACACTCCTAGCGATCCTTTCAGGTAGTCAAAATTTTGATGGAGTTGGGGAGACATGAGCGTCTTAGCGGAACCCCGCCGGGAACTGCCTCAGCAACCTCGCCCCGCCCACGGACTGCCCACCCTGGTCGCGGTGGCACTGGCCAGCGTGATGCTCCCGCTGACGGTCACCGGGCCCGCCGTGGCGCTCCCCAGCCTGGCCACCGGCCTGGGAGCCGGCGTGGGAGCGGCCCAGTGGGTGCAGAACGCGTACGGCGTCACCTTCGCCGCCTGCCTGCTGGCGGCCGGCGGCCTGGGCGACCGGTTCGGACGCAAGCGGGTGCTGCTCATCGGAATCCAGCTCTTCCTGGTGACATCCGTCGTGTGCGGGCTGGCGTCGAACATCGTGCTCATCGACCTCGCCCGGCTCGTCCAGGGCGTGGGCGCGGCGGGCATGCTCACCAGCGGCGCCGCGATCCTGGCGGCCACCTTCGACGGACCCGCCCGGGCACGGGCGTTCGGTGTCCTCGGCGCCTCCTTCGGCTTCGGACTCGCCCTCGGTCCGCTGCTGGCCGGTCTGCTGGTCAGCGCCACCAGTTGGCGTGCGGTGTTCCTGATGAACCTGGTCCTGGGCGCGCTGCTCCTGCCGTTGGTGCCCAGGATCCAGGAGTCGCGCGACCCGGATGCCCAACGCGTCGACTGGGGAGGGCTGATCACCTTCAGCGGCAGCCTCGCCCTGGTGGCGGTCTTCTTCGTGGAAGGCCCCCAGCACGGCTGGGCGAGCCCGGCCGCACTCGGCTCGCTGGCCGGCGCCGCGGTCTTCATGGCGCTCTTCGTCGCGGTCGAACTCCGTGTCACCCGGCCGATGTTCGAGCTGTCGCTGTTCCGCCGCCCGACCTTCATCGTGGTGGTCTGCCAGCCGTTCACCATCACCTTCGGCTTCGTGGTCCTCCTGGTCTACCTGCCCCAGTACTTCCAAGGGGTGGGCGGACACGGCTCCGTGGGCGCGGGCGCCCGGCTGCTGCCGCTGACCCTGCCGGTGCTGGTACTGCCCCTGCTGGCCGGACGGCTCGCCGCCAAACTGCCGCTGCGGGTGATGCTGGCCGCCAGTTCCACCCTCATCGCGGCCGGTTCGCTGTGGCTGCTGGTCCTGCAGCCCTCGCAGAGCTGGGTGGCCCTGCTCGGCCCGCTGGCCGTGTTCGGCACCGGCGTCGGCAGCGCGTTCGGCGTCATGGACAACGCGGCCATCAGCGTGGTGCCGGTCGAGCGCTCCGGGATGGCGTCGGGGATCTTCAACACCATGCGGATCACCGGCGAGTCCGTGGCGATCGCCGGCGCGGGCGCCCTGCTCAGTAGCCTGACCGACAGTCACCTGCGCGACAGCAAGGGCGCCGTGCCCGCCGGGCAGGTGCGGGCGCTGGCCGGCGACGCCGTCCAGGGGCGGCTGCGCACCTCGCTGGACGCACTGCCCGCCGCCCGCCGCGCGGCCGCGCGCACAGCGGCCGACCACGCCCTGACCTCGGCCATGCACACGGCCTTCGTCCTGCTGGCGGTGCTGGCCCTGATCGGCGCCGTCACCACCTACGCGGTGGTCAGGGACCGGGAGCTGGACTCCGCCTCCCGCTGACCGCCCCGGCTCCCCCCACCACCCTCACTCACAGTCCTCACTCGGCACATCGGCAATCGGCACCTGAAGCGATGAAGGAGAGCAACGCGTCATGCGCACACGCAACGTGAACACCCTTGAGGTCGGCGCGATCGGGCTGGGGTGCATGGGCATGAGCTTCGCCTACAGCCGCAGCCGGCGGAACGAGGAGGAGTCGGTACGGGTGATCCACCGCGCCATGGACGTCGGCGCCACCCTGATCGACACCGCCGACGTCTACGGGCCCCACACCAACGAGGAACTCGTCGGCCGGGCGATCCGCGGCCGCCGCGACGATCTGGTGCTGGCCAGCAAGTGCGGCCTCATCGTCGACGGCAACGGCAACATCGTGCCCAACGGCCGCCCCGAGTACCTGCGCACGGCCGCCGAAGGGTCGCTGCGCCGGCTCGGTGTCGAGCGCATCGACCTCTACCAGCTCCACCGCGTCGACCCCAAGGTCCCGGTGGCCGAGTCCTGGGGTGTGCTCTCCGACCTCGTCGCGGAGGGCAAGGTCGACAGGATCGGCCTGTCCGAGGCGACGGTGGAGCAGATCGCCGAGGCGCACCGCGTCCACCCCGTGGCCACCGTACAGAGCGAGTTGTCGCTGTGGAGCCAGGACCAGCTCGACGAGGTGGTGCCCTGGTGCCGGGAGAACGGCGCCGGGTTCATCGCCTACGCACCCCTGGGCCGCGCCTTCCTGACCGGCGCGATCGGTTCCGCGCAGGATTTGGAAGCCGACGACTGGCGGCAGGACAACCCGCGCTTCCAGGCGGCCGCCATCGAGGCCAACCACAAGCTCGCCGACGGGGTCGCCGACGTCGCTGCCCGCTACGACGCCACCCCCGCGCAGGTCGCCCTGGCGTGGGTGCTCGCCCAGGGTGAGCACATCGTGCCGATCCCGGGCACCAAGCGCATCGCCTACCTCGAGGAGAACACCCGCGCGGACACCCTCCGCCTCTCCGACGTGGACCTGATCCTGCTCAGCGACCTCGGCCGCTCGGCCGTCGGTTCGCGCTACTGAGCGCACAGACCGCCGCCGGGCGTCCCTCCCCCCGTAGGGCGCCCGGCGGCCCGCTCACCGGTCCGGCTCCGGTCCGACCGGTCCAGCCGCTCGCGACCAAGGAGTGCTCGCATGACCACCACACCCACACCCGTCACCGCGCACGTACCGCCGCCCGCCACCGCACCGCACCCGGCGGTCCGCCCCGACCCCCTTCCCCGTGGCGGCGGCCCGTCGCTGTCCTTCGCCGCCACCGTGAACCGGGCGCTGGTCCACCGCGACGCGCTCGGCGAGGTCTTCGTCACCGACCTGCGCCGGCGCGGCGACGCGCACTACGCGGCCGCCGCCCAATTCCCCCGCTCCCACGCCTACTTCGGCGACCACCTGCTGCGGCCGCGCACCCACGACACGATCCTGCTGCTGGAGACCGCCCGCCAGGCGACCCTGGCCGGAGCCCACGAGTTCTTCGGCATCCCGGCGCAGGACAAGTTCATCCTGACCTTCCTGCGGGTGCGCATCGACCAGCCGTCGCTGCTGGCGCTGGGCAGCACCCCGCTGGAGCTGGAGCTCGACATCACCGTCACCGACCAACGGGTGCGCGCGGGCCGGGTCGTCGGGCTGGACCACGCGATCCGGTTCCTGGTCGACGGGGTCGCCGTCGGCCACGCCGGTGTGGGTCTGCGCTTCCGCGACCCGGCCGGCTACCGGGAGATGCGGCTGCGTACCCGCGGCGGCGCGCCGCTGCCGACCACGGCGTCGCTGGACCCGAAGGGGTCGGCGGCCGCGCCGCATCTGGTGGGCAGGACCGACCCGGAGAACGTCGTACTGCTCAGCCCCGTGGCACACGACGGTACGGCCGAGGCCGAACTGCTCGTCCCGGCACGGCACCCCAGCATGTTCGACCACCCGCAGGACCACCTGCCCGGCATGGTGCTCGCCGAAGCCGCCCGGCAGCTCGCCCACTTCACCGCGCTCAGCAGCGGATTCGCCTCCGGCAGCGCCCTCGCCCTGGCCGAACTCAACGTCACCTTCGCGAAGTTCGGCGAACTCGAACCGGCCACGGTCCTCACCGCGGTCCCGGGCCCACGGCAACCCGCTGGGGTCGAACTGGAGTCCACCACCGCCGGAACCGCCCTCGCGCTGCTTCCCGTGACGGTGGAAGCGCTGCAGGACGGGGAGCCGATCGCCCGCTTCTCCCTCTCGCTGGCCCACATATCCGGCTGAGACCGGCCCGCGACAAGGAGGGAGACCAGGTGCGACCCACCGCGGGTGCGTTCTTCGACGTGGACGAGACTCTCGTCCGGGTGAAGAGCATGTTCCACTTTCTCGAATTCTATCTCCGCGAACGCGGAGAACCCGAGGGCACGTACGAGAAACTGATCGCCGAAATACGCGCCGCGGCGGAACAGGGCGCGTCCCGGCAGGAAATCAATCGATCCTACTACCGGCTGTACGCGGGAGAGCGCGCCGAACGCGTCGCCGCGGGCGGCCGGGCGTGGTTCGCCCACCATCTCGAACAGGACCTGTTCATCCCCGAGACCCTCGGCGAACTGCGGCAGGCACAGGTCCGCGACGAGGCCGTCGTCCTCGTCTCCGGCTCGTTCTTCGCCTGCCTCGACCCCATCGCCGCCCACGTCGGCGCGCGCTGGGCGTTCGGCACCCGGCCCGTGATCCGCGGCGGTGAACTCACCGGCGAGGTCGTCATCCCGCTCATCGGCCCGACCAAGGGCAGAACCGCCCAGGTGGCCGCCGCGGTCCGCGGCCTGGACCTCGCCCGCAGCAGCGCCTACGGCGACCACTCCAGCGACCTGCCGCTGCTGAGCAGCGTCGGGAACCCGGTGGTCGTGGGCACGGACCCCGTGCTGGTCGCGCACGCCGCCGCCGCGGGCTGGCGACGGCTGCTGCCCGCGTCCGCGCACCACCGACAGCCGTGACAAACAGTGACAACCTTCAGGAGGAGACCGTGCCATCCATCGGCATCGTGGGCACCGGTGCGTACTTGCCTGAGAACGTCGTCAGCAACGAGGAGATCGCGGCCGGCGCGGGGGTGACCGCGGGGTGGATCCTGGAGAAGACCGGCATCGCCCGCCGGCATCGCGCGGCCCCCCATCAGGCGACCTCCGACCTCGCGGCACACGCCGCCCGGCGGGCGCTCGCCCAGGCCGGGCTGAGCGCCGACCAGCTCGCCTTCGTCGTGGTCGCCACCTCGACACCCGACCAGCCGCAACCCGCCACCGCGAGCATCGTCCAGCACCTGATCGGCGCCACCCGCGCGGCGGCCTTCGACGTCAACGCCGTGTGCAGCGGCTTCCTGTACGGGCTGACCATCGGCACCCGGCTGCTCAGCGGCGACGCCGACCCGGCGGCACCGTACGGACTGGTCATCGGCGCCGACATCTACTCCCGGATCCTGGACTACTCCGACCGCCGCACCGCGGTGCTCTTCGGCGACGGCGCCGGTGCGGTGCTGCTGGGTCCCGTCCCCGCGGGGCTTGGCATCGTCGAGACCGCGCTGACCGGCCACGGCGACCAGCACCACCTCATCGGGGTTCCCGCCGGGGGCAGCCGGGCCCCGGCGTCGCCGCAGACGCTCGCGGCGGGCGAGCACTTCTTCCGGATGGACGGCCGGGCGGTACGCGCGTTCGTCCACGACGAGCTGCCCGCCGCGGTGGGCGGCCTGCTGCACCGGGCGGGAGTGGCCCCCGCGCAGGTCAAGCACTTCGTGCCGCACCAGGCCAACGGCGTGATGCTCGCGGACGTCTGGCCCGACCTCGGCCTGGTCGGCTCCGCGCTGCACCTGACCGTGGACCGGCATGCCAACACCGGCGCCGCGTCGGTGGCGATCACGCTGGACGAGGTCCACCGGCGCGGCGTCGTGGACCGCGGCGACCTGGTGCTACTGGCCGGCTTCGGCGGCGGCATGAACATCGGCGCCGCCCTGCTGCGCTGGGCCCTCGACCGCCCGGCCACCGCGCTCTCCCGCTCCGGCGGCCGGACCGCGGCCACGGCCGTACTCATCGACTCCGCGACCGGCTGACCACCTGGCCGCACCCCGCGCCCCGCGCCCGCGCCCCGGCACACCCAGACGGCTCCGCCGCCCTTCGCCACCCGGCGACCGGTGGAGGAGCCGTTTGCCGTGGAAAAGCGAAACATCGCGGAAACAATAAAGCGCGCGCTTCCATTTTCCTTTTCAATCAACGGAATTCGCCCTTCCGGGCACCCCGGTAAAGAGTTCGTCTCGAGTTGTCGTCAGCGGCAAAATCGGCCACAAGTTATGTACTATTGGCCTATTCGAAGTGTTAGTTGGGGGATACGTTGTTTCAGCTACTGAACATACCTTCGGCTCCACGTGTGCTCTTCGAGAGCACGGTCAATCGCGCCCTGGTGCACCGCTCCGCCGTCTCGGAGGTCCTGCTGACCGACTGGCACTCCGTCGGCAGCCACGACTTCCTCCTCGGCGCGCAGTGGCCCCGGGGACACAGCTTCTACCTCCCCATCGGCGGCCGGTGGTTCGACCCGCTGCTGATGGCCGAGACGGTCCGCCAGGCCGGACTGCTCATCGCGCACAGCGCTTTCGGCGTCCCGCTCGACGCGCAGTTCCTCCTGGAGGACCTCAACTACTACGTCGACCCCGCCGGGCTCGCGCACGACGGCGCCCCGGCCAACCTGTCGCTGATGCTCGCCTGCAGCGACGTCCGCTCCCGCCGCTCGACCATCGCCGGCATGCGCGTGCGGGTCCACGTCCTGCGCGACGGCAGGCCGCTGGGCGTCGGGGACGGCCTGTTCAGCTGCACCTCCGCCTCCGTCTACCGCCGGCTGCGCGGTGACCGCATCGGCGCCAAGCCCCCCGCGGAGCAGTGGCTGCCGCAGCCCATCCGCCCCCGGCTGGTGGGGCGCGACCGGCTCGCGGACGTGGTGCTCGCCCCGCTGGACACGCCCGGCGCCTGGGCGGTCCGCGCCCACCCCGACCACCCGGTGCTCTTCGACCACCACGTCGACCACCTGCCGGGCATGACCCTCGTCGAGGCCATGCGCCAGGCGGCCTGTCTGGTCACCGGCTGCCCGCAGTTGCTGGTCACCGGTCTCGACGTACGGTTCACCCGCTACGTGGAGTTCGACCGGCCGTGCGTGGTGCGGGCCGAGGCGCACCGGGCCCGCCAGGAGCGCACCCGGGTGAGCGTCGTGGTGGAGCAGGACGGTGAGCCGGCGGCCACCGCGACACTGACCGTCAGAGCCGCCGGCTGAGCCGGGGCTCCGTACCGGGCACACACCTCTCGCCTGACGTTCCGGCACCGGTCCCGGCGTACACCCGGAGCGTCAGGCGATATCCGCGGCAGCCCTCGACAGGGCGTCCGTGCAGCGCGCCAGCAGCCCCAGCAGCTGCTCCCGCTCCTCGGGAGTGAACTCGGCGTCCAGCTTGCGTTCCACGGCCATCGCGGGGACGTCCGCCTTCGCCAGCAGGGCGCGCCCGCTGCGGGTGAGCCTGGCTTCGAGGATGTGGAGGTGGATGGGGTGCGGCTTGCGCTCGACCAGCCCGCGGCCTTCCAGCGTGCTGAGCACCGAGGACATGGTCTGCGGCGTGACAAGGCACCGCCGCGCCAGCCCGGCGCCGGACAGCCCCGGTTCCTCCGCCAGCACGAGCAGCACGGTGTACTGCGGAGTGCTCAGCTTGGACGGGCGCAGTGCCGCGTGCTTGGCAGCGATGAGTTCCTGCTCGGCCCGCTTCAGATGGTGGCCGAGTCGCTGATCAATAGGAACGCCCATGAGTCCCTGTATATCAGGAGTCTTAGCTGTCTATGAACCCTTGCGCGGATCGAAGCCGCGCTGACCGGCCCTTATGTCGGAATCGCCACCCTGCGCGGCCGGTCCGCCCCCTGTGGTGACGACAGGCGGCGGACCGGTGGACAGGTGTGGGTCATCCCAGGGTGAGTACGGCCTTGCCCGCCACGTGGCGCTCGCGGACCGCGTTCAGCGCCGCGTTGATGTTCTCCCAGTCGTCCTGGAGGGAGATCTCGGTCCGCAGTGTGCCCGCGGCGACCGAGCGGGCCAGCGTCGCCAGGTCGGGGCCGACCGGGGCGCCGGTGACGAACACGAAGTGCCGCAGCACCGCCTGCTCGTGGCCGCCGAAGAACTGGAAGAACGACACGGGCGTGGTCTCCCCGGAGGAGTTGCCGTAGCTGTAGACCGTGCCGCCCGGGCCGATGAGGCCCAGCGCCGCGGCGAGCGACGTGCCGCCCGCCGACTCGTAGATCACGTCGAAAGCGCCCTGCGCGGCCTCGATGGCGTCCACCACGGTGTGCGCGCCCAGGACGTCCAGGCCCTTGGCCCGCTCGGCGTTGCGCGCGACCGCCGTGACCTCGGCGCCGGCGGCGGACGCGAGCTGGACGAGGGTGCGGCCGACGCCGCCGGCCGCACCGGTGACCAGGACGCGCCGTCCGAGCAACGTGCCGGACTCGCGCACCAGCCGTAATGCGGTGAGCGCCGCTACCGGCAGGGTGGCCGCCTGGGCGAAGTCGACCTCGTCGGGAAGCACGGCGACGCAGTCGGCCGGGACGGCGATCTGCTCGGCCCAACTGCCGTCGGCCAGCGAGAGCGCGACCACACGGTCGCCCGCCGAGAAGCCGTTGGAGTCGGCGGCGACGACGCCGGCGACGTCCCAGCCAGGACGCCAACCCTCGGCGCTGCCCGGCAGGTTGAGGATCTCGCCACGGTTGATCGATATGGCCTTCACATCGATGAGCACCTCGTTGGCGGCCGCCTGCGGGGCGGGCACCTCCGAGAACGCCACACCGCCTGTGCCGGGTGTGCTGACAACTGCTCGCATGGTGATGTCCTTAGGTGAGGTAACACAGGGGGAATCGGTCAGGCATGGGGGTGCGCGGCCGGGAGGTCCCCGGCCGGAAGTGCGGCGGTCAGTTCGGTCGCTCGTCGACCGCGCCCACCAGATACGTGGCGGACAGGTCCTTGTCGCCGTGGCCCTGCTCGACCGCGCGCTGGAAGCGGGCGGCGACCGCGGCCGTCACATCGAGGCGCACACCGCTGTCGGCAGCGCCGTCCAGGATCAGCCGGGCGTCCTTGGCGGCGGTGGCCAGGCCGAAGTTGGCCGTGAAGTCACCGGAGAGCATGGCGGCCGCCTTGCCCTGGAGGTACGCGCTGTCCAGGCCGCCGCCGGCGATGGTCTCGGTGAAGATCTTCCCGTCCAGGCCGAGGCCCTCGGCGAGGGTGATCGCCTCGGCCGCGGCGGTGACCGTGGTCAGCACCCAGCTGTTGACGACCAGCTTCAGACGGGTGGCCTCGGCGGCGGCCGGGTCCTGCCCGATCCACATCACCCGTGCGGCGACCGCCTCCAGAGCGCGGGCGGCCTTGTCGCGCGCCTGGGCCGAACCGGCGGCGAAGACCAGCAACTGGCCGTTCTCCGCGGGCAGCCGGGTGCCCAGGACGGGCGCGTCGACCAGGTCCAGGCCGTGCCGTACGGCGAACTCGGCCAGCCCTTCCGCGGCGGCGACGCCCACGGTCGAGGTCTGCAGCCACACCTGACCGTCCGTCAGGCCGGGTACCGCGGCGTCCATGGCCGCCTGGACCGCGGCGCCGTCGCTCAGCATGGTGATCACCACGTCGGCGCCGCGTACCGCCTGCGCGGCGTCCGTGGCCACGAACGCGCCGGATTCCGCGAGCGGTTCGGCCCGCTCGGGGGTGCGGTTCCACACGCGTACGTGCAGGCCCGCGCGGCGCAGGCTGCGGGCCATTCCGGCGCCCATGATCCCCGTGCCGAGGACGGCGACCGTGGACGCGGCGGGCGCGCCGGCGGCGCCCACGGCGCTCACAGCACACCCTTGGCGGAATCACCCTCGTGCAGCTGGACGAAGGTCTGGATGTCCAGCGGCGATACGAGCACCTCGCCGATGACGTCGGCGAGTTGCTTCAGGTGCGGCGTGCCCAGGTGCCGCTCCAGCGACTCCTGTCCGGGCCACCGCTCGACCGCGACGAAGGTGTCCGGGTCGGTGGTGCTCTGGTGGATCGAGTAGTGCAGGCACTCGTCCTCGGCGTGGGTGGGGACGATGACGGCGCGCAGCAGCCGTTCCAGCTCGTCCCGCCTACCGGGCTTGGCAGTCGCCCGGCCGACAACAGTGATGGGGTTCACGGCCCGTCTCTCCCTTACTGGTCCAGCAGCCAAGTGCCTCCGCACCGGACTGTCACGCTCCTACCGATGCGCGCCGATCGTAGCACCATCTGATCTCTTATGGTGCTACGAGACCGCTGATCGGAAAATCCTTGACGCCTAAGCATACGACATCTTATGGTCCTCGCATATCGCACAGGCGTCGGCTTCCGTGGCGGGACTCAACGGTCCCTGAGCTGCGGCCCGTTCGGGCGGCGCCTGATCCTGACGACCCGACAAGGAGAAGCCCGTCATGCGCTACCGCTATCTCGGCGACACCGGCCTCGCCGTCTCAGAGCTCTGCTTCGGCGCCATGACCTTCGGTGGCGGGGCCTCGTTCCTGGGCGCCCCGGACCGCAACTGGTCCGAGTTCGGGACCGTGGACGACCAACACGTGTACCGGCTGATGTCGACCGCCCTGGACAGCGGCATCAACTTCTTCGACACCGCGGACGTCTACAAGAACGGCATGGGCGAGGAGTTCTTCGGCCAGACCCTCAAGAAGGTCCGCGACCAGGTGGTCATCGGCACCAAGGGCAGGTGGCGCGTCAGCGGCGACGGCCCCAACGACTTCGGCGCCACCCGCCACCACCTGTACGAGGCCGTGGAGTCGAGCCTGCGCCGTCTGCAGACGGACTACATCGACCTCTACCACATCCACGGTTTCGACCCGCGTACCTCGCTGGACGAGACGCTGCGGGTGCTGGACAACCTGATCCGCGCGGGCAAGATCCGCTACATCGGAGTCTCCAACTTCGCGGCCTGGCAGCTCATGAAGTCCCTGTCGGTCTCCGAACGGCGCAATCTGAGCCGGTTCGTCTGCTACCAGGGCTACTACAACCTGGCCGCGCGGGACCTGGAGTGGGAGATCGTCCCGCTGGCGGTGGACCAGAAGGTCGCCATCACCGCCTGGAGCCCGCTGGCCGGCGGATTCCTCACCGGCAAGTACGCCCGCGGCAAGGGCCGTCCGGCCGGCAGCCGGCTCTCCGAGGTGACCCCGGCGGAGTCCGCACCGCTCACCGACGAGGAGCGCGCGTACGACATCGTCGACGAGATGCGGCGGATCGCCGACGGCCGCGGGGTGACCATCGCCCAGGTCGCCATCAACTGGGTCCTCGCCAAGCCAGGCATCACCTCCGCGGTGATCGGCGCGACCAAGGTGCACCAACTGGAGGACAACCTCCAGGCGATGACGTGGTCGCTCACCGAGGACGAGGTGCTCAGTCTGGACAAGGTCAGCGAGACCCGGGTGCCCTACCCGTACTGGCACATCGCCACCGTCGGCGCCGACCGCAAGCTGCCGGGAGACGTCTACCC
Organism: Streptomyces sp. NPDC051976; assembly: GCF_040680795.1. NCBI lineage: Bacteria > Bacillati > Actinomycetota > Actinomycetes > Kitasatosporales > Streptomycetaceae > Streptomyces > Streptomyces sp. NPDC051976. The sequence goes on from NZ_JBFAXL010000003.1 coordinate 61,228, forward strand.
CGCGTAGGCGCCCGCTCCGGAGCCGCCTCTCCCCCGCCGCCCGGACCCCACCGCGCGGACCCCACCGCCTGGGGCCGGGCCCACGCTCGCCCTTCACGCTCCCCCGAACCGAGAAGGACCACCTCCCATGCCCTTACCCCTCTCCGGCCGGGTCGCGGTCGTCACCGGTGCCGCCAGCGGCATCGGTGCGGCCACCGCCCGGCTGCTGGCCGAACGCGGTGCCAAGGTCGCCCTGCTGGCCAGGCGCCAGGCACGGCTCGACGAGCTGGCCGACGCCGTCTCCGCGGCGGGGGGCGAGGCCATCGCCCTCCCCGTCGACGTCACCGACCCCGACGCGCTGGCCCGTGCGGCGGCCGCGGTACGCGAGCGGATCGGCACCGCCGACCTGGTCGTCGCGGCGGCGGGCAGCATGCTCACCGCGCCCTTCACCACCGGCCGCACACACGAGTGGCAGCGGATGATCGACACCAACCTGACCGGGCTGGTCGGCACCGTCCACGCCTTCACCCCCCAGCTGACGGAAGCCGCAGCGGCGGGCCGGGTCGCCGACGTGGTCACCCTCTCGTCCATCGCGTCCACCGCCATCGCCCCCAACTTCGCGCTCTACTGCGCGACCAAGGCGGCCGTCAGCCATCTGGGCCGGAATCTGCGCACCGAGTTCGGTCCGCTGGGCATCCGGATCACCACCCTCGAACCCGGCGTCGTCGACACCGAGTTGATGGAGCACCTGGACGACCCCGCGGCGAGCGACTGGCTGCAGGGGCTGATCAAGACCATCGACGTCCTCACCGCTGACGACATCGCCGAACTGGTGGCGTTCGCCGCCGCGCAACCACCGCACGTGAACCTCTCACAGATCACCGTCCTGCCCACTCAGCAGGCGTGACCGCGAACGGCACCTCCTCATGCCGTTCGCCGCCGACCCACCCAGCACACCGACAAAGGAGCACCACATGAGATTCAGCAGATCCCTCGCCCCGCTCGCCCTGGCCACCACGATCCTGCTCTCGGCCCCCGCCGCCATGGCCGCGGGCGGCGCCGGCCCGATCGCGCCGAACAAGGCCGTGGACTCCTCGGAGTACACCGTCGTCGCCGCGTACGAGCACATTCCTGCCGCGGCGGTGAACGCCGTCATCACCGCCGCGCAGAACGACGCGTACGAGTCGCTCAAGCACGAGCCCGGGACGCTCAGCGTGCACGTGGTCCCCGACCCCGTGACCACCAGCCGCCTGGTGGTCGCCGCCACCTTCAAGGACAAGCACGCCTTCGAGGTGCACGAACACGGCTGGTTCGAGCGCGGGTTCCGCGCCGTGGCCGCGCTCAAGGGCGCAAGCCGCCCGGTCACCACCATCGCGGGCACCTCTCTCACCGCCGCCACCGGCGGGAAGGAGGCCCACGAGGGCGTCGACGAGGGCGGCTCGGTCTTCACCGTCGTCGCCGAGTTCGACAACGTCCAGCCGCAGTGGCGCGACGACTTCATCGCCATCGCCCAGGCCGACGGCTACGGCTCGCTCACCGGTGAGCCCGGCACCCTCGGCTTCTTCTTCGTCCCGGACCCCGCCGACCCGACCAGGTTCGTCTTCCTGGAGACGTTCACCAGCCTGGACGCCTTCGTCGCCCACAAGCTCGACACCCCGGCGCAGGCCTATCTCGACCTGGTGGCGCGCGCGGGCATCGTCGGGCCCAAGTTCTTCGTCACCGGTTCCGACACCGGCTTCGACCAGCCGGGCGGCTACTCGGTCCCCAACCAGCGGTCGTAGCACCGGACTTGTCGGGTCCGCCTCTTCCTAAGGGGCGGCGGGCACTCGGCGGGGCGGCCCGGTCGGTCAGGGGCCGCCCCGCTCCTTTGTCCCGCAGATGTGGCACTGCTCCCGATCTCGATGAATTTGACCGTCCGAATGCGCGTTCGCTGTAGCATCGGCTCGCGCGGCGGCACCGCCCCGCGCGACCGCATTCAGCGACCGTCCCGGCCGGGTGCGGTCATCACGCCGGGGGTCAGACACATGTCCGTTGAGCGCGATCACTTACCGGGAGAACGGCCCGCCGACGGGCAACGGCGGCGTGACCACGGGTTGTTGCAGGACAAGGTCATCCTGATCACCGGCGCCAGCAGCGGCATCGGCGCCGCGGCCGCGCGGGTCTTCGCGGCCGAGGGCGCTCGCGTCGTCCTCGCCGCCCGCAGGGAACGCCAACTCGCCGACCTGGTCGAGGAGATCACGGACAAGGGCCATGACGCCATCCACCAGGTCACCGACGTCACCGACTCCGGCGACGTCGCCCGCGCGGTCGAAGCGGCCGTCGCACGCCACGGACGGCTCGACGGCGCCTTCAACAACGCGGGCTTCGGCGTCGAACAGCGCCCGCTGCACCTCATGGACGACGACATCTACGACGCCGTCATGGACGTCAACGTACGCGGTGTCTGGAACTGCCTCCGCCACGAGATCACCGCGATGCTCGCCACCGGCGGCGGCGCCATCGTCAACACCAGCAGCGTCGGCGGCCTCATGGCCACACCGGTCGCGGCCCCCTACGTGGCCTCCAAGCACGCCGTCCTGGGCCTGACCAGAGCGGCGGCCAACGAATACGGCGACCAGGGCATCCGTGTCAACGCCCTCGCCCCTGGCACCACCAGGACCGAGATGATCGACACCTGGCTCTCCCTGCGCCCCGACATCGAACAGGTCCTCCACGCCGCGACCCCCCAACCCCGCACCGCCGCGCCCGAGGAGATCGCCGAGGCCGCCGCCTGGCTCCTCAGCGACCGCGCCTCTTTCGTCACGGGCGCGACGCTTCCGGTGGACGGGGGGTACACGATCCGCAAGTAGCGGGTTCCGCGGGGGCGGGCGGAACAGGGGGAGCCGCCCCGGACGCATGGCATCCGGGGCGGTCCACGCTGTCACGGTGACCGTCAGGTGTAGATGGTCTGGGTGGAGGTGCCGGCGCTCGCCTGGTACCAGGTGCCGTTCACCAGGTATTGCATCGTGATCGCTTCGGGCAGGTCCAGCCAGTCGCAGTTCGCCGTGCTCTGGCCGGTGCCGGCGACGATGTTTCCGTCGCGCCAGTAGTAGGCGCTGCCGGAGGGGGAGTACACGCTGCAGTGGGTGTGCGAACGGAACGGCCGGTTGCAGACGTTGCCGGTGACGTACACCGTCCCGCCGACGACCCCGGCGTTCGCGTGGTAGGTGATGGGGCAATGGCTGCCGACCTCCGCGTGGGCCGCGGGTGCCAGTGTCGCGCTCAGGCCGGCGGCCAGCAGGATGCCGGTCGCTCCGAGAGTCGCGGTTCTTCGTAGTGCCCTCAGCATGTCGGTTCCCTTCTTCCTCGGGTAGGGATGAGAGCCCGGACACCTTGTCCGGGGGTCAGGTCCACGTGGTGCCACCGGCGCGCATCTCGTACCAGGTGCCGTTCACCAGGTACTGGTAGTCGCCCACGATGGGAGAGTCGAACGGCGGGTCGCAGACGCCCTTGCTGCTTCCGGTGCCGGCGACGATGTTTCCGTTGCGCCAGTACGCGACGCCGGTCTGCCCCAGCTGCGCGCAGCCGATGTGCGCGCGCACCGGACGGTTGCAGGGGTTCGCGGTGAAGTTGACGGTCCCGGACTGGTTGCCCGGGGTGTAGGTGGCCGTGGTGATGGGGCAGTAGCCTCCGACCTCCGCACTGGCGGTCGGGGCGAACGCCACTGCCATTCCCGCGGCCAGTAGCGTGCCGGACAGCACGGCCGAAACGGTGCCCTTGGTTGCTCGGGGCATGGTGGTGGTCCTCTCCGTGGTGCCGCCCTCCGCGTCTCGGGTCATGTCGCGGCGGGCTGGTCGACTTGCAGAAAGAGGTGGACGTAGGTGGCGTCGAAGCCTTGCGAGCACGCGAACGTCGCGGTCGCGACGCGGATCTCGTCGGTCTTGAACTTCTGGTAGGCCGGGTCCTTCGCGGACGCCGCTGCCAGGTCGGCGATCGAACCGGTCCCTCCCGCGCTGCTCTTGAGAGAGGCCAGGACACCGGCGTACCGCGCGCGCAGCGAGGTGATCAGCCCGAGGCGGCTGGACGCGTCGACGCCGTGCGCGGCGGCGCAGGACTTCCACTTCTGCGCCGCGGTGCGGTACGCGGCCTGTTGGTGTATCCGGTCGTCGACTTCCGTGTAGCGGTCGTTGCCGGGCTTGATCCCGAACTCGGCCTCCGCGGTCGTGTCCGCCCGATCCGAACAGGATGCCTGCCTGCCGCGGTACGCGCTGTTGGAGTTGTCGTTCGTGCCGGCGCCGCCGGCGTTGCCCGCGCTGCCCGCCTGGTCCTTGGCGAACGCGGGCCACGAGGAGATGCCGAATCCCCGCTGCCGTGCGTAGGCCAGGCTCGTGAAGTCCGTACGGGTGGAGGTGTCGACGAGGGCGTGCGGATCCTTGGGCGTGTAGCTCAGCCCCGCCTGCCGCATGCACTGGGCGATCAGCGATTCCTCCCGGGCTGCCATATCCAGATCGAACTGGATGGCCTCGCTGACCGGAGCCGCTCCGGCGAGGATCAGCGTCAACTGCCGCGCCCGTGCGGATTCCGCGGGGTCGTGCGATCCCCGGGCGGGGAGTGCGAGCCAGCCCGCGCCGGCCGTGACCGCCGCCGCGATGCCGACGGCGATGATGCGGACTCTCATCCGAGACCTCCGTCCCGTTCTCGCGCCGTCAGGGGCCGTCGTAGTGGACTCCGACGCCGACGAGACCACGGTCGTACGTGCCGTTGTTGGCGCAGTCGTAGTGCGAGGTGTGACCGTCACGGGGGTAGGCGATGATCGTCGACTCGTACCACTGCTCGCCGCCGTCACGGCGCATGCACAGGGCCAGGTCCTGGATCCCGGGGCCGTAACCGCCCCACCAGGTGGAGTCGCAGCGCTGGGTCCACCCCATGTTGGTCACCAGCGACTGCAGGTTGCCGTCGCCCAGGGTGAAGTCGGACTCGCCGTTCACCCCGCAGTGCGCCCCGGCGAACGTGGAGTAGATGAGCGCGTCCCCGGCCACGGGTGAGTACGCGCTGGCGGTGGTCGTCGTGCCCGCCACGGCGAGCGAAGCGCCCAGCGCCGCAGCGAGCAACGCTCTCTTTCTTGTGATCTTCATGCTGGTCCTCTCGGGAGTGGGTGGTCCTGCGGTGCGCGTCAGCGCCGAACCGGCTGAACGCACGCGCAGACGCTACGAACACATGTCCGTTGGCTGTCCTAGATCCGTCCTTGTGCGAGGTCAGGCGCTCTGGCGGTCCGCTGCCGGGCCCCTGCGGAAGGCTCACGGAGCTTGCGTGGAGATCGAGATGACGGTCCAATGCTGGACGTGACTGCTGCTGATGGGCGCGACCCCGAAGAGCCCGACACCGAGGCCGGAGAAGTGGCGAACCCTCTTGAGGAGCTGTCACTCGACCAGCTCCGTCTGCGCAAGAGCATGAAGTGGCGCGCCCATCCCTCGGACGTGCTTCCGTTGTGGGTGGCGGAGATGGATGTCCCGCTCGCGCCTGCCATCGCCCGGGCACTGTGCGAGGCCGTGGAGACCGGCGACACCGGATATCCGGCGGGAACCGAATTCGCCGAGTCCCTGGCCGCCTTCGCCGCACGGCGCTGGCAGTGGGACGGGGTGGCGGTCGACCGCGTGGCCATGATCCCGGACGTGATGATGGGTGCCGTCCAGGTGCTACGGCTGGTCACCGGCCCCGGCGACCCTGTCGTCGTCAACGCGCCGGTCTACGCCCCGTTCTACGCCTTCGTCACCCATGACGACCGCCGGATCCTGGAAGCTCCCCTCGGCCCGGATCTGCGCATCAGCCTGGAGACGCTGGAGGAGACGTTCCGGAGTGCCCGGGAGCGGAGTGGCAAGGGCAAGGTCGCCTACCTCCTCAGCAACCCGCACAACCCGACCGGCACTGTGCACACCCGCGAGGAACTCACCGCGGTGGCCGCACTGGCCCGCCGATACGGGGTCCGGGTCGTCGCGGACGAGGTGCACGCCCCGCTGGTGCTGCCGGGCGCCACGTTCACCCCGTATCTGAGCGTCGACGGCGCCGAGGACGCCTTCTCGCTGATGTCGGCGACCAAGGGCTGGAACCTCGCCGGAATCAAGGCGGCACTGGCCGTCGCGGGACCGGAGGCGGCCGCGGATCTGCGCCGGATGCCGGAGGAGGTGCACCACGGCGCCAGTCACCTGGGCGCCATCGCCCACACGGCGGCCTACCGCGACGGGGACCGGTGGCTCGACGCGCTGCTGGCCGGGCTCGACGCCAACCGCACCCTGCTGGGCGAGCTCATCGCCGAACACCTCCCCGGCGTCGGGTACTTCCGGCCGGAGGGAACCTATCTCGCCTGGCTCGACTGCCGTCCCCTCGGCCTCGCCGCCGAGGACGGCTCCGCCGACCTCGCCGTCGTCAGCGATATCGCCGGTCCCGCGAAGGTGTTCCTGGAACAGGCCAAGGTGGCGCTCTCCTCGGGCCACATCTTCGGCACCGGTGGAGCGGGGCATGTCCGGCTGAACTTCGCCACGTCCCGGTCCGTCCTCACCGAAGCGGTCACCCGTATGGGACGCACCGCCGCCCTCCACCGAAGGTAGGTGCCTCCCGCGTCCGAGGGCAGTCCGGCCGCTCGCGCCCTCAGCGCAGCAGCGTGTCCAGGAACGGGCTGGACAGCACATGGTGGGGGTCCAGCCGGTCGAGCGTCGCGACCGCCTCGTCCCAGCCCGGACCGCCCCCGGCGCGCTGGCTGGCGGGTATCGCGCCGGTGAGGACGTCCGGGTCGGACCACGCGGCGGTGTCGGTGTAGGCCCAGCCCTTGGACCACTCCACCCGCACCGTCGCCCGGTCCCCGTCCAGGGCGAGGAGGAACTGCTCGATGTCGCGGTAGAAACGGTGCAGGGCGGGGGTGGTCGGCAGGGAGAGGATGTCGATCCACACGGCGGTGTCGACGTCCGGCCGGTCGGGACGCGGCCGCAGCGCGGACAGCAGCGGGGGCCGCGCGCCCGGGACGCCGCACACAGCCGGGTCCTCCAGGCCGGTCACCCGGATCTCCACCTGGCCGTTGACCGGGTACTCGCCGCGGGCCGCGTACTGCGCGAGCAGGGTGCGGTAGAAGTCCGCGAACTGGCTGACCACCCACTGCAGATCGGCGCGGCGGGTGAGGACGGCGTAGCCGTTGGCGGTCTCCCGCAAGGTGGTGGGCCGCACATACTCCAGCAGGTTGCGGGAGGCGCCCCACAGGTCCGAGCGCAGTCCGTCCGCCAGCAGGTGGGCGAGTACGTTGTCGGTCAGCACGTCCCGGACGGCCGAGCCGGACAGCAGGACGTCGGTGATGTCGCCGGTCAACGCGACCTTGGCCAGCAGGTACTGGACCTGTCCGAACAGCGGCGCACTCGCCCAGGCCCCCGAGACCAGGTCCCCGGCCAGCCGGGCCACGGGCTCGGGGATGGAGTCGGAGAAGGGGTAGTTGTACGGTGCGGTCACCGCGCGGGCGGTGAGCGGCCGGTTCGGGGTGACCTTCCAGGTCTTGAGCCAGGGATTGTTGGTGAAAGCGAACCAGATCGCCTCCACCCGGCCGGTGCTGTCCACGAAGCTCGCCAGGGTCCGCGTGCCGGCCGGGGCACCCGGGGCGGCGAACAGCTCCGTGGCGGGGATGTCCAGCGTGGACGTGCAGCGCAGGTTGCCGTCCGCGCCCACCCGCAGGACGGCCTCGGTGACGAACGACCGGCCGAGGTGGGTGAGGAGCGCGTCGCAGTCGGGCTCGGCCCGGCCGACGGTGCGCAGCGCGTATCTGCCCGCGGACTCGTCCCAGACCACGGCCGTCAGTTCCGTGACCAGGTTGCTCAGCGAGCCGTAGCCGTGGCCGGGTGACGGGCTCTCACCGACGGCGCGGGTGGCCGTACCGTGCGCGCCGATGGCGAGCGCGCCGCCGACCGAGAGATCACCCGGCGCCGGTGCGGAGGTGACGCCGTATCCGCCGGAGCCGGCGAAGGCGAGCAGCGCCTCCAACGAGGCGCCCGCCTGAACCCGGACGCGGGCCGACCCGTCGGCTGCCCGCTGCTCCAGCGACATCGCGACGAGGTGTGCGGTGGTGTCCACCAGGATCACCTGGGCGGTGGCGGGTGTCCCGTCGGCCACGGTGAGGGGCGCCCAGCCGTGCCGCTGCCCTTGCGCCCGTACCGTCCACCCGGCGCCGAATGCCCAGTTGACGACGGCGAGCACCTCCTGGGGGCTGCGCGGCGCGCAGGTCCACAGCTGGTCGGTGCTGATCTCGCCGGCCCAGTTCTCGTAGACGCGCTGATAGACGTCGAGCCCGGCCGGCAGTCCCGGCGGCGGGGCCGAGGCCGCGTAGGCGCTGCCCGGCCGGACCAGCCCGCGCAGCAGCCACACCGCACCGCCCGCGGCCGCCGACGACGCGAGCAGCCTGCGCCGCGACACACCGCCCTGTTGTGAAAGATCGTCCGTCATCCCCGCCACCCCTCCCCCATGCCCCATCCCCACCGAACCACCCCGTACGTCCGGTCCCACTCGCACCTTACCCAGGGACGAGACCACCACCGTCGTACGTGCGCTCGATTCACGAGATCGAGTGAACCCGCCCGTCCGCGCGTCGCACGACGCGCCAAGGGCCAGGCGGTCGGGGACCACCCGGCCCAGCGGCGTGGACGGCAACCGCCGGGATCCCAGGCTCTCCTGGCGGAGTGCCACCGGCGCTACCGCGCCCAGCGCCCCATGGCCGGCGCGGTACCGACCAGGCATGCGAGGTCGGCGGGGAAGTCCAGCAGGGCGTAGGCGGTCAGGCGCACATGGCCTTCGAGGCAGACCAGCGTGTCCGGGCTCTCCCCGACGAGGATCAGCGGCGGGAAGCGCTCGCCGCCGGCGAACGCGTGAGCGGCGTCGACGAACGGTTCGTTGGGCACGTCGAAGGCCCGCTGTCCCGCCTCGATCCGCCTGGCCGCGTCGCTCGGCCTGCGGCTGCCGCCGGACAGTGCGACCCAGTAGGAATACTCGACGTAGCGCACTCGGGCCGCCTCGTCGCGGGACAGCAGTGCCCGGGTCCATGCGACGTCACCGGGAAAGCCCGCGAACAGGTCGCGGTCCTCGCCGTACCCGCGCGTCGCGGCGAGCAGAGCGCGACGCGCGAGGTTCGCTGCGGCGTCGCCGAGGTCGGGATGCGTCAGCAGCCGCTCGGTGTGCCCTGCCGCCACCAGACGGGAGCGCAGATTCCCGCCGAACCTGCGGCTGGACAGCTCGCCGCGCAGAAAGCAGGCGACCATCTCGTCCTCGCTGCTCTCACCGAGAATCCGCACGCCCGCCAGCATAGGTTCGCCCGCTCCGGGGAGGCCCCCGAAGGGCCTGCTGCCTGCGACACGGCAGGTCAGAGGCCATGCGAGCGGTAGGGCGCCGGGCTCCGGGTGGTCGCGGCGGGTCGTCAGCCCGCGGTCGTGGTCTTGATCAGCGGCGTGTCCCGCGAGAGTTCCCGGAACCCGAGGCCGTGGTAGAGGGCGCGTGCCGCGCGGTGGCCCGGGGCGCCCAGGCAGACGACCGTCGCGTGGACGGCCCCGGCGGAGCGTGCCAGACGCATTCCGTGGAGAATCATCGCGCGTGCCAGGCCGAGCCTGCGGTAGTCGGGATGGGTTCCGACGGGCTCGAACTCGACGGTCCTGTTCGCTTCGTCGAACCACATGATCGTCGATGCTGCCATGGTCCCGTCCGGCGCCTCCACCAGGACGTGCAGGTCGCCGCGGTAGGCGTCAGTCCGCCGGACGTCCTCGTAGCTCCTTGCCGTGTACGACGAGGGGGACCAGGCGCTCAGGTGGGCCTGGAGCACGGCCTCGGGCCCCGCCTCCTCGGCGGTGCGGAACCGGAAGCCGGCCGCCAGTGCCGGCTGCTCCACGTCGGTGAGGTCGCGCTGGTTGAGCTGGGTCCAGCCACCGGTGTCACCGAGTTCCGCCACGTCGCTCACATAGCCGTGCGCCGCCCAGCGCTTCAGGGCGAACTCCTCGGCGTCCGTGGGAAGCACCGTGCGCTCCAGTCCGGCCGCCACGCCGTCGTACCACTCGATGACTTCATCGACCAGTTCGGTGTGACCGGGATGGACCTGATAGCTCAGGAAGGCACCGGTGACGTCCTTGACCGACCCGTCATCACGCCTCACCCGGCGCGGAAGAGAGACCCAGCCCCACGCCACCAGTTCGTCTCCGGCGAACCACAGCCGACGCCGCCAGGTCTCCCTGTAGAGGGAACATCCCTGGCCCCAGATCCAGGCCAGCTCCCCGTACGACGCCCCGGCGCTGATCATGTCCGGGCGGAGGGCGGTGACGCGCTGCGCCAGCCCCTGCATGAGCGGTACGTCCGCGGCGGTCATGCGCTCGAAGTCCGTCATGGTGGGCCACTGTGCCAGGACTCCGCCCGGCCGTCGATCGATTTCCGGGGCATCTGACGAGGCCACCTTGCACCGGGCCGCCCTCCGCTCCAGGGGCCTGGAGCACGGTGGTTGACGGTCAGCTGTCGCCGACCTTGTCCGTGCCACGAGTGTGACGGTCGCCCGCTGTCGCCCCGGCCGCACTCACACATCGCGGCCTCTGGTCGGCGGTCAGCAGCCCTTTGCCGGACCCGGATGGGAGGGCTGCTCACCGTCAGGGCCCATGGGAAGGCGGCGCGAGCGTTGGAGCTGCTCGCGCCGCCGGGTGGGTGGGGGTCAGGCCAGGCGCCACTGCTGGTTGGCGCCGCCGTTGCAGCCCCAGAGCTCGAGCTGGGTGCCGTTGACGTTGCCTGCGGGTTGGTCGCCGCCGGTGACGTCGAGGCAGAGGCCGGACTGGACTCCGGTGACCGTGCCGTCGGGGTTCAGGCGCCACTGCTGGTTGGTGCCGCCGTTGCACGTCCACAGCTCGGCCTTGGTGCCGGCGGTGGTGCCACCTCCGGTGGCGTCGAGGCACTGGGTGCTGTTGTAGAGCCGCAGTTCACCGGCCGCGGTGAGGGTGACCTGCTGGTTGGCGCCGCCGTTGCAGTCCCAGATCTCGATCTTGGTGCCGGGGGTGGTCTGGTTGTTGAACGCGTCCAGGCAGCGGTTGGAGGAGGCGCCGGCCAGCGTGTGGGTGGTGCCGGTGCTGGTGGCGCTGCCGGCGGACACCCGGTACATCACGGTCCCGTGCCCGGGCACGGTGGCCGAGATCGCGCCCGAGGTGGACGTCTTCACGTGCGACCAGAGGTTGTTGAGGGTGTAGCCGCTGGACGAGCCGGGCATGCCGACCGCCGCGGCGGTGGTGGAGATGGTGGCCGCGCCGGAGTTCTCGTTGAACAGCACCACCGACACGTCGCCGTTCGCCAGCGGCTTGGCCAGTACGTCAAGGCCGCCGGAGGACGACACCTGCACGCCCTGCTTCCCGAGCGAGTCCTGGTCGACGGCGATGACGTCCCGGTTGCCGAGGATCGACGCGGTCGCGGCACTGGAGTTGGGCAGGTCGTTGCCGGTGATCAGCGGCGCGGCCATCTCCGACCAGAGACTGAACTCGCTGCGGTCCTCGGTGAAGGACATCCCGCCGTTGCCGACCTCCAGCATGTCGGGGTCGTTCCAGCCACCGGGCCCGGCGTACTGCGCGAGCTTCACGTTGGAGTGGAAGATCGACAGCATCGACCCGTAGCTGTCGTTGATGTCGCCGGTGGTGCGCCACATGTTGCCGACGCCCGAACCCCACGTCCAGACGCTGTCCACGCCCCACTCGCAGAGGCTGTAGAGGATCTTGCGGCCGCTGTTGGCGAGCGCGTCGCGCATGGTGGTGTCGCGCTGCTGCGCGGAGGTGCCGTCGTCGTTGCAGTTGTCGTACTTGAGCAGGTCGACACCCCAGGAGGCGAAGCTGTTGGCGTCGGTCTGCTCGTGGCCGAGGCTGCCGGGGTAGCCGGCGCAGGTCTTGGTGCCCGCGCTCTCGTAGATGCCCAGCTTCAGGCCCTTGCTGTGCACGTACGCGGCGGTGCCGCTGATCCCGTCGGGGAACTTGACGGGGTCCGGTACGAGGTGGCCGCCGCTGTCGCGGCTTCCCGCCATCCAGCAGTCGTCGATGTCGACATACGTGTACCCGGCCGCCGCCAGGCCCGAGGAGACCATGTAGTCCGCGACGGACTCGACCTTCTGCTCGGTGACGTTGCAGCCGAACTTGTTCCAACTGTTCCAGCCCATCGGCGGCGTCAGCGCCAGACCGTTGGAGAGCGCACTGGCCTGCGGGGCGGCGCCCAGAGCCCAGGCCGCCGACGCGGTGAGCAGGGCCAGGACGGTGCCGACGGACGTACCGGCCGCCCTACGGCGGGAGGTGCCGGTGTTGCTGCCGACCGCGTCGCGGTTCGCGCGCGGTCTGCGCATGAGGTGGAGGCGCACGGGTTCCTACTTCCAGGTGGAGGGATTGCCCGCCCGACGGGTGCACAGGGGCCGGGAGCAGGCGTGGTGACACTGCGTCAGGTCAGGGACGCAGGCGAAGAGGAGTGCGGTGAAGCATGGTGGATAAGGCGGGAAAATCTGTGTTTCTGTTTGGTTGCCAGCACACGGTGGCACCGGCCTGTTGACCCGTCAAGAGTTTTGACAGCACCCGGAGTTCGCTTGCCCGTGCTTGCACGGGACCTCGAACCAGGCATCAACGCGCAGCCAAACCATCAAGTATGCAAACTTTTCGGCAACCCGGCGGGCCGGGCGGCGCCCCGATCGTCGCGGCTCGCTCGCGACGCGACGGCTCCTCCGGCCTGGCCCTTCGTGTTGGAATGCGTTGACACGGGCAACAGTCCCCGGGGCGGGGCTCGTCGTACCCGCGCCCCTTGGTATGGTGCGCCGATGTCAGCGATCAAGAAGTTCCAGGTCACTTTTGACTGCGCGGAGCCGGAGCGCGCCGCTCGCTTCTGGTGCGAGGTGCTGGGGTACGTCGCACCGCCGCCGCCGGAGGGGTTCGCCACGTGGGACGACTTCAACGACGCGCAGCCGCCCGAGAAGCGGGACTCGTGGTTCGCGTGCAGTGATCCCTCAGGGGTGGGCCCGCGGCTCTACTTCCAGCGCGTCCCCGAGGGCAAGGTCGTCAAGAACCGGGTCCATCTCGACGTGCGGGTCGGCACCGGCCTCGTGGGGGACGAGCGCCTCGCCGCGCTCGAAGCCGAGTGCGCGCGGCTGGTGGCGCTGGGTGCGACCCATGTGCAGACGCTGTACGCCGACGAGGAGAACGAGTCGTGCATCCCGATGCTGGACATCGAGGGCAACGAGTTCTGCGTCGACTGAGGGTGCTGGCTCGCCGGGGCGGGCCTGCCCGCCTCACTTGAGGAAGAGCGCCCGCGCGAAGTCGTCCGGGCCGGCGCTCGCCTCGGCGATCAGCTGCCCGTCGGCGGACCAGATGCCCGAACGGCCGGACGTACGGTCGAAGCCACCGCCGGTCGGACCGGCGAACGCCGCCGTGGCGACCCACACCCCGTGGTCGGCGGCGACCCTACGGGCGCGCTCGCCGTGGACCTCGGCCTCGTGGTCGGCGTGCACGACCCCCGCCACGTAGCCGTCGATGCCGAGCGCGGCCGTCTTCGCGGCGTGCTCGGGGACACCGGTGTCACGGCAGACGGCGAGCCCCAGCCGCCACCCGTCCACCTCGATGACGGCGGGCTCACCGGGCACGAAACGCATCGCCTCGCTGCCGTGGAGATGGACCTTCCCGTAGGCGACGCGCGCCCCGTCCCCGTCCACCGCCAGGATGCCGATACGCGGCCCCGGCACCGGCGCCCCGACCAGAGCGAGCGTGCCGGTCCCGGCGCACGCGGCGACGATCGGAGCCAGCCGCACATCGTCCGGCGAGACCGGCGCCGCGTCCAGCTCGTACCCCGTCAACGACATCTCGGGGAACACCACGACCCGCGCGTCGGCCGCGCGAATCGCCTCCGCGTGCGCCACCGCATTCGCCGTCACGTCGTGTGCCGCGCACCTCGGTTGTGCCACCGCGATGCTCAACGACTTCGCCACGCTGTTCCCCTCTCGGCGGATCGCACGACTCACCCTATCCGTCCCCCGGACGCCCGGACCGGGGCCCCGAGCCCCCGGGGCCCCGAGCCCTGGCCAAGGACGGTGCGGCAGTGGATTCGGGACATTGAGGCGGCACGGAAGGGGCAGGAGCAGCCAAGGGATGCTCCGCAGCGCTCGGATCGGACGCGTGAGTGGGGCCGGAAGCCGAGGAACCCAGGAATCCAGGAACCGAGGAGTAGACATGGACTGGCGTCACCGCGCGATCTGCCGCGAAGACGACCCCGAACTGTTCTTTCCGATCGGCACCAGTGGGCCCGCGCTGCTGCAGATCCAGCAGGCCAAGGCGGTGTGCCGGCGCTGCCCCGTCGTGGAGCAGTGTCTGCGGTGGGCGCTGGAGAGCGGCCAGGAGCACGGTGTGTGCGGCGGGCTCAGCGAGGACGAGCGCCGCGCGATGAAGCGCCGTGCCGCCCGCCGGCGGAGCCGTGAGGTCCGCTCCTGACGCCTGGCCGCTCGGCCCAGGAACGACCGTGACCGCCGCCCACCCGAGTGGGCGGCGGTCGTCTGTGGGGGGCGGCGCGGACCGCCCGCGCGCGCACCGCACGACGCGCCCGACGAGGCGCCCGTTCCCCCGTGCTTTTCGGTCGACAACGCAAGGTGAAGCACGTCACCGTCCCATCTCGTTGGCCCGTACCCGTCGGACGGGTTACGTTCCTGCGATCACGGGGCAGGACGTCGTAACCCTCAGAGCGCAGATCACGCCTTTCCGCACCCTCCTCTGACGAGAGAGATACAGGACATGTCCGCTCAAGAAACCTCACACCATCCCCCTCGCAGCATCGGCGTCGTGGCCGAGTCCGCCTCGGGGGAAACGCGGGTCGCGGCGACCCCGGCGACGGTACGTCTGCTGCTGGGCCTCGGCTACAAGGTGGTCATCGAGTCCGGGGCCGGTGAGGCATCCGCCTTCGACGACCAGGCGTACACCGACGCGGGGGCAGTGACCGGCGACGCCTGGGACGCCGATGTCGTCCTGAAGGTGAACGCGCCCTCCGACGCGGAGATCCGCAGGCTGCGCAGAGGGGCGACCGTGGTCGCGCTGCTGGCTCCGGCGCAGAAGCCCGAGCTGCTGGCGGCCCTCGCGGACGCCGGGGTGACCGCCCTGGCGCTGGACGCGGTGCCGCGCATCTCGCGGGCGCAGTCGATGGACGTGCTGTCCTCGATGGCGAACATCGCCGGATACCGCGCGGTGATCGAGGCCGCGCACGTCTTCGGACGGTTCTTCACCGGCCAGGTCACCGCGGCGGGCAAGGTGCCGCCGGCGAAGGTGCTGGTGGCGGGGGCGGGTGTGGCCGGGCTCGCGGCGATCGGCGCCGCCTCCAGCCTCGGCGCGATCGTACGGGCCACCGACCCGCGGCCGGAGGTCACGGACCAGGTCAAGTCGCTGGGCGGCGAGTACCTGCCGGTGGAGGTCGCGCAGGAGGCGAGCACGGACGGCTACGCCAAGGCGACGTCCGCCGACTACGACCGCGCCGCCGCCGCGCTCTACCACGAGCAGGCCGAGGACGTGGACATCGTCATCACCACGGCGCTGATCCCGGGGCGCCCGGCACCGCGGCTGCTGACGGCCGAGGACGTGGCCGTGATGAAGCCGGGCAGCGTCATCGTCGACATGGCCGCCGCGATGGGCGGCAACGTCGAGGGCACCGTGCCGGGCCGCACCGTGGTGACCGACAACGGCGTCACCATCATCGGCTACACCGACCTGGCCTCCCGGCTCCCGGCCCAGGCGTCGCAGCTGTTCGGCACCAACCTGGTGAACCTGATCAAGCTGCTCACACCGGCCAAGGACGGGCAGCTGACGCTCGACTTCGACGACGTCGTACAGCGGGCGGTGACCGTCGTGCGCGACGGTGACATCACCTGGCCGCCGCCGCCCGTCGCGGTCTCGGCCACGCCCGCCGTACAGCCCGCGGCCGCACCCGAGGCGCCCGGGCCGCAGCAGTCGAAGCTGACGCCCGCCGTCCGCTTCGGCCTGATCGGGGCCGGGATGCTCGCGCTGTTCCTGCTGGTGGCCTTCGCACCGGCCCAACTCGCGGGCAACTTCACCGTGTTCGCACTGGCGGTGGTCATCGGCTACTACGTCATCGGCAAGGTGCACCACGCGCTGCACACCCCGCTGATGTCGGTGACCAACGCGATCTCCGGGATCGTCGTCATCGGGGCCCTGCTGCAGTTCGGGCACGAGAGCTGGATCGTCACCACGCTGTCCTTCGTGGCGATCCTGCTGACGAGCGTCAACGTGTTCGGCGGGTTCGCCGTCACCCGCCGCATGCTGTCCATGTTCTCGAAAGGCTGAGCCGAGATGACATCTTTGACGGCTTCACACGCTGCCGACCTGGTCGCCGCCCTGCTGTTCATCCTCAGCCTGGCGGGCCTGTCCCAGCACCGCACCTCCCGCGCGGGCGTCGTCTACGGCATCGCCGGCATGGCCCTGGCCCTGGTCGCCACCATCGTCGTGGCCGCGCAGAGCATCAACGCCGGGGCGGTCGCGCTGATCGTGCTGGCGATGGCGCTCGGCGCGGCGATGGGCCTGTGGCGGGCCCGCCGCGTCGAGATGACGCAGATGCCCGAGCTGATCGCCGTCCTGCACAGCTTCGTCGGCCTCGCCGCGGTGCTGGTGGGCTGGAACAGCTACCTGGAGGTGGAGTCCCACGGCTCGGCGCAGACCCGCATCGGCGCCGACCTGCTGGGCATCCACCATTCCGAGGTGCTCATCGGGGTCTTCATCGGCGCGGTGACGTTCACCGGCTCGATCGTCGCATTCCTGAAGCTCTCGGCGCGCATCAAGTCCAGCCCCCTGATGCTGCCGGGCAAGAACGCGCTCAACATCGGCTCACTCGCCGCCTTCGTCGCCCTGACCATCTGGTTCACCGTCAGCCCGAACCTGCCGGTGATGATCGCGGTGACCGCGCTGGCGCTGGCGCTCGGCTGGCACCTGGTCGCCTCGATCGGCGGCGGCGACATGCCGGTCGTCGTCTCCATGCTGAACAGCTACTCCGGATGGGCCGCCGCCGCGGCGGGCTTCCTGCTGGACAACAATCTGCTCATCGTCACGGGCGCGCTGGTCGGCTCCTCCGGTGCCTATCTGTCCTACATCATGTGCAAGGCGATGAACCGGTCCTTCCTGTCCGTCATCGCGGGCGGTTTCGGCATCGAGGCCCCGTCGGGCGGCGAGGAGGACCACGGCGAGCACCGCGAGGTACGCGCCGCCGAGGTGGCCGACATGCTCGCGCAGGCCCGTTCGGTCATCATCACCCCCGGCTACGGCATGGCCGTGGCCCAGGCCCAGCACCCCGTCGCGGAGCTGACCCGGCAGTTGCGCGAGCGCGGCATCGAGGTTCTCTTCGGCGTGCACCCCGTCGCCGGACGCCTGCCCGGCCATATGAACGTGCTCCTGGCCGAGGCCAAGGTGCCCTACGACATCGTCCTGGAGATGGACGAGATCAACGACGACTTCGCCACCACCTCGGTCGTCCTCGTCATCGGCGCCAACGACACCGTCAACCCCGCCGCGACCGACGACCCGACCAGCCCGATCGCCGGCATGCCGGTACTTCGCGTCTGGGAAGCCGAGCATGTCGTCGTCTTCAAGCGCTCCATGGCCTCCGGCTACGCGGGCGTCCAGAACCCCCTCTTCTTCCGCGAGAACAGCGGCATGCTCTTCGGCGACGCCAAACAGAGCGTGGAAGCCATCCTCAACGCCCTCAGCACCGACAGCCACCGCCCGGCGACCCCGGACACCCGCCAGGCGACAGTGGCCAGCCGCTGAACGCCGGTACGATCCGCCGTCCCGACGCCACGCGGCGTCGGGACGGACGGCGGCCACCCGGCAGGGACCGTCCCTAGAGCACGTGGCGGTACCAGCGCCGGTGCACCAAGGGCTCGACGCCCAGCACGGCGGCGCCCGCGACCGTGCCGACCAGCAGGCCGGACCCGCCACCGCCGTTGACGACCGCACCGACGCAGGCGGCGGCGACCGCGAACGGGCGCAGCAGGGTCAGCGGGCCGAGACCGACGACCATCGCGAGCGTGCTGGCACGGAACGGCAGGACGAAGTAGGCGGCGAGCGAGAGGAGTACGACGACGGCGTAGCCGGTGAGCGGCAGCACATAGCCGGTACCGCCGGCGGTCAGGAGGTCGTACGTCCCGGCCCGGTCCGACGCCGTCAGCAGCAGGAGGGCGGCGGTCAGCACGGGGGCGAGCAGCAGGACGGCCCCGACGGCCAGTCCCCGCAGCGCGGCTCGGGCAGTGGCCCGGTGCTTGCGTATGTGTGCGTCACGGCCGGCGTAGGCGCGGAAGCCGCTGAACGCCGCGTCGACCAGACCGAGCAGGAGGAGGGGCACGGCAGGGGTCATCGCGTGGCCTCGGCGAGGTGTTCCGGGCCGACGAGCCGACGTGCGGCCCGTCCGAGACGGTGGCCGCCTCCGGCAGGGCGAAGGCATTCCCGTGCACGAAGCGGCAGTTGAGCCCTTCCTCGCGGGCGAGGCGGTCCGCCTCGCCGACGAGCGCGGCGTCGAGGTCGACCCCGACCAACTCCACGTCCGCGCCGAGCGCCTGCGTCGCCGCCAGCCAGCGGATCAGATAGCCCAGGCCGCAGCCGACGTCGACCAGGCGGTACGGCCCCGGGTGCCCGGTGGTCGCCCGGATCGCGGTGAAGAGGGGGCCGAGCACATGGATAAGGCGGTCGCCGATCCGCAACTCCTCGCTCAGACGCTGAAGTTCGGTGTGCACGCTGATGAGGAGGCGGTCCACGGCGTGGGGGTCGAGCACGCCGTCCGCGTCGGCCGGCAGCCCGGCGACGACCCCGGCCGCGCGCTCGTCCCCGCACGCACGGAGCTGCTGGATCACCTCGGCACGCCGGACCGGAAGCCGGTGGCCGCTGTGTGGATCGACCGCCGTGATCAGGTCGGAAATCTCTAGCTGCTGCACGACGCAGAACCCTACGGGGCTCGCGCCCGGCGGCGGGCACGGGTGGGGCCGCCAGGATCCTCCCCGACGTCCACGGCGCGGTCGACGGCGGTTGACTCCGTCGTCCGGCCGGGTGGCCCGGTCACGGCGACGGCGTGACCGGGGCCCCGGATTCAGGTTTCGCGGGAGGCGGCGGCCGCCGTTAGTTCCGGTATCGGAACACGATGCGGCCGCGGGTCAGGTCGTACGGCGGGAGTTCTACCAGCACTCGGTCCTCGAGGACGATCTTGATGTAGTTCTTGCGGATCTTCCCGCTGATGTGCGCGAGCACCTGGTGGCCGTTGTCGAGCTCCACGGTGAACATGGCGCTGCGCAGGCACTCGACGATCCTGCCCTCGACCTCGATGACGTTCTTGTGCTTGGTCATCGCACCAACTCCAGGTTGCTGCTGACCCGTTGGGCACCGATGCCCTCGAACAGCGCGGAGGCGGCGTGGTGGGACTCGTGGACCTCGGTCCAGGCAGCGGTGGAACCGGAGTCGTGCAGTGTCCCGAGTGCGTGGGCCAGCAGCGCCCGTGCGATGCCGCGGCGCTGCTCGCCGGCCCGGACGGCGAGCAGCCCGATGCGCGGCCGGATCACTCTCACCACCCGGATCAGGCCCAGGTAGCTGTCCGGCCCCGCGGCGACCGCGTACTTCGCCGGGTCGACGATGGTGTCGCCTTCGGCGCGGGGAACGACCTCCGCGGGCATCGACCGCGCCCACCCGACGGTGGCCTCGACCTCGTCACGGATGGCGCGGTCCACCGCCCGCAGCAGGGTCTCGTCGGCCTGGCCGGCGGGCACGATCGTCACGCCCGGAGGCGGCAGGACGTCCGCGAGCCCGGTGACCCGCGGGTCGGTCGGCACCATGTACTCCCACTCGCGGCGCCGGACGGTGAAGCCGGCCCGGCGCCAGCCCTCCGTCAGTTCGGTGTCGGCTTCGTCGACCACGGTGTGCAGCGGCCCCGGCAGTTCGGCGAGCATCGCCCCGGCGAGCCGGTCGAAGGTGGCGCCGTGCCAGGCGTCGATACTGACGAACAGACGTCCGTCAGGCCGCCGTCCCGCATGCCCGCGGCCGACCACGAGGTCGTCGTCGAGTGCGTGCCACTGCCCGTCAGCGACACGCGTGATCGTCACCGCGTGCTCGCCCAGGCCGGATCCAGAGGGTGAAGGCTTGGTATTCATCGGCGTTTCCTTCCAGGAGTGCCTCGATATCAGGCGCTCCTGGCGACACCGAAGGTCAGCCGCCGGACCGTGACGGGATGAGGGAGCACCCATGGGTAACTGTGTTCACGGGTCTCACCTCCTACGACGACTTCACGATCCGCCACGACGGTAGCGGCCGGGCGCCGCCCCGCTCAAATCCTTTTCCGCTGGGGCGGAACCCGCGGCTCACACCACGGTGACCGAGGACACCCGCCAGCGCTGGAATCCGGTCTTCGTGATGCCCAGCACCACATAGGTGCCGCCCTCGGCTGACGTGGGCAGCAGGCAGTAGCGCTGGGCCTCCACGTACTGCGGTCCTCCGATGTCGGCGAGGCCCTGGGCGCTCGGCGGGAAGTCGCCGTTCGGGCCGTAACACGTCGGTTCGGCGGCGAGGGCGTCGGCAGAGGTGCGGAACCGGTCCGCGGCCTCCGCGCCGACACCGGGCGCGGCCAGCGCGGAGGCCACGGCGGTGTCGTGCGCGCGCAGGGCGTTCAGGAAGCGGTCCACGGTGCCGCGCTCGGTGGTGGCGGTGAGACCGGAGGCGACCACGGCGTGCCCGTCCCAGCGGAGCGTGGCGGTGTAGTCGAGGGTCGCGCTCGCGCCCGGGTCGCCGTCCTGCTGGGTCGACCACTGGGCGAGGACACCACCGTCGGCGTACCGCAGGCGATGCACCACCGCGTTCTCCCCGGGCTCGCGGCCGGGCAGGTTGATGCTGCTCAGGCTCACGGACCCGATCAGCGTGGGTCCGTGCCCGTAGAAGGCGATGATCTCCGGCCAGGACACGCCTCCGGCGGTGCAGAAGAGCGCGGTGGCGGCGTCGCCCCTGCCGTCTGCGTTCAGGTCCCCGAAGGTCAGCAGGTCCGACCGGGACCGGGCGCTGTCCACCCAGCTGAGCTGCATCATCCCCTGCGTTTCCGGGATGCCCGGCTGCTTGCCGTCGACGAGCTTCCCCGCCCGGTGGCCGCAGGCCGCCGGTACGGGCGCGGACAGCAGACTCGCCGCCGTCACCGGCTGGCGGGACGCGATGTCGTCCGACACCGCGCCCAGTGCCTCGTTGGTGAGTTCGATGCTCCGCATGAGGTCGGGGTGGATGCAGGCGCTGAAGAGCAATTTCAGCGGCACCTCGGCGACATCGGCCTTGCTGACCTGCTTGAAGGTGAGGCCCAGCGCGTCCGTCGCCCCGCGGACCGCACTGAGCTGGTACGCGCAGGAGATCGCCCGCGTCGAGTCCGCGCCCTGGAAGGCGGAGCCGGCCGTGACGACCAGATCCCCGGTGTCCACGGACGTCGTGCTCCACGGCAGCGCGAACCATCCCCTGTCCCGGACCTCGAAGCGGGTGTGCCCGCCCAGCGCGTCCACGAAGATCGATCTCGGCCACGGCTTGAGCGCCCGCAGCTCCGCGGAGCCGGTCCGCAGCGCCTGCCCGGCCTGCGACTCGAAGGCCCTGACCGGTGGGGGGAGCCGGTCGCAGAGCGTGCCGGTCTCGATGTCGCCGGTGGTGAGCCGACCGCAGACGGCGAGGATCGTGCGGACGACGGCGAGCACATCGTTCGTCTCCGCTCCGACGTCCGCTCCCGCCTCCGTCAGCAGCGCCGCGACCGATCCTGTCTCCGGGGTCCCGAAGGTCACCACGGTGCTGATCTCGGCCGACCGGTCGGCGCCGGACACCCCGTGGTGGGTCGCCGCGTACCGCGTGATGAGGCCGCCCATCGAGTGGCCGACGACGATCACTTTCTGGCCGCTGGCCTGGTAGAGGCAGTCGATGACCTTGCCCAGCGCGGGCCCGAGGTGGGCGTCGTCGACCCACCGTGCCGAGTACGGGTGGTAGTCGAAGGTGAAGACCGCCGCGCCGGGCAGCGACTGGAACTGCCCGATCAGCGACCTGGTGGTGGTCACCGTGCTCAGACGGTTGGCCGTGAGGTCGATACGGTGCGAGAAGGCGCCCTTGCCCGCGTCGTCATGGGTGTCGCTTCCGGTCCAGCCGTGCACCATGACGATCGGGGTGTAGGTGCCCCGGGTGTCGGGGGTGTACGCGACCGGTGACCCGTCGGGGTTCCGGTCCCTGGACAGAGTGGGGGCGAGCTGGACGGTGTCCTTGTCCAGCCCGAGCGCGCCCGACCCGCAGTGAGCGCCCCACTCGGCGGGAGTGGTCTTCGCGGGACTCTTGGCGGGAACGGCGGACGCCGGTTGTTCCACGGCGAGTTGGCCGCCTGCCAAGAGGGCGAGGGCGACGGCGGCGACCACCGCCCGCCGCCCGGTCCGCGGGTACCTCATGACGCCGCCCCCGTCGTGGTGGCCGTCGTGGACCGCACGTCGGGCAGCTTCCATGTGGCCAGGACCTTCCAGCCGCCGCTCTCGTGCACCATCACCGCCGCGTAGCTCACCGCCGGCCGCCCCGGAGAGGCCACGGTCACCGTCATCACCCCGCCGCCCGCGCCGTCCGGCGCCCAGGTCGCCGGTTCCGGCGTCACCTTCGACCCCTTCGGGACGCCCTGGGCGGCACGGTCCTTGACCTCGGTGCGGGCACCGGCCGCGACCAGCGAGGAGGGATCGGTGGCGAGCTTCGTCAGCGCGGTGGCGACCTGCCGCGCCTGCTGGTGGGCATCGGCGCTCGGCGTAGGGCCGTCCCCCTTCTGCTCCGCACCGGCGGCGGAATCGCCCCCGTGCCGCGTCAGCATCACCGCGAGCAGAGCGAGCAGGCCCGCCGCCACGACGACCGCCCCCACCAGCAGACCGCGACGCGTACGCCCCATGCCAACTCCCCCCGGCTGTACGGAATGAGGACGACCGTATCGGCTGGAACCGCACAATACTCAGTTGACGCCTTTTCGTGACGTTCACAGACGATCCGCCCCACCCCGTCGGTCCGCCGCCTGCCCGTGCGTTGGGCTCGGCGGAATGCGGGCAGACGGCTCCCGAGCGAATCTGAGGAGGTATCCATGCCGGAGACCGACGTGTCCGGGACGGGCGGATCGGCGCAGGGCGGCGAGGCGGGCACCCGCACCGATCCCCCCTACCGGGCGGAGGCCGTCCCCGCCGACGGGCAGTGGCACCTGACCGTCCAGAGCCTGGCCGACCACCCCGATCGCGGCGAGGTCGACGCCCTCGTCGTCACCGTCACGCCGCGGACATCGGGCCACGACCTCCCCGCGGCGGACCTCGACCGCACCCTCGACCAGTGCGGCTTCGCCCGCGACGGCGACTGGACCCCCTCCGGAAACCGGTGGACCGCCCCCTGCCGCCACGTCAGCACGAGCGCCGCCCCTCCGGCACCGCCGCCCCGCTGACTCCCGCCGAACCGGTACGCGCGGCGCCGTAGCGTAGCCGCGCGAAAGCGACATGGCATGTACGCGCCACTCTCCAGGGCTGTCGTGCGGCCCGTCACACCACGACCATCCGGCTGTCCACCTATCGGTCAGCGCCGTCCGCTCACCACCCCACCGTGGCGCCGGCGCAGGGGACCGCGCACCGCGGCCCCGCATCCGAGTCAGGAGAGCCATGCCCAGACTGTCCCCACGCCTGCGCAGCGCAGGCGCAGTCAGGAGCGCCGCCGCAGTCGCTGCCGCAGGTACGACCCTGGCCGCCGCACTGGCCTTCGCGCCGACCGCCACCGCGGCCGCCACCGGAGTCTCCGAGAACGCTCCGGCGGCCCCGGGAGCGCCCGCCGCCCACTCGGCCTCCGCGTTGTTACCCCAGATGAACCAGATCAGCAGCGACCCGTACTCCGACAGCCAGGCCCAGCACGCCACCGAGGTCGAGCCGGACACCTTCTCGTACGGCGGCACCATCGTCTCGGCGTTCCAGGTCGGCCGGGTCTACGGCGGCGGCGCCTCGAACATCGGCTGGACCACGTCGACCGACGGCGGCCAGACCTGGACCCACGGGTTCATGCCGAACTCCACGACCAACACCGGCGGCCCCTACGCCGCCGCGAGCGACGCCTCGGTGGCGTACGACGCCAAGGACGGCGTGTGGATGGTCTCCTGGCTGGGCGTCACCTCCGGCAGTGTCGTGGACGTCGAGCTGAGCCGCTCCACCGACGGCGGCCACACCTGGGGCAATCCCGTCACCATCTCCACCGGCACCTTCGACGACAAGAACTGGACGGTGTGCGACGACCACTCGGCCAGTCCCTACTACGGCCACTGCTACACCGAGTACGACGACGCCAACGCCGGCGACGCCGAGCACATGAAGACCTCGACCGACGGCGGCCTGACATGGGGCACCCAGCGCAGCCCCGGCGACAGCCCGAGCGGTCTCGGCGGCCAGCCGGTCGTACAGCCCAACGGGACCGTCGTCGTGCCGTTCTCCTCGGCCAGCGAGGACGCCGAACGCGCCTTCGTGTCGACCAACGGCGGCACCAGCTGGGGCTCCAGCGTGCAGATCGCGACCGTCTCCCACCACCCGGTCTCCGGCCTGGAGGACGACGCGGCCGACATGTCGCGGCTCGACTCGCTGCGTGAGGGCCCGCTGCCCTCCGCCGAGATCGACTCCTCGGGGAAGGTCTACGCCGTCTGGTCGGACTGCCGCTTCCGCTCCAACTGCACCAGCAACGACATCATCATGTCGACGTCCGCCAACGGCACCACCTGGTCCGCCCCGGCCCGGATACCGATCGACGCGGTGGGCAGCGGCGCCGACCACTTCGTGCCCGGCATCGGTGTCGACCCCGCCGGCTCCGGCAGCACCGCCCGCCTCGGGCTGACGTACTACTACTACCCGAGCGCGGCCTGCACCGACACCACGTGCCAGCTCGACGCCGGGTTCGTCTCCTCCGGCGACGGCGGCACGACGTGGACCGCGCCGACGCAGCTCGCCGGGCCGATGACGCTCGCGTGGCTGCCCGACACCTCGCAGGGCCGGATGTTCGGCGACTACATCTCCACCTCGGTGCTGCCCGGCGGCAACGCGTACCCGGTCGTGCCGATCGCCCACGCGCCGAACGGGAGCACGTTCGACGTCGGGATGTACGCGCCCAGCGGCGGCCTGCCGATCGGCGGCGGCCAGCCGCCCGGCAACACCGTCACCGTCACCGGGCCGGGCAACCAGACCGGCACCGTCGGCACGGCGGCGAGCCTGCAGATCCAGGCCACCGACTCCGCCTCCGGCGCGACGCTGACCTACAGCGCGACGGGCCTGCCGGCCGGCCTGGCGATCAACTCCGGCACCGGGCTGATCTCCGGCACCCCGACGACCGCGGCGACCTACAACACCGTCGTCACCGCGACCGACAACACCGGTGCGCACGGCAGCGCGAGCTTCACCTGGACCGTCAACCCCGCGGGCGGCGGCACCTGTTCAGCCCCCGGCCAGAAGCTCGGCAACCCCGGCTTCGAGTCCGGCAGCACCGTGTGGACCGGCAGCTCCGGCGTCATCGGCCAGTACGGCTCCCAGGGCCAGCCCACCCACGGCGGCACCTGGGACGCGTGGCTCGACGGCTACGGGTCCACCCACACCGACACCCTGTCCCAGTCCGTCACCATCCCGGCGGGCTGCAAGGCCGCCTTCACCTTCTACCTGCACATCGACACGGCCGAGACCACCACGTCCACGGCCTACGACAAGCTCACCGTCAAGGCCGGCAGCACCACCCTGGCCACCTACTCCAACCTCGACAAGGCAGGCGGCTACACCCAGAAGACGTTCGACGTCTCCTCCCTGGCCGGCCAGACCGTGACCTTCGCCTTCACCGGCACCGAGGACTCCTCCCTGCAGACGTCCTTCGTCACCGACGACACGGCGCTGACGCTGTCCTGAGCCATGGTCCGAGCAGCACACGAAACCGCGCCCTGAGCCGTACGGAACGGCCAGGGCGCGGCTTCGGTGTCACCGGTGGCCCAGCACGTTCACCACCCGTCCGTTGGGGTCACGCACGAAGAACCGGCGCACCCCCCACTCCTCGTCCTGCAAGGGGTGCACGATCTCCGCACCGCGCTCCCGCATGGCCGCGTAGGCGGCGTCCACATCGCTCACCTCGACGCTCATGTCCGGCACGACCGGCGCGGTCCTGTCCTCGGCCATGAAGCTGACCTGCGCCCCCGGATCGGACGGGGAAGCGAGCGTCATGATCCAGCCGTGGTTCATGACCTCCTCGAACCCGAGCAGCCCGTAGAACTCCCGGCTCTCCCCCACCGCCTGCGACCGCACATTGGGTACGACACGGCGAACGGCCATCGGCAACTCCCAGCAGATCCAGACGCGTTTTCGTGAGGGCTCTCACGAGGTTCGACCCTACGGGCTGCCGCCGGCCCGGCGGCCGGGACTCACTTCAGGTGCCGGCCGAAGAAGCGGTCGCCGTCCTCCCGCTCGAACCAAGGTGTGCCGGTGTGGCCGCCCAGGTTGGCGTGCAGGGTCTTCTCCTTGCTGCCGAAGGCGTCGAAGAGGTCCAGGGCGCGCTGCCGGGGGTTGCCCTCGTCGTCCCACTGCAGCAGGACGAGCAGCGGGATGGTCACCTGGCGGGCCTCCTCGCGCTGGGCGAGCGGGACATAGCCGCCGGCGAAGAGGCCGGCGGCGGCGATGCGCGGTTCGAGCACCGCGAGGCGGATGCCGAGGGCGGTCCACCCCGAGTACCCGACGGGGCCGTCGATCCCGGGCAGATCGAGGAGGGCGTCCAGGGTGGTGCGCCACTCGGGGACCGCGTTCTCGACCAGCGGGCCGATGAAGGACTCGAAGATGTCGTCGACCGGCTCACCGGCCTGCATCGCCCGCCGCAGACGGCCACGCGCCTGCTCGTCGGCGGCGCTACGGGGCCGGACACCGCACCCGGCGGCATCGATGGTGGCCACCGCGTAACCGCACGCGGCCGTGTACCGGGCCCGGGCCACCAGCCGCGGTTCCGCCTTGGGCAGGCCGTTGTTGTGGGCCATCAGGATCAGCGGGACCGGTGCCGAAGCCGGCGTCCACAGCGTGCCGGGAATGTCGCCGAGGGTGAATTCGCGTTCGAGGACGCCGTCGTCGAGGCGCTGCTCGGAAGTGAATTGCATGGTCGTGCCTTTCGGGAGCTCGCGAACGGCGCTCCCGGACGACCTATCGCCCGACCGTGACCCCGGAGGGGAGCACCCATGTCAACGTTGTGTTCACGGGTACCACCTCCTCGTTCCTTCGCACGGCCTCGGCGAGATTAGCAGCGGCCGCCGCGCTCCACCAACCGGTTTTCGCGAAGGCCCCCGCGCACTCCGGCTCCGGCTCCGGCTCCGGCTCCGGCTCCGGCTCCGGCTCCGGCTCCGGCTCCGGCTGGGCGTTTCGTTCCCCGCTGCGGGTGACCCCAGGGTCGCGCCTCACCCGGCGGGGGCGGTCGGGTCGGTAGGTATGCCTCATCGGTTGCCGATCGAGGATGGGATGACGTACGTGAAGAGGACGCTGCTCGTTGTGCTGGCCGCCGCGGCGCTGCTCGGGGGGACGACCGTCGGAGGCCATGCCCAGGAGTCCGCGGCGGGTCCGACCGGTGTGTGGGACCTGATCGCCGAGCTGCGGGTGGCGGGTGAGGCCCGCGACGGGTACGCGGAGGCGCAGTTCGGGCACTGGGCGGACGCCGACCACGACGGGTGCGACACCCGCGCGGAGGTCCTCATGGACGAAGCGGTCGTCGCGCCGGTTCGGTCCGCGGGCTGCACGCTGACCGGCGGGCGGTGGTTCAGCTACTACGACGACACCAGCGTCGACGGGCCGTCAGGACTGGAGGTCGACCACACGGTCCCGCTCGCGGAAGCCTGGGATTCCGGGGCCATGGAGTGGGACGCCGACCGCCGCGAGGCGTACGCCAACGACCTGGACTACCCCCGCACGCTGGTGGCGGTGACCGCGGCGTCCCACCGGGCCAAGGGCGACCAGGACCCGTCGACCTGGCTGCCGTCGGCCTCCGACGCCCGCTGCCACTACCTGGACGACTGGGTGGCGGTGAAGACCCGCTGGAACCTCGCCGTCGACCCCATGGAACAGGCCGCCCTCGAACGCCTCGCGGACCAGTGCCCTGACGACGCGCTCGACGTCCCCCTGGCCTGACCGCCTGATCCGCGGAGGGAGCGCGGTCCGAACTCCCCGCCGCGGCTACGTCCGCGCGGCGGCGTGCAGGCCCTCGACGACGTCCGCCCCGGAACCGAGCCGCGACGCCTCCAGTGCGGTGGTCCGCGCCTCGGCCGCCGCGTGCACCTCCGCCATCAGTTCCTCGTGACGGGCGCTCTCGGTGTCCGTCCACAGCCGCAGAGTGCGCGGAGCCCACGGCCTGGACTCGTCCTTGGGCTGGTCCGCGGCCTCCGCGCGGCGCCGGGCGTCGACCTCGCGCCGGTGGGCCTCCACCGCCGCCCAGGCGCGGTGGCAGCGCCGCTGCGCCTCGATCAGCTCGGACGGGTATTCGATATCGCCCATGGGGGCACCCTAGCCCCGCTCACCGTCACCGGGGAGTAGCCGGACGGTGCGACGCGCGGGCCATCAGCCGTCCGCCGGGACGGCCCGCCGAAAAAAGCATCCCGGATGCGTGCGCCTCGGATGTCGAGAACGTCGAGCCCGCTCCGTCCCAGGGACACGAGAGGCCAGGACCGGGCCGCTCGAAGACGCCGACGAAGGGGCTATCACCATGGAAGCGACCGAGATCACCGAGATCCTCAACCGGCCGATCAGCCAGGAACTGCTCGCCCGGGACCTCACCCGTCTGGCCTACGTCGCCCAGGACGGCACACCGCGCAGCATCCCGATCGCGTTCGCCTGGAACGGCGCGCAGATCGTCCTGTGCACCTCGAAGAACGCCCCGAAGCTGCCCGCGCTGCGCGAGAACCCGATGGTCGCCCTGACCATCGACACCGAGGTCCACCCACCGAAGATCCTGCTCATCCGCGGACGGGCCGAGCTGGACGTCGTCGACGGCATCCCGGACGAATATCTGCAGATCAACGGCAGCTACACGATGACGCCCGAGCAGCGCGTCACCTGGGAGGCCGAGGTCCGCTCGCTCTACGACGGCATGGTCCGGATCGTCGTCACGCCCACCTGGGCGAAGCTCATCGACTTCGAGACGACGCTGCCCAGCGCGGTCGAGGAGCTGATCCGGCAACGCGCGGAGCGCCAGGACGCCTGAGAGCGCCGCGAGTACGGCGCCGCCCGCGAACCGGTCTTCCCGGGTCTTCTCAGGCGGTGACCGTGCTGTTCGCGCCCGCGGTGCCGAGGAACCCGGCCAGGCCGGTGAGGGTGAGCATCTGCTGGAGGAAGGGTGGCTGGTTGTCCAGGCGGAGGCGGAGGCCCGCGGCGGTGACCCAGCGGTGGACGGTGATCAGGGCGGCCAGGGCGGAGGAGTCGCAGTGGGCGAGGCCAGCCATGTCCAGGTGGAGGGCGCTGACGCGGTGGCGGGCCTGGTGCAGATGGACGGCGACCGTGTCGAGGAAGGTCTCCTTGCTCTCGAAGTCGACCGTCCCCACCACTGCCAGGCGCATCGTGGAGCCGCTGGTGGTGGCCTGGCAGCGGAGCGCGTCCCGGTCCGGTGGCGCGGCCCCGTACGGGGCGTCGTCGCGGTGACCGGGCAGGTCCGTGCCCTGGGGTCGGCGTTCCGTGGGGGCGGTCATGGCTGGCTTATGCCCCGCCGTCGGTCGTCCAGTCGGGCCGACCCCCGCCCTCGGGTCCTAGCGCAGTGCCGTGCTCAGCCGTACGGTGGCGCCGTGCTCGGCGGTGGAGCGGATCTGCACCAGGTCGCACAGCTGGTGGACCAGCCACAGTCCCCGGCCGCCGGACTGGTGGGGCTCCGGCCGTGAGCGGCCCACGAGGGGGTCGCGGATGTGGCCCGCGTCGTGGAACTGGCAGATGAGGACGTCGCCCTCGACCCAGGTCTGCAGGGTGCCCCGGCCACCGCCGTGCCGGATGCTGTTGGACGCCACCTCCGTGACGGCCACCAGCAGTTCCTGCAGCCGCGCGCCCTTCAGCCCGTGCACGGTGGCGCAAGCGGTCACCTTGCCGCGTACCGCCGCCAGCGCGCCCGCCCCGTACGTCAGGGTCTCCTGCGGGTCGCAGGGCGCGGTCAGCTCGTCGAAGAGGAACGGCTCGTCGGCGAAGGCCGGGTTGTCGCCGTGCAGACCCTCGGCGAGCTGGAAGGGGTGACAGCGACGCGCCGAGTCGAGCACGGCCGCCTCCACCGTGCTGGTGTCGTAGGGGCACAGCAGCCACCAGGCGGGCGATTCGGCGAAGGTGCGGTTCAGCAGCCACTCGTGGTAGCGCAGCTCACCGCGTTCGGCCGCGGTGGCCGTGGCCCAGGGGGACTCGCTGATGCCGCGCACCGGCTGGCCCTGGCTGACGGTCTTGGCGATCCAGTCCTGCCAGGCCGGGATGAGCCGTCCGGGGTTGCGGCCGAGGGCCGCGGTGTCGACGAACCGCACCTGCCCGTCGGCCCGGGTCGCGTCGAGCGCGTCGCGCAGTATGACCTGCTTGTCGGGGCCGACCGCGACCAGCACCGTCTCGTCGGCGCCCAGCGCGTCCTCGATGAACGACGTGGCACCCGCCAGGAAGGCGTTCTCGCCCTGGTAGGGGTACAGCTCGTGGCGGAAGGCGGGCGCGGGCGCGCCGCCGGATGCCGCCGCGGTGGTCGCCGGGGTCATGGCACCAGCTCCACCGGGACGGTCGGGTCGTCGTAGCTGAGCAGCTCCCAGCATTTGCGGACGAGCGCGTTGGCGTTCTCGACCGTGATCGTCCGTCCGGGGAAGGCGGCCGCCGCCTCGGCCAGCGTCCGCATGCCGGCGGCGTCGATCAGTTCCAGGTCCGCGCAGCGCAGCCGCAGGGTGCTGGTGGTCCGCAGCAGCTCGGTCACGGCGGTGTGAAAGGCGGCGGCGCCGTCCGCGTCGACCACACCGCTCACGTTCCAGCAGTCCTCTCCGCCGCTGAACACCCGGAATGAGGGTTCCGCGTCGCGATCTCCCACGAAGTGCGGATGCACGCTCGCCGCCTGCCCCAGTAGGTCCGGCGGGAAACGCGTACCGGCGTACGCGCACACCACCATGGCCGCGCTGCCACCGATGACGGCGTCCAGCCGCAGCTCGTGATCGGCCACCTGCCGCGGGGTGATCCCGGCAGGCCAGATACGGTCCATGTTCGCCAGTACCCGCAACGCCCGGAAGCCCTGCCGGCCCGCCGCTTCGGCCTCCTGCCGTACCAGGGACACCAGTGCGTCCGCGTTCCAGCCTACGTCGCACGCGGCGGGGTCCACGAGCTGGCCCTGGGCGGCCGGAAGGTCCAGCTGCCAGGCCGGTGACGGCGGGCCCACGACCATGATCTTGTCGCCGAGCCGGGTCCCGTCGGTCAGATACGCCCGGGCCGTGCGCTGGAACTCCGCCTTCGGCGGCGCCGCCCAGCACACATGGTCACCGACGTCGATCGGAGAGAGGCTCGCCCCGCTGCGCGCGATCCTCACCACCGTCCTCCTCGTCCCGAACCACCTGTTGCCGCCCACCTTACAATCCGTCACCCCTCCTGCCTGGTCAGGGAGGCACGGCGGACGGTGGTGAGGGCGGCGCCACGGGGAAGGCGCGAGGGAGACGGCGCTCAGCGGCCCGGCCGGTGGGCGGTGCCGGCGACCAGGGGAACGGGTATGGCGGAGTGGTTCTTGGCGGTAGGTACCGACGACGGCAGATCTCCCTCGCGAGGGGGTGGGCCAGACGGCAGGTGACGGAGTTCCCCTGGCCGACCCGGTGGCGCCCGGACCCGGAGGCGGTGGCGCTGGTGGTGTCCGAGCTGGTCACCAACGCGCTGCGGCACGTCGGGGGTACCACCGGGCTGTGGCTGGTCTTCGGTGCGCGCCGGCTGCGGATCGTCGTCAGTGACGACTCCCGTACGGTCCCGGTCCTGCGGCCCACCGCGCACGCGCAGGTCGGCGGTCACGGCTTGCGTATCGTCGCCGCCCTCACCCAGACCTGGGGTGCGGAGCCGACCGCGCACGGCAAGCGCGTATGGGTCGATGTCGCCGACGCCGGTCCCGTCCGCCCGGTGGCGTCAGCCGAGCCCGCACCACCGGTACCGGAACGTACCGGCGGCCCTGCTCACGGCTGCTTCGGCTGCTCGTCCGTGGCCGGGGGGAACAGCGCCTCGGCGCCGGTGAGGTCCAGCAGGCGCCGGACCTGGCTGCTGACCCTGAGCAGCCGCACGCTCCCGTCCCGCTCCAGGGAGCTGTTGCGGGCCTGCAGAAGGACGTTGAGGAAGGACGAGTCCGCGAAGGCGACCCCGCCGAGGTCGAGGACGAGATGGGGATGGTGATCCAGAGCGGTCCGCACCGCCTCCGCCACCGGCCCGATGCTGTGCAGATCCGCGTCTCCGGAGACGGTGATCACGCTCGGCTCTCCGAGGCGGGTGAGCACCGTGCAGCGGACGTTCCCGTCAGGAGACGGAACAGGCGCGCTCTCCATGACCGCTCCCCTTCTGGAATCTTCACGAACGCCTGATCCTTGCACACCGGGTCCGCACCGAACCGTTTCAGCAAGCACGTTGATCGCGCACAAGCGGTCTCCCGCTAGCCGGGATCGCCGGGAGCGGCGGGCTCCGCGGTGGGGTCGGGGGCCGTGGCGGGTACGGAAGGGGCAGAAGGGGCGGCGGGGGCGGTCCAGCTGCGCAGCAGGCGTACGGCCTCGGCGGTACGCGACTGCGGCTCCACGTTGTAGACACAGAGCGTCTGTTCGGTGTCGCCGGGGACCTGGAAGGACTCGTAGGCGAACTCCATCTCGCCGACCAGCGGGTGTACGTAGTGCTTGGCGCCGTGGGTGCGGCGCAGCACCTTGTGGTCGTTCCACCAGCCGGAGAACTCCGGCGAGAGCAGGGTGAGTTCGCCGACCAGGTCGGCCAGCTGGCGGTCGTTGGGGTGGCGTCCGGCCTCCAGGCGCAGCATCGCCACCGTCTCGGCGGCGATCCGCTCCCAGTCCACCACCCGCTCGCGCGCCTCCGGGTCCAGCAGGTAGTAGCGGGCCATGTTCCGGCGCGGGGCGGGCAGCGCCTCGAAGTCCGTCACCACCGCGCGGGCCAGGTGGTTGGACGCCAGTACGTCGGTACGCCGCCCCAGGATGAACGCGGGTACGTGCCCGAGTGTCTCCAGCATCAAGTACAGCCCCGGCCGCACCCGTTGGGGCGGCTGCGGACCGCGCCGCACAGCGCCGGGGCGGGCGAGCAGCAGATCGTGCAGGTGCTCGGTCTCGGACGCGTCCAGCCGCAGTGCCCGCGACAGCGCCTCGACGACCTCCGGCGACGGGTTTCCCGAGCGTCCCTGCTCAAGGCGCGTGTAGTACTCGGTGCTCACCCCGGCCAGGCGCGCCACCTCGTCCCGGCGCAGCCCCGGAACCCGCCGGATCCGGCCGTCCGGGTCGAGCCCGGCCTGCTCGGGGCTGATCGCGGAACGGCGGGTGCGGAGGAAACCGGCGATCTCCTTGCTGCGGTCCATACCTCCAGTGTGGCCACGCCCGGACCTGCCCTCTCGCGCAGGGGTGGCCCTGTCAGTACCTGCCTGAGCGGGGCCAGCTTTGGCGCCGCCGGCGGCACGCCGGGTTGCTGTGATGGAGACGTACCGAGAACCACTCGGCGCCACCCCCGCTTCACTTCCTCACGGAGGCTCCACCACCATGTCCACCCCTACCTCCTCCGCCACCCCTTCCGCCCCGCTGCGGGGCCGCGTCGCCGTCATCACCGGCGCTTCCAGCGGCATCGGTGAGGCGACCGCCGAGAAGCTCGCCTCGCTCGGCGCCCGCGTCGTCGTCCTGGCCCGCCGGGCGGACCGCCTGCACGACCTGGTCGAGCGGATCACCAAGGACGGCGGCACCGCCGTCGCCATCGCGGCCGATGTCACCGACACCGCGGCCGTCCAGGCCGCGGCGGACCGCGTCGAGGCCGAACTGGGCGGCGCCGACCTGCTGCTCAACAACGCCGGTGTCATGCTGCCCGCCCCCGTCGAGGAGGTGGCCACCGGCCAGTGGCAGCAGCAGATCGACCTGAACGTCACCGGCCTGATGAACGTCATCGGCGCGTTCACCCCGCAACTGGTGCGCGCGGGCAGCGAACGCGGCGTCGCCGACCTCATCAACACCTCGTCCATCGCGGCGCAGAACATCTTCCCCCACTTCGCCGTGTACTCGGCCACCAAGGCATACGTCACCCACCTCTCGCGCCACCTGCGCGCCGAGTTGGGCGCCAAGAACGTCCGCGTGGCGGCCCTGGAACCCGGCATCGTCGGCACCGAACTGCAGGGCCACGTCACCGACCAGGGAGCGCTGGACTGGCTGGCGGGTGCCAAGCAGTCGATGGAGTGGCTCACCCCGCAGGACATCGCCGAGACCATCGCCTTCCTCGCCACTCTGCCGCCGCGCGTCAACCTCCAGCAGATCACGGTCATGCCGACCGGACAGCCGAGCTGACGCCCGCACGGTCACTCGGTGTCGTCAACGAGGCCGTCACGCGAGTGTCCCGGGGGGAACTCGCGTGACGGCCTGCGGAGTGGTGCCGTAGTGCCGTGTCAGGTCAGATGGTCCAGCTGACGGGGTAGGTGGCGACCGGGGTGAAGCTCACGCCGACCGCCTCCATCTCTCCGCGTGCGATGACGACCATTTCCTTGAGGTGGTTCAGCTGCGCGGAGTGCTCCTCGGAGTCCCAGACGCTGAGCTGCAGCATCGTGCCGTCCGGCGAGACGCCCGCGTAGAAGTGGAGGAGACCCGACAGCTGCTTGACGGCAGGGATCAGGTACTGCGAGGTCTTGGTGTTCATGGCGTCGACCTCGGCGAACCGGCTCGGGTCGAACGTGGCGCGCGAGGCGCGGACGACTGCGGTCGCGGGCAGTGACTCGGTCATGGTGATTCCCCCTCGGTGAATTATGTTCCGATCGGCTATCGTAATGCAATGAGCGATGCGCAGGCGAAGGTCGGACGACCGAGGAACCCGGACCTGGACCGGGCGATCCTTGCGGCTGCTGCCCGCCAGCTCGGCGAGCTCGGCTACGCCCGCATGTCGCTGGAATCCGTGGCGGCCAACGCGGGCACCACCGTGCCCAGCCTGCGGCGCCGGTACCGGAACAAGGCGGAGTTGGTGGCCGCGGTCATCGGCTCACTACGGGTCGAGGAACCCCCCGCGGACGCCGCGACTCCCCGCGCCCACGCCCTGGCGATCCTGGAGAACTTCCACAGCAACCTGCGGGCCATCCCCGCGCTGGCCATCCTCGGCTCCCTGCTCGCCGAGGAAGAACGCCACCCCGAACTGCTCCACCTCTTCAAGACCCGCCTCGTCGAGCCACGACGAGCCCTGCTCCGGGAAGCGCTGTCGGCCGGCGACCTCCCGGACGGCACCGACCTCGACGCCCTCACCAGCATGCTCATCGGATCCTTCTACGGCCGCTACGTCACCCTGGCCGGCATCCCCGACGACTGGCCGCACCGCGTGCTCGGCGCCGTCTGGCCGGCAGCCGCCAGTCCCGCGTCACCGGCCCGGGGCCACGATCGCGAAGCGTGACCGACCGGGGTGTGGGTTATGGGTGGGTGGGGGGGAGTTGTTGTTCGGTCCAGATGGTTTTGCCGGTGGGGTGGTGGCGGGTGCCCCAGTGGGTGGTGAGTTGGGCGATGAGGAAGAGGCCGCGGCCGCCTTCGTCGGTGGTCCGGGCGTGGCGCAGGCGGGGGGCGGTGCTGCTGGTGTCGTGGACTTCGCAGGTCAGGGCGGTGTGGAGGATGAGGCGGAGGTGCAGGGGTGGCTGGCCGTAGCGCAGGGCGTTGGTGACGAGTTCGCTGACGATGAGTTCGGTGGTGAAGTCGAGTTCCTGCAGGTTCCAGGTGGCGAGTTGGTCGCTGACGGCCTGGCGGATGGTGGCCACGGAAGCGGGGTCGGTGGGCAGGTCCCAGTCGGCGATGTGGCCGGGCGGGACGGCGTTGCTGCGGGCCACCAGTAGTGCTGCGTCGTCCCGGGCGGTCGTGCGGTGGCGGCCGGTGGCGACCGCGTCGCAGATCCCGTTGACGCCGGAGCCCGGGTCGCGGTGGTGCAGGAGCGGCAGAAGGTCGTCGGGGTTGTTGTCGGGCAGGAGTCCGTCGGTGTAGAGGACGAGGTCGCTGCCGGCGGGCAGGTCGTACTGCGCGGCTTCGAAGGGCAGTGCCCCCAGGCCCAGGGGCGGGCCGGCGGGGACGTCGAGGACCTGTCCGCGGCCGCCGGGGGTGATGAGGATCGGTGGCGGGTGGCCGGCCCTGGCCAGGGTGCACTGGCCTGCGACCGGGTCGAGGACGGCGATCAGGCAGGTGGAGCCCAGCAGTGCGCTGGCCGTCAGCGGGTCGCCGGAGGTCTCCTCGTCGAGGAACCGCAGGACCAGGTCGTCCAGGTGTGCCAGCAGCTCGTCGGGGGGCAGTTCCATGTCGGCCAGCGCGTGGACCGCGCTGCGCAGGCGTCCCATCGTCGCGGCGGCGTTCGTGCCGTGCCCGACCACGTCACCGACGACCAGTGCGTGCCGGGCGCTGGACAGCGCGATCACGTCGAACCAGTCACCGCCGACCCCGACGTGCCCGTCGGCGGGGAAGTAGCGGGAGGCCACATCCAGCACCGGTGTGCCCCGTACCCGGCGTGGCAGCAGGCTGCGCTGCAACGCCAGAGCGGTGGCGCGTTCACGGGTGAAACGGCGGGCGTTGTCCAGGCTCAGCGCGGCACGATCGACCACCGCCCGCGCCAACCCCACATCATCCCCACCGAAGGGCTCAGCGGGCCGGCGCCGCAGGAAGGTGACCACTCCCAGGGTGGTGTCGCGGGCGCGGATGGGCACGGTCATGAGGGAGTGGAATCCGAAGGCTCTGGCCCTTTCGGCCCGGGCCGGGTCCGCGGGCAGCCAGGTCGTCGCGGAGGCGTCGGTGTCGGCTTCGAGACGGGGCTCGCCGTCGGCCAGCGACAGACGCACGGGGTAGCCGGGGGCGTAGTCGGCGACCTGGCCGATCCGGATCAGTGCTTCGGGAGCGCCGGGGCGTACGGACTGCTGGGCAGCACGGCGCAGGGTGGGCGGGCGGTCCTCCCGTACGGGTGGGGGTTCCTGGCCCGTGAGGACGTCGTCGAACAGATCGACCACGGTCATGTCGGCCAGCCGGGGGACGGCGAAATCGGCCAGTTCCTGCGCCGTGGTCCATACGTCCAGGGTGGTGCCGATCCGCTCGCTGACCTCACTGAGGAGGGCGAGCCGGGCTGCCGAGAGGTCGTAACCGAGCACCATCACACGGCCCCTGGTGGCGCCGCTGCCGTCGATCGGCCATACCCGGACCATCAGGCTGCGCGGTCCCCCGTCGGCGTGGCGGACCGTGACCGGCCCCGACCACTCCTCCGGCGCCGGGAGCGGCGTCGGCAGCACCGGATCCACCAGCAGGGACGCGACCGGGCGGCCGACCACGTCGGCGGCCCGCAGCCCCAGCAACCGCTCGGCCGCCGCCGACCAGCCCACCACCATGCCCTGGGCATCGAGCACCACCCCGGCCGCGCGTGACAGCTCCGGGGGGACCACGACTCCGGTAGCGAGGGCGTCGGCGCCCACCGCGGAGTCACGGTGGTCCGGGTGGAGCCGTCCAGGTGGGTCTGGGCCAGGATCCATCTACCGACCTCCCTCTCGCCCATTTTCCCTCCATCCCTCCCGTTCGCCCACCTGGTCCGTGGCTGCGCACGCCGTAGTACATTGACGTTAAGTTCATCTCTGATGAGTTCATCAATTATCATCGGGACACCGCACACGGTCGTGGGCTCCCCCACGACCGGACGACGACGGAGGATCTGCATCGTGAGCGAGATCTGGGCCGCGGCCATCCACGCATTCGGGGAGGCGCCCCGCCCCCTCGCCGTACCCGCACCGGCCCCCACCGCGGACACCGTGCCCATCGAGGTGCACGCCGCGAGCTTCAACCCCGTCGACAGACTCATCACCTCGGGCAGCTGGTACGGCGGGAACCCGGAGTTGCCCGCGATCCCGGGCCGGGAGGGTGTCGGCGTCGTCCAGGCGGACCGCGGCGAGTGGAAGGCCGGTGACCGCGTCTACTTCCGCACCCCCGCGTGGGAGCCGGGCAGCATGGCGCAGACCGTGAACGCCGCTCTCCCGAGCCTCATCCGCGTTCCGGCGGACCTGGAGTCGACAGCGGCCGCGGCGGTCGGATTCGCGGGCACGACCGCGTCCTTGGCCCTTCTGGAACGCGGTGGGATGGCCCCGGCCGAGACGGTCGTCGTCCTGGGCTCGACCGGCGCGGTCGGACGCTGCGCGGTGCAGATCGCGCTCCGGCACGGGGCGCGCCGCGTCGTGGCGGTGAGCCGTACGGGCGCGGCGGACTTCGCAGCGCTGTCCGAGCCCGAGGCGGACCGCGTCGTCCCCGTGGCCCTGGCGGGCGATGACAGCGGCCTCGGTCTCCATCAGCGCATCCTCGAAGCGGCGGGCGCACCCGTCGACCTGGTCGTCGACCTGCTCTGGGGAACGCCCGCCCACGCCACGCTGTCCACGCTGGGCGCCGGGGGCCGGCTGGTGAACGTGGGGTCGAGCGCCGGCGCGGAGTTGAGCCTTCGCAGCGAGACCCTGCGGTCCAAGCCCGCCGAGGTGCGCGGTCACACCGCGGTCTACTACGCCCCGGAGGTCTTCAACGCGCACTGCACGAGTGTGTTCGAGCTCGCCTCCCAGGGGGCGCTGAGCCTTCCGACGGAGATCTACCGGCTCGATGACGTCACCGAGGCATGGGACCGGATGGACCGCTCGCCCCGGGTGAAGGTCGTGGTGACCTTCGACCGCTGACGCGCTCCAGGCCAGGCCAGGCCCGGGATCAGCTCTGCGTCATGGCGTTCATGAGCAGTTCGGTGGTCTTGTTGAAATGGTCGCTCAGCCGCGCGACCGCGAGATCGGCGTCCCGGGCCAGCACCGCGTCGCAGATCGCCTGGTGCTCACAGGCGACATCCCGCTTGCT
Organism: Streptomyces sp. NPDC051976; assembly: GCF_040680795.1. NCBI lineage: Bacteria > Bacillati > Actinomycetota > Actinomycetes > Kitasatosporales > Streptomycetaceae > Streptomyces > Streptomyces sp. NPDC051976. The sequence continues at coordinate 100,270 of NZ_JBFAXL010000003.1, forward strand.
CGGGGCGGTCAGCGGCGCGGACAGGCGCCGGTAGAGCTCGCTGGCGTCGAACAGCGAGCTGCACATCTCCAGGAGCATCGGCATGTCGCACGCCGAGATCAGTGCCGTGTGGAAGTCCCGGTGCGCCGCGGCCCACTGCTCGGTGGTGTGCAGCGGGTCGTCCTCCGACCGGGTCGGTGTGCGCGCCAGCAGGTGATGAGCCGCCACGACCCGCGACTCCCAGGAGACGTCGCCCCGTGCCATCGACTGGCGCAGCGCGTACCCCTCGATGAGCACGCGAAGGTCGGTCAGCTCACGCAGGCCCTTCTCCGTCAGGTCGATCACCCGAAAGCCCTGGTTGTGCCGGCCGTTCACCAGCCGCTGCTCGGCCAGCCGCGACAGCGCCTCGCGGATGACGCTCACGCTCACACCGAACTCCAGCCGCAGCTCGGACGGCTTCAGGCGGGCGCCCGGCTCGTAGGACCCGTTCAGAATCGCGCGCCGCAGTTCCGTGTAGACGTGACTGGAGAGCGTCTCTGATTGCGCGGTGCGAGCCATGCCCCAAGGCTACCGACTCTGGTTCCGACTTTCGCACAATCTCCGTAAGTGAGTGAAGTCACTGGAAGTGTCGACTCTCGGGTGGAATCACCCCTGTTGGGTCAGCATCACAACTCGGAAACATACCGACTGGTTAGTACGCGAAGGGTTCCGCAGCCGACTTACCGCGGGGTAGCGTGCGTCGCCTCCCCCTGCTGCGGCCCCTTCGGGCCCCTCAGCCATGCAAGGAGTCCGGGATGTCCGACCCGTCGCCACCCTTCGAGGACTGGCCGCGCCAGCAGCCACCGCGGTACGACAGCCCACCGCAGCCGTACCCGTACGGGAGCGCGGCTCCCCGCCCCGCCTACCCCTCCTACGCCGCCGCCCCCAGGCCGCCGCAGCCGCGGTTCCCGCAGGCCGGGCGGCCGCGGCACACGGCGCCCGCGCAGGCGAGCGACCTCCGGCGGCTGCGCGGCGCGTACCGGATTCTGCGGCGGGTGGCGACGGGCACGGCGCTCGGGTACTTCACGCTCTTCCTCTTCCTCTCCGCCTTCGCGCCGTCGCTGATGGGGGGCACCGTGTCGGGCGGGCTGTCCACCGGCCTGGCGCTCGGGCTGCTCCAGGTGCCCGTCACCTGGGGAGCGGTCGCGCTGTACGAGTACACGGCCCGCCGCGGCATCGACCCGATCGCACACCGCATCCAGGAGCAGGCCGAGCGCACCGGACCGGAGGCCGCGCGATGACGGGATTCAGCAGTTCCGCGCAGGCGATGTCCCTGCTGGCGTTCATGACGGTGGCCACGATCACCCTGCTGCTGTGCGTGATAGCGGGCCCCGAAGGCGACGACCTGCAGGAGTTCTACACCGGGTACCGCTCGCTGTCCCCCGTACGCAACGGGCTCGCGATCGCCGGCGACTACATCTCCGCGGTGACGGTCGGCTCGACCTGCGGGATCATCGCGCTCTTCGGGTACGACGGCGTCGTCCTGGCGGTGAGTACGGCGCTGTCCCTGATGCTGCTGATGTTCCTGCTGGCCGAACCGCTGCGGAACGCAGGCAAGTTCACCATGGGCGACGCGCTGGCGCAGCGGATGCCCGGGCCGTCGGTACGTATCGCCATGTGTGCCACCACCCTGATGGCGCTGATACCGCTCGTGCTGCTGCAACTCGCGGGCACCGGTGACCTGCTCGCCTTCATTCTCGGCTTCTCCAGCGACGCGCTGAAGACCGGGTGCATCGTCGGCATCGGTGCGCTGATGATCCTCTACACCGCGCTGGGCGGCATGAAGGGCACCGCCCTCATCCAGATCGTCAAGATCGTCATGCTGCTGGGTTCCGGGGCGATCGTCGCCCTGCTCATCCTGCGGCAGTTCGCGTGGGATCCGGGCGCGCTGTTCGCCGCCGCAGCGGCGCGCAGCGGGGTGGGTCCCGCGTTCCTGCACTCGGGGCTGGAGTTCTCCGGCGGCAGCGCCCCCCGGATCGACATGATCAGCACGCAGTTGACGGTCGTGCTCGGCGCCGCCTGCCTGCCGCACGTCACCATGCGCATGTTCACCGCGAGCAGTGCGCGGCAGGTGCGCCGGTCCATGACCTGGGCGGTGTCCAGCGTCGCGCTCTTCGTGCTGATCATCACGGTCGTCGCCGTCGGCGCGACGGCGCTGCTGGGACGCGACACGATCCTCGGCGCGGATCCGACGGGGCGTACGGCGTTTCTGCTGGGCTCGCGGGCGGCGTTCGGAGTGCATGTGTCCACCGGCGAGACCCTGCTCTTCACCCTGGTCACGACGGCACTCTTCCTCACGCTGCTGGGGTCCGTCGCCGGGATGATCCTGGCCTGCGCCAACACCCTCGCGCACGACCTGTTCGCGGTCCTGAGAACGAAGATGACGCCGCGTCAGGAGATGACGGCCGCACGCCTGTCCGCGCTCGGGGTGGGGTCACTCACCATCTTCCTGGCCACCCTCGTCCAGAACCGCAACATCCAGCCGCTCGCCCTGCTGGGGACCTCCATCGGCGCCTCCGCCCTGGCACCGGCGATGGTCTACAGCTTCTTCTGGCGCCGCTACACGCGCACCGGCCTGCTGTGCACCCTCATCGGCGGCACCCTGTCCACCCTCGTCCTGATGACCGGCACCAACCTGGTCTCGGGCTCCCCGATGGCGGCCTTCCCCCACTCCGACTTCAACTGGTTCCCCTTCACCACCACGGGCCTGGTCTCCGTTCCGCTCGGCTTCGCCCTGGGCTGGGCGGGCACGGTGCTCTCCGGCCGCGGCCAGGCGGACGAGCAGCGCCGGGAGTACGCGGCGGTGGAAGCGACGATTCTCGCGGGGGTGGCGCGGCGTACCGGCTGAGCGCCGCGGGCCCCACCTGGCTAGGACGGCGGGGCGGTCCGGCCGTGGACGTGGACGGCGTGGCCGTAGGACCCTTCGGGCTGCCCGGCGAGGAGCGGCGGGAGCCTGCGGCTGACCGCTGCCATCGGCTCCGAGCGGGTGGTCGTGTCGTGGGCTTCCCTGTCCGTCCACAACTGCGTCAGCCAGATCGTGTCCGGGTCGTCCACGGCGGTGTTGATGCTGTAGCCGATCAGACCGCTGTCCTCGCCGCCCGCACGGAAACCCTCGAGGAGCAGCGCGATCAGCTCCTCCCGCCGACCAGGCACCGCGGTCATCCGTCCGTAGACGCTGAACATGGTCCCACTGGACACAAGGCCACCCTTCTCTTCCGGTTCGACGACACCGAAGCCGCCGGCGCCCGGTGCGACGACATGGCCGTCGCGGGCGCCGGCGGGCGTTCCGACCCAGGTTCCTACCAGGCGGAGGCGGAGGCGTCCTGGTTGTAGAGGCCGTTGCCGAGTTGGTACGGCGTGTCCCCGTTGAGGATCGTGTAGTGGTTGCCGCCGTAGTCGGAGTTGTACCAGACCGCCACGGTGTGGCCGCCGAAGTCGCCGTTGTAAACGGTGGCGGTGTTGTTCTTGACGGAGTCTCCGACGCCGTCGCACGCGGACGCGTTGTTGTTGATGTTGCAGTTCCCGAAGGTCGAGGACTTCAGGTCACGAATGCCCTGCCATCCTGCCCCCGGATTCCACAGCATCGTCGCTCCCTGGCCACCCGAGTGGTAGTAGAAGCAGACGTACGAGCAGGGACCGGCCACCGTCCCCGGCGCCGCCGACGCGGGTTCGGCGAGCATCGTCCCGGAGGCGAGCGCGGCCGCTGTCAGGGCGAGTGCCCCAGTCTTCTTGAACATTGTTCCTCTCCGCTTCCTCAGTGGTGTCGTGAGCGCGACGCGTCCTCGTGCTGGAGGCCCCCGCGCCCTCGGGCGGCTACTTCGACGGCCCGAGAAGGGTCGCCGCGGTGCTCAACTCCCGCCGCATGGTGGCCTGTGCCTGGCGCAGCGCTTCGGCGTTGAGCTTGATCGCCGCGCCCTGGTAGCCGGACTCGACGGAGGACCAGACGCCGACGAGGTTTGTCCGCCGCTTGCAGGCGACATCCGCCGTCGCGGTGGCGATCTCGGTGGCCGTGGGATCGGGGGACGCCGACCACCGGGGGTCGTTGGTCGCCGCGTTCGGGTCCTTGTAGTGATAGCCGCCGGTCCGCATGCAGGCCGACCAAGCGGCGAAGACCGTCAGCACCCGGGCGTCCGACTGCGACCTGGTGAAGCTGTCGGCCTGGATGCTCTCGGCGATGTCGGGGTTGCCGTACCGCCCGTTCCTCCCGCCCAGCTTGACGGTGGCCTCTGCGTTGCAGCCGCCGCTGGGCACGCTGTGGCCGTTGACCGAACCGCCTGGTGTGCCGGAGAGGACCGCGGCCATCGCGGGCGTGATCTTGGGCGGGTTCTGGGCCGGTGCGGCGCCCGCCCGCTGGCGCCTCATCTCCACGGCCATGAAGTGGTAGCCGTACCGCGCCTGTTCGGGCGTCATCACGCCGTAGCGCGACTCGTTCACCGGCAGCCCCCCGTTCGGGGCCGTGGCGCTCGCCACGCTGTAGCCGAACCCGTAGCGCCTCATGCAGGCGGCGACCAACTCCGAATGCGCGGCGACCAGTTGTGACGACTGGGCGTCACTGAAGAGATACGGTGCGATGGGCAGGACGATGTCCGCCGGCCGGGACGGGGTCGCCGTGGCGGTCACCGGAAGTGGTGTCACCACCGGCTTCGGGTCCCCGGCCGCCGCGTGGCTCCCGGCGGCACGTGCGCAGCCGGTCACCGCGGCCAGCAGGGACAACGCGACCACGGCGGGCGCGGCAAGGTCGCGGCGCAGGGACATCGCACTCCTTGTGTCGTACCGCCGGCGCGCCGATGCGGCACGCGGACGCTCAGGGACGGCCTGAGGGTTGACCGTGATCCGGACACGTCCGGCGTCCGGAAGCCGCCCCACCGCACCCGCGGGGCGCCGCGGCCGCCCCGGTCGCGGAGACGGCTGGGGCAGGCGGGACAGCGGTGACAGTGGCGGGCGCCACCGTCACGGCCACCACAACCGCTTGGCCGAACGTCTCATTTCTGGTCCTTTCGCCTGTGCGAGAACGGCTGGATAGCCACGGGGGACGGTATGGACACGAGTCCGTGAACCGTCCTAGATTCGTCCTAATGCGAGGTCAGCCGGGGTATCGGCGTTGATCGTGACGTTCCGGGGGGAACATGAAATTCGGTGTGCTGGGGCCGCTTCACGCCCAGATCACCGGGCGCGAGGTCCGGCTCGAAGGACCTCGGCAGGCCAAGATGCTGGCCGCGCTTCTGGTCGACGCCAACAACGTGGTCCCGACCGAACGGCTCGTCGGGGTGATGTGGGACGCGAAAGCACCCACCACCGCGGTCCGCCAGGTCCAGGACGCCCTGTCCGGGCTGCGCCGCAATCTCGCGGCCTGCGGGGCACCCGCGTCCTTGATCAGCACGCGGCGTGGCGGCTACGAGATCCACCTGGACCCGGATCAACTGGACCTCCTGGAGTTCGACCGCGAGCGGCGGCTCGCCGAGCGGTACACGGCCCCGTCGGAGACGGCGCTCGCGCTGCGGCGCGCGCTGGCCTGCTGGCGCGGTGGCGCCCTGGTCGACGTCTCCAGCCGGGTCCTGGAGCTCGACGCGGCACGGCTGAACGAGAAGCGGGCGGCCACCCACAAGCGGTGCCTGAGCATCGAGCTGGACCTGGGCCGTCATCGCGAGGTCATCGAGGAGCTGACCGCGCTGCTGCGCGAGCACCCCTACGACGAGCAGCTCGCCGAACACCTGATGGTCGCCCTCTACCGGTGCCGTCGGCAGGGCGAGGCGCTGCAGGTGTACGAGCGGCTGCGCCGGACACTGGCGGGCGAGCTCGGCGTCGATCCCACCCCGCCGATCCAGGCGCTGCACCGCCGCATCCTGGTCGCCGATCCCGCGCTGGCGGCCCCCGTCCCGGCGGACGGTCCCCCGGACACCCCGGCGGACGGTTCCGGCGCGGCGGCCGCCGAGCTGGTCATCGCGATGCCGGTACGCCAACTGCCGCTCGACGTCCCCGACTTCGTCGGCCGCGCCGACGCGCTGGCCGAGGTCGCCGAACTGCTCGACGGGTCCGCGCGCAACCGGGCGCCGGTGGCCGTCATCGTGGGCGGCCCCGGCGTCGGCAAGTCCTGTCTGGTGACGCACGCCGCACGGCTGTCGACCGCCGCCTTCCCCGACGGCCAGCTCTACCTCAACCTCGCCGGGACGTCGGACGAGCCCCGGGATCCGGCGCTGATGCTGGCCGAGGCGCTGGGCGCGCTGTCGATCGCCGGTAGCGCGATCCCGATCGGCCTGTCGGAACGGGCCGCGCTCTACCGGTCGTTGCTGGCGGACCGCCGGATGCTGGTGGTGCTGGACGACGCCGGTCACGCCGATCAGGTACGGCCGCTGCTACCGGGGGCCGACGGCTGCGCCGTACTGATCACCAGCCGCACCCTGCTGACGCAGCTGCCCGGTGCCCGCCACATCGACCTGGACGTGCTGAGCCCGGCGGAGGCACGGGAGTTGTTCACCGGCATCGTCGGTCGGCGGCGGGTCGAGCGGGAACCGGAGGAGGCCGACGCGATCCTCGAGTGCTGCGGCAATCTGCCGCTGGCGATCCGGATCGCCAGCGCGAAGCTCACCGGCCGCCCGGCCTGGTCGCTGCGGGTGCTGCGGGAACGCATCGAGGACGAGTCCCGGCGGCTGGCCGAGCTGAGGATCGGGGATCTCAGCGTGCGGGCCAGCGTCGAACTGAGCGTGCGGCTGCTGCCGGACGACGCCGTACGCGCGCTGAGCCTGCTGGGGCTGCTCGGCCCCTACACCCTGCCCGGCTGGGTGTTCGGCCCGCTGCTGGACCGCGCGGACGCCGAGGAGGTGCTGGACGCCCTGGTCGACGCCAGCCTGGTGCGGCTCACCGCCACCGACGCCGTCGGCCAGCCGCGCTACCGGCTGCACGACCTGATCAGGACCTGCGCCGTGGAGATGGCCGCCCAACTGCCCCTGCCCGACCGGCGGGACGCGATGGTGCGGGTGCTGTCCACCTGGCTCGACATGGCGGGCCGCGGCACCGAACGGCTGCCCGCCGGGCTGCTGGTCGGCGAGCCCGGCACGGCGCCGCGCCGCCCCCTGCCCGACGCGGTCGTGGACCGTCTGCTGGCCGACCCGGCCGCCTGGTTCGACGCGGAGCGCGACACCCTGCTCGGCGCGGTGAAGCTGGCCGTGGACTGGGGACTGGACGAGCTGGCCTGGGAGCTGGCGGCCGGCACGGTGACCTACTACGACCACCGGTGCCTGTACCAGGACTGGGAGCACGGGCACCAGCTCGCGCTCGACGCGGCCGAGGCCGAGGGCAACACCCGCGGCGCCTCGGTGCTGCTCCGCGGGCTCGGCCAACTGCACATCTACCAGGACGAGTTCGACGACGCGAACCGTACCCTGGAGACCTCCATCGGGCTGTGCAAGGACCTCGGGGACAAGCGCGGCGAGGCCCTGTCGGTGGCGATGCTGGGCACGGTCAGCCGGGTGCAGGGCCGCTTCACCGAAGCCGCCGACCGGGTCGGGCAGGCGCTGGCCATCGCGGTCAGCGAGGGCGACCGGCATCTCGAAGCCCAACTGTCCTGCTCGATGGCCGTGATGCGGCTCATGCACGGCGACCTCGACGAGGCCGAGTCCTGGTTCGGCGATGCCCTGCGCCAGGCCGAAGCGCTCGACGACGGGCACCGGGTGGCCGTCGTCCTGCGCCGCTTCAGCCGCCTGCACGACCTGCGCGGCGATCAGGACGAGGCACTGCGCTGCCTCTGGCAGGCGCTGGCCACCTTCGAGGAGCTGGTCGACGAGCGCTGCGCCGCCTACACCCTCCTGGAAGTCGGCCGCGTCTACGGCGGCCGGCACGACCGGGACCGTGCCACCCCGGCCCTGGAACGCGCGGCGGCCCTCTTCCACCGCCACGGCGACCGCCACGACGAAGCCTCGTGCTGGCAGCTCATCGGCGACCTGGACGCCGCCGCCGGCGCCCCCGACCTGGCCCGCGAGCACCACGAGCGCGCGCAGCTGCTGTGGGGCGACATGCACCGGACGACGGATGCGGTGCCCCCGTCGTCGCCGTGAACCGCCCCGCGACCCGCTAGTAGTCGACCGTGCCGCACCATGTCTGCGCCCAGGCGGAGGCGCCGTACTTGTTGGCCGCGCGTACCGCGACGCAGATCTGGTCACCGGAGTACGGGCCCTGGATGACGTAGCTGGTGCCGCTCGTGGAGTAGACCGTGTCGACGTTCTTCGCGGTGAAGTTGCTGCCCTTGTTGGTGAAGTGGATGTCGTAGCGGGTGGCGCGGGAGATCGCCGGCCAGCTCACCCGCAGTGGCATGTTGCACGCGCCGACGCAGGAGTTGGTGTACTCGACCTTGTACGCCTTCATGGCGGGTGGCTTCGAGCCGGTGGACGAGCCGCCGGAGCCGGGCGGCGTCGTTCCGGTGTGCGTGCCGGACGAGCCCGAGGTGGAGCCGCCGGAGCCGGAGGAGCCCCCCGCGCCCGAGCCCGCGGGGCGGGACGCGCCGGGGGCGGCGGAGTGGCCGTCGGGGGAGGGTGATTCCGCACTCCCGTCGTCGCCCTGCTTGCCGGTCTTGCCCTTGCCGTCCCCGGCGCCCGCCGCCTTCCCCTCCCTGGTCGTGGACGGTGAACCGCCCGTGCCGCCGGAGGAGTTGCCGCCGCCTGGGGTGACGCTCGCACTGCTGCCGGGCGGCTGGGCGTGTACGGGGGCGGCCCCGCCGCTCCAGGGCTGGAGCACCGCCAGGGTGCCTCCGCCGGCCGTGAGGACGAGCACCACGGGCAGGGCGATGATCGTCCGGCGCCGGCGGGGACGCTCCTCGCGCGGCTTCGCCGTCGCGGAGCCGCCGCCCGCCTTGTCGACGACCGTGGGCTCGGCCTGCGGGCGCAGGCCGAGGGTAGCCCGGTCCACGGCCGTGTCGTGCGGCGGCGGCACCTCGGCGTCGAGCAGCCGGGCGGCCTGCTGGGCGAGGTGGGTGACCACGTCGGCGGGCAGCCAGGCCCGCCCGGCGGTCGGCGGCCCGGGCCGCTCCGGGTCTGCCAACAGGGCGTCCACACCGGGCCGTTGCTCCGGGGCCTTCGTCAGGCATCGCACGATGAGGGACCGGACAGCGGGATCCTCGACCCCCTCCAGGTTCGGCTCCTCCTGCACGATCTCGTACATGACGGTGTGCTGGTTGCTCGCCCCGCGCCCGAAGGGCAGCCGCCCGGTCGCCGCGTAGGTGAGCACGCACCCGAGGGTGAACACATCACTCGCGGGCCCGGCGCTCTGCCCGCGTATCTGCTCCGGTGACATGAAGCCGGGCGACCCGATGACCATCCCGGTGCTGGTGAGCAGCGACTCGACGGAGGTCTCGAGGGCCCGCGCGATCCCGAAGTCGATGACCTTGGTGCCGTCCACGGTCAGCATGACGTTCGACGGCTTCAGGTCGCGGTGCACGATGCCCGCGTCATGGATGTCCTTGAGGGCGCGCAGCAGCCCGTCGGCGAGCGTGTGCAGCGACGTGGCGGGCAGCGGTCCGTGCCGCCGTACGACCTGCTCCAGGGACAGGCCCGGCACATAGCCGGTGGCCACCCACGGGGGGTCCTCGTCGGGTCCGGAGTCGAGCACCGGCGCGGTGTACCGCTCGGCGACCCGCCCCGCGGCCTCGATCTCCCGCCGGAACCGCGCCCGGAACCGCTCGTCGGACACATGCTCCTCGTGCACGACCTTCACCGCGACGGTGCGTCCGCTGTCCGACCTCGCGAGGAACACCCGCCCCATGCCGCCGGCGCCGAGCCGCCCCAGCAGCAGATACGGCCCGATGCGTGCCGGGTCGAACGCGGTGAGCGGCTTGATGCCCCCGTCGACCCCGTCCTCCCGCTCGCCGTGCCCGTCCCCGTTCGTACCGCTCATGCCGGTATGGCTCCCCCGTACTCGTCCTGCCTGGTCAACGATGCAACGCCGTTGAGAATAGAGGCCCTTGGCACGGGGCAGGACCCGAGGTCACCGGGACCTGCGGTCAGTTCAGGCCGGGGCGGGTGCTGCCGGGGGGCGGGGGCCGCAGCAGGGAGAGGGTGCCGCTGAGGTGGAGGACGCGTGCGACCACGCCGTGAGCGCCGGTGACGCTCAGCGCTCCCCCGCGGTCCTGGGCGTCCTGGTGGCAGGCCAGCAGGGCGTGGACACCGGTGGAGTCCATGAAGGTGACCGCGGACAGGTCGATGGTCACATGGGTGCCCCAGGGGACGTCGGCCCCTTCCACGGCCTGATGGAACAGCGTGACTGAGTCATGGTCGATCTCGCCGACCGGCGTCACCGTCAGCGTGCCGCCGGCGTAGGCGACCCGTACGTCCAGCCCGGGCATGCCGTCTCTCTCCATGCGGGTACCCCTACCTCGTTCCCGGCTCCGTGGGCCAGGTGACGTGGGCGTGGATCTCCTTGCCGTCGGACAGGGGTACGACGGTCAAGGAGGCGGCCAGCGCCCGCAGCAGGGGCCAGCCCAGTCCTCCCCGGCCGTCCAGCCGCGGCGGCCGATCGGCCGGGGGCACGCTCGCGGTGCTGGTGTCGCGGACCACGATCTGGACCTGGCCCTCCCGGTAGGCCATGACCAGCGTGCCGGTCCCCGCGGTGTGGCGCACCACATTGGTGACGAGTTCCGACACCGCCAGCAGGATGTCGCCCGCCACCCGTTCGTCGTTCGACGGGGAGGAGTCCGCCAGCGCGCCGAGGAAGAGTGCGGCGGCGTCCCGGGCCAGCGCCACGCTGCCGGGCCGAGCGTCGAAGGAGTGACGCAGCACGAAGCCGTCTCTACGATCCAGCCGCAAGACGCCTTCCTCTCCGTCCCCGCCCGAGCTGTTCCCCTCGGACCCCGAGGCCGCCTGCCGGCGTCTCACCGACGCGAGGCAGCCCACCGACGAGCGGCGGCCATGACGTTACTACAAGGCCGTATGCCCCGGTACACGCACGCAAACCCGCCCGCCGCACCCGGCCACCCGCGCCCCGCCGCCCGCGCGTGTCAGGCCCTGCCGCTGCGGGGCGCCCGCAGGATCCGCAGGCTGTGGGCGGCGACGGGAAGCGGGGTCGCGGCGCGGAAGGTGGCGGCATCCGTGGCGTCGGGCCTCGCCGTGTCCACGGCGGCGGTCCACTTCTCCGCGAACGCGGCGGACGGGAGGCGGAACTCCACGGGCTCGTGGAAGGCGTTGAAGAGCATCAGGAAGGAGTCGTCGGGTGCGGGGGCGCGCTGGGCGCGTTCGGTGTCGCTGTCGCCGTTGAGGTGGACGGCCAGGGCATGGGCGTCGCCGCGGCGCCAGTCGTCCTCGGTCATCAGGCGCCCGTCGGGGCGCAGCCAGGCGATGTCGGCGCGCTCGGCCGGTGTGGTGGCGGTGACGCCCTGGAGGAAGCGGTGACGGCGCAGCACCGGGTGCTCGCGGCGGAGTTCGAGGAGGCGGGCGGTGAAGGCCCGCAACTGCCGCTGTTCCCGGTCCAGTTCCCAGGGCATCCAGGCTGTCTCGTTGTCCTGGCAGTACACGTTGTTGTTGCCGTTCTGGGTGCGCCCGCTCTCGTCGCCGTGCGCGATCATGGGCACGCCCTGCGAGATCAGCAAGGTGGTCAGGAGGTTGCGCTGCTGGCGCAGCCTCAGCGCCCGTACGGCCGGGTCCTCGGTCGGTCCTTCCGCTCCGCAGTTGAAGGAGTGGTTGTCGCTCTCCCCGTCGGCGCCGCCCTCGCCGTTGGCCTCGTTGCGCCGCTCGGTGTAGGACACGAGGTCGCGCAGGGTGAAGCCGTCGTGGGCGGTGACGAAGTTGACGCTCGCCCGCGGGCGGCGGCTGTCGTGCTGGTAGAGGTCGGCGGATCCGGTGATACGGGCCGCCAGTTCACCGACCGTGCCCTCGTCGCCGCGCCAGAAGCCGCGTACGGCATCGCGGTACTTGCCGTTCCACTCGCTCCACAGCGCGGGGAAGTTGCCGACCTGGTAGCCGTCGTCGCCGACGTCCCAGGGCTCGGCGATCAGCTTCACCCGGCCGATCACCGGGTCCTGCTGGACGATGTCGAGGAACGCCGACAGGCGGTCGACCTCGTGGAACTGGCGCAGCAGCGTGGCGGCGAGGTCGAAGCGGAAACCGTCGACGTGCATCTCGGTGACCCAGTAGCGCAGCGAGTCCATGATGAGCTGCAGGACGTTCGGGTGGCGCATCAGCAGGCTGTTGCCGGTGCCGGTGGTGTCGAAGTAGTGCCCGGGATCGTCGTCGACCAGCCGGTAGTACGAGGCGTTGTCGATGCCACGGAAGGAGAGCGTCGGCCCCTGGTCGCTGCCCTCGGCGGTGTGGTTGTAGACGACGTCGAGGATCACCTCCAGGCCGGCCGCGTGCAGGGCCTTGACCATCGCCTTGAACTCGTCGACCTGCTGTCCCCTGCTGCCCGCGGCGGCGTACGCGTTGTGCGGGGCGAAGTAGCCGATGGTGTTGTAGCCCCAGTAGTTGGACAGCCCGCGGTCGGCCAGGAAGCCGTCCTGGGTGAACTGGTGGACCGGCATCAACTCCACGGCGGTGACGCCGAGGTCGGCCAGATGCGCCACCACTGCGGGATGGGCCATGCCCGAGTACGTGCCGCGCAGTTCCTCCGGCACCTCGGGGTGGAGCCGCGTCATGCCCTTGACGTGCGCCTCGTAGATCACCGACTCGTGGTACGAGCGGCGCGGCGGCCGGTCGTCGCCCCAGTCGAAGGACCGGGGGTCGGTGACCACGCCCAGCATCGCGTGGCCGAGGCTGTCGCGCTCGTCCGGCAGGTCCGGGGCGTCGAGCCGGTGCCCGCTCAGCGACGGGTCGCCGTCGATCTGGCCGTCGACGGCCTTGGCGTACGGGTCCAGCAGCAGCTTCGCCGGGTTGCAGCGCAGCCCCTCGGCCGGTGCGAACGGGCCGTGCACCCGGTAGCCGTACCGCTGCCCGGGACCGACACCGGGCAGATAGCCGTGCCACACCGAGCCGTCCACCTCGGGAAGCGCCACCCTCCGCTCCCGGCCGTCGTCATCGATCAGGCACAGTTCCACGTTCTCGGCGACGTCGGAGAAGAGCGCGAAGTTGGTGCCCGCGCCGTCGTACTCGGCGCCGAGGGGGTAGGCGCGACCGCCTTGGAGATCCATGCTCACGGTCTTCCCCGGCGGCGGGCACCCACTCCGGAGCAGAACTCACCGTCATCCGATTCAGTGGCATGACGTGGGCCGGCAGGGGCAAGCGGCGCTCAGGAGGTTGATAACCATGGGACCGTTGCTTCTCGTTCTTCTTCTCGCGCTGATTCTCTTCGGCGCGGGATTCGCCCTGAAAATTCTCTGGTGGGTCGCCGTCGTGGTGCTGGTGGTGTGGCTCGTCGGATTCGTGGCGCGCGGCACCAGCGCCGGCGGCGGAAGGAGTCGCTGGTACAGATGGTGAACGCCGGGCCTCGGACTCCGCTCCGAGGCCGGCGGTCGTCAGTCGAGGGGCGGAACCCGTTCACCGGGTTCCGCCCCTCGTGGCGCTCACGGTACGGGAATGCCGGTCGTTTTCCGTGTCCGCGAATATCGGCGGACGAGAACAATTCTTTCCCACGTGGGTACGGAAAAGCGGGATCCCGTGGCTCCGTCCCATGGCTCCTTGCCGAGCGGGACCGTCCGCCCCGTCCACCGATGGCCGCGCTCGGCCATATGACGCGCCCACATAGCGGTGGCGTCGTTAGTGGTGTTCGCATCCATGGTCCGCCCCGGGTGGCCAACCCTAGCGTCTGCCCCACACCGGCGCTCGTCGGCGTATCCCAGGGGCAGGGGTCGGCATGACATCACCGCAGGTCATCTTGGCCACGCACGAGCTGGTGAAGGACTTCCAGGGCTTTCGCGCCGTCGACGGCGTCGGCCTGGAGGTGGTGGAGGGCACCGTGCACGCGCTGGTGGGCCCGAACGGCGCCGGGAAGACCACCCTGTTCAACCTGCTCACCGGGTTCCTCGCGCCGACGTCCGGACGGGTCACGCTCGGCGAACGCGACATCGGAGGGCGGCCGCCCGAGCACATCGCACAGCTGGGGGTGGCCCGTTCCTTCCAGGTCACCAGTCTTTTCGAGGGACTGACGGCGCGCGAGCACGTCGAGCTCGCGCTGCAGGCCGTCGTCGGCGGCGGCCACCGGTTCTGGCGGTCGGAGCGGCTGCTGCGGCGGTTCTCCGCGCGCGCCGCGGAACTGCTCGCCGAGGTCGGCCTGGCCGCGCTCGCCGAGCAGCCCGCGGGGAGCCTTCCGTACGGCAGGAAGCGCGCCCTGGAGCTGGCCCTGGCCCTGGCGCTCGACCCGAAGGTGCTGCTGCTGGACGAGCCGACCGCCGGGATGGGCCTGGAGGACGTCGACCGCACGGTCGCCCTCATCGACCGCGTCCGCGCCGGGCGCACCGTGGTCATGGTCGAGCACAACATGAGCGTCGTCGGTTCCCTCGCGGACACCGTGACCGTGCTCCAGCACGGCCAGGTGCTCGTCCAGGGCCCGTACGAGACCGTCCGCGGCGATCCGCGGGTCGTCGAGGCGTATCTGGGGGCCGACGTTGCTTGAGATACGGGACGTCAGCGCGCACTACGGCGAGGCCCGGGTGCTGGATTCGGTGAGCCTGCGGGTCGGGGCGGGCGAGGTGGTGACCCTCGTCGGCCGCAACGGGGCGGGGAAGACCACGCTGCTCAACTGCGTGATGGGCCTGCACCGCCGGATGTCGGGCACGGTCGTCGTCGGCGGGCAGGACGTCAGCGCGGCCCCGCCGCACCGGCGGGCCCGCGCGGGCCTCGGCTTCGTCCCGGACGACCGGGGCATCTACGCCGGCCTCACCGTCGAGGAGAACCTCACCCTGCCGCCGGTCCCCGCGGGCGCCGCCGCCGCATGGCCGCTGACCCGGGTCTACGACGCCTTCCCCGTCCTGGCCGCGCGCCGCCGCGCGCCCGGCGGGAAACTCTCCGGCGGCGAACAGCAGATGCTCGCCCTGGCCCGCGTGCTGCGCACCGGCGCACGGGTCCTGCTGTGCGACGAGCCGACCGAGGGTCTCGCGCCGATCGTCGTCCAGCGCATCGGCGAGATCCTGCGGGAGGCCAAGAGCCACGGCGTGGGCGTCCTGCTGGTGGAGCAGAACCTGCGCTTCGCCACGACCGTCGCCGACCGCCACTACCTGCTCGACCGCGGACGCGTCGTCGAGGCCCTGGCAAACGAGGACGTACGGG
The DNA here is from genome assembly GCF_040680795.1 of Streptomyces sp. NPDC051976. Lineage (NCBI taxonomy): Bacteria > Bacillati > Actinomycetota > Actinomycetes > Kitasatosporales > Streptomycetaceae > Streptomyces > Streptomyces sp. NPDC051976. Next base: position 115,464 of record NZ_JBFAXL010000003.1, read on the forward strand.
AGCGCGAGCACGAACTCCTGGAGTACCTCGGCCTGTGACGGCCCCGGCAGCACCGCACTTCACCGCTACCCACAGGAGGACGCAATGAGACGCACTTGGCCGGCCGCCACGGCCCTGGTCGCGGTGACCGCACTGCTCGCGGGATGCGGCGGCGGCGGACCGGGCTCGGGCGGAGGCAGGATCAGCGGCGGCAAGATCTCCCTCGGCGTGCTCACCGACCTGTCCGGTGTCTACGCCGACCTCGCCGGACCGCACGCGGTCGCCGCCGTGCAGATGGCCGTGGACGACTTCCAGCAGAAGTACGGCGACAAGGCCGTCGCCAAGAACATCGACGTGGTCTCCGCCGACCACCAGAACAAGCCGGAGATCGCCAACACGCAGGCGCGGGAGATGTACGACCGCAAGGGGGTCGACGCGATCTTCGACGTGCCCACCTCCTCGGCCGCGCTGGCGGTCGCCACGGTCGCCAAGCAGTCCAAGCGGCTGTACTTCAACGTCGGCGCCGCCACCACGGAGCTGTCCGGCAAGAGCTGCAACCCGTACACGTACGAATGGGCCTACGACAGCTACATGCTGGCGAACGGGACCGGCACCGAGGTGACCCGGCAGGGCGGCAAGGGCTGGTACCTGCTGTACCCGGACTACGCCTTCGGCCAGGACATGCAGGCCAAGTTCACCGCGGCGATCGCGGGCGCGGGCGGCAAGGTCGTCGGCAAGGACCCGACGCCCTTCCCCAGCGACAACTTCTCGACCTTCCTGCTCAAAGCCGCGTCCGCCAATCCCAAGCCGCAGGTGCTCGGCGCCCTCCAGGCGGGCGGGGACCTGGTCAACCTGGTCAAGCAGTACCAGCAGTTCAAGCTCCAGGACAAAGGCATCAAGCTCGCCGTGGGCCTGATGTTCGACTCGGACATCACCTCGATCGGGCAGCGGAACCTGGCCGGGACCATGTACACCTCGGCGTGGTTCTGGGGACTCGACGCCCAGTCGCAGTCCTGGGCGCAGCGCTTCAAGGCCAAGACCGGCGTCTACCCGACCTTCGACCAGGCCGCCAACTACTCCGCCGCCACCCACTATCTGGAGGCGGTGCAGAAGGCGGGCTCCGACAAGCCCGACGCCGTCTCCAAGGTGCTGGACGGCATGAAGTTCAGCGACTTCTTCGCCCGCAACGCGCAGATCCGCGCGGCCGACCACCGGGTCGTGCACGACGCCTACCTGGTCTCCGTCAAGGACCCGTCCGCCAGCAAGGAGAACGGGGACTACGACCAGCTCGTCAAGACCATCCCCGCCGCCCAGGCGTTCGAACAGCCCTCCTCCGACTGCCGGATGAGCTAGCTGAGCCAGCGGTCACCGCCGCTGACAGACAGGACGGGAACACCCATGACCTCCTTCCTCCAACAAGCCTTCAACGGCCTGGTCAGCGGCGGTTTCTACGCTCTGCTCGCCCTCGGTCTCGCGGTCATCTTCGGCATGCTGCGGGTGGTGAACTTCGCGCACGGCGCGCTCTACACCCTGGGAGCGTTCGGGGCGGTGACCCTGTCCGACAGCTTGGGGCTCGGCTTCTGGTGGGCCCTGCTGATCGTGCCCGTCGTAATGGCGGTCTGCGGCATCGTGCTCGAACGGCTCCTGATCCACCGCCTGGCGGGCCTCGATCCGCTCTACAACTTCCTGCTCACCTTCGGTATCGCGCTGGTCTGCCAGGACCTGCTGCGCTGGAAGTACGGCTCCCACTCGCGGCCTTACGCCGCCGCGCCCTTCAACGGCTCGGTCGATCTGGGCCTGTTCACCTATCCCGCCTACCAGGTGTTCGTGCTCGGCGCCTCGGCGGTGCTCTGCCTCACGGTGTGGGTGCTGCTCACCCGTACCCGGGTCGGGACCGTGGTCCGCGCCGCCACCGAACGGCCGGAGCTGACACAGGCGTTCGGCATCGACACCGGCAGGTGGGTGACTCCCGTCTTCGGCTTCGGGGTGGCCCTCGCCGCTCTCGCGGGGGTGCTCGCGGCCCCGATGCGGGCGGTCAACTCCGACATGGGATCCGATCTCATCATCACGGTCTTCGCCGTCGTCGTCATCGGCGGTCTCGGCTCGATCCCGGGGGCCGTGGCCGCCGGGTTCGTCATCGGGATGCTGCAGGCCCTCGCCAACCTCTACACCCCCGCACTGTCCCAGACCTCTGTCTACCTGCTGATGGCCGTCGTCCTGCTGGTCCGGCCGGCCGGACTCTTCGGCAAGGAGGAGCACGCGTGATCCGCACCCTTTCGGACCGGCTGCACGGGCGCCCCGCCTGGCTCCGCTGGGGACTGCTGGCCGCGGCGGTCGTCGTGGCCTTCGGCCTGCCCTGGTTCCTCTACCCGCCGGTGGCAGCCGACATCCTGTGCTGGGGCCTGTTCGCCGTCGCCTTCGACCTGCTGCTCGGCCACGCGGGCCTGCTCTCCTTCGGCCACGCCGCGTTCTGGGGCAGTTCGGCGTACGTCACCGGGCTGATCGCCCTGCACAGCGGGCTGCCGTTCTACGTCGCCGTCCTCGGCGGCGCGGCGGGCGCCGCGCTGCTGGCCCTGCCCATCGGCCTGCTGGCGGTACGGCGCAGCGGCATCTACTTCGCCATGGTCACGCTGGCGTTCGCGCAGATGGTGTACGCGCTGGCCAATCAGTGGTCCAGCGTCACGGGCGGCGAGAACGGCCTCCAGGGCATCCCGCGCGACCTGCCCGGTGTCGACCTCACCGACCCATTCTGGTGCTACTACGCCATCCTGCCCGCGGTCGCGCTGGGCCTGTTCGTCGCCTGGCGGATCGTCCACTCCCCCTTCGGCCGGGTCGTCGCCGCCGTGCGCGACAACCCCGCCCGCGCCCGCGCGCTCGGCTACCCGGCCGACCGCTACAAGGTCGTCGTCTTCACCGCGTCGGCCTTCCTGTCCGGTCTGGCGGGCGGCCTGTTCGCGATCAACCACGGCTTCGCCTCACTGCAGGAAGTGCACTGGACGACGTCGGGCGAGGTCGTGGTGATGACCGTGCTCGGCGGGATCGGCACCCTTTGGGGCTCACTCATCGGCGCCGCCGCCGTCGTACGCCTGGAGGACTGGCTCTCGACATCCGGTTTCGAGCAGGTGGGCGTGGTCACGGGAAGCGTCTTCATCGTCGTCGTCCTGCTGTTCCGCCGCGGCGTCTGGGGCAGCGTCGCCCATCTGGTCCGCCCCCGCCCCCCGGCCCCGTCCGAGCAGGAGGGCAGCCTGCCGGAGCACGACCGCGACGGCATGCCGCGGAGCGTCTCGCCGTAAGGCAGACCCCACGACGCCCGCAGAAGGCGCCCGCCGCGCGACCGTACCAGCGTCGTCGGCGGGCGCCCGTTTCTTTGTCCAGGCGTGACGAATCCTCCGTTCCTCCCGCCGACGGAACCTAGTGTCCGTGGCGACGCCCAGCACGACGAGCGAGGAACGAGGAGATCGCGGTGCGACGACCCCTCATGCAGTCCGTCTTCAACCGGCCTCAGGTCTCCAGCCGTGTCCTGGGGACCGCGCTCATGGTCGGAGCGCTGGTCGCCACACTCGCGGCGCTGCTGCTGCCCGTGCAGCTGTTCGGCGCGAGCACCCCCGCCGCGGCCGCCGGACCCAAGTGGGACAACGACGGCGGCGGGACGGTGAACACCCCCTCCGGTCCGCTCTCCGCACTCGACCGGGACTTCGTCCGCAAGGTGCGGCTGGCCGGCATGTGGGAGCAGCCCGCGGGACGGATGGCGGTGGAACGCGGCACCACCACCGCGGTCCGGACCGCGGGCATGCACCTCATCCACGGTCACGCGGAACTGAATCAGCTGGACATCGCGGACGCCCGTCAGCTGGGCATCACGCTGCCCACGACCCCCACCGTGCAGCAGCAGGGCTGGCTGCACCAGATCCAGGGCGCGCACGGCGCGCAGTTCGACCGGACCTTCGCGCAGTTGGTGCGTTTCGCGCACGGCAAGGTCTTCGCCCTCATCGCGGCGGTACGCGACCGGACCGAGAACTCCGTGGTCCGGGCGCTCGCCACCCGCGCGAACGCCGTGGTGCTCGACCACATCACGGTCGTGGAGAACACCGGGCTGGTCGACTTCCACGCTCTGCCCACGACGAAATGAAGTGATCCCATGATGCGCACCCCCCACAAACGCTCGAGGTCCAGGACCAGGGCGGTGGTGGCCGCCGCAGCTCTGCTGATCGGCGGCGGCGGAACGGCGATCGTCGCCGCGAACGCCCACGCCGGTACCGACCAGCAGTCGGCCGGCGGCAGCAACAACGCGGCCTGGACGACCACGATGACGGTCTCCTGTCCGGACGTCGGCGACAACCTGCGGAACGTCCCGTCCCAGGCGCAGCTCCAGGTCTCGCGCGGCCTCTCCCAGCTGGACGCCCAGGTCATGGCGGCCTACGGCAGCCTGAACTCCGGTACGGCCATGGACATGAGCACAAGCATGAACATGAACAACATGGACATGAGCGGCTCGGGCTCCAGCACCGGCTCTGACACCGGAACCGACACCAGCACCAGCACCGACACGGCAACCGACCCGGCAACCGACCCGGGCGCGGCCACCGGGGACAGCTCGTCCACCGCGCCGGATTCCCCGACGTCCGGCACCGACACGCCGAGCAGCACCGACTCCCCTGGTTCCACCGCCAGTTCGTGGGCGATCCTCAGCAACCTGCAGCAGCAGCGCCAGAACACGATCGGCCAGATGGTGAACGCCATCGGCCAGTACACCGCGCCGCCGACCGATCTGACCGCCATGAGCGCCTGCCACATGCAGCCGGTGCGCACCCAGACACCGGCCGGGGGCTCCTCCGAGCAGCAGACGGTGGACAGCAGTCTCGGCAGCCAGGGCCAGAACCAGGCCGGCGGACCGGTCGCCGCCGACTTCGCCGACATCAGGACCGGCCAGCGGGTGTCCACACCCCGCCCGGGCCCGAACGCCTCGACGGGCACCTTCACCTCGCGCTGCGGAACCAATGCCGACGGCTCCCACCAGAACCCCGACAACGTCATCGTCACCCCCGGTGTGAGCAACGGCGCCCACCACATGCACGACTACGTGGGCAACAAGACGACCGACGCCAACTCCACCAACGACAGCCTCGCCGCGTCCGACACCACCTGCACCAACGGCGACCAGTCCACGTACTACTGGCCCGTGGTGCGCGTCCTGGACGGCAAGCAGGCCCCGGACGCCAACGCACCCGGCGGCGGGCAGGACATGAACAAGGGCACCATCCTGGAGCCCCAGTCAGCGACGATACGGTTCCGTGGCAACGCGGCGTCGAAGGTGACGTCGATGCCGCGGTTCCTGCGCATCATCACCGGTGACGCCAAGGCCCTGACCAACGGCCCGGCCAACGCCAACGCCTCCTGGAGCTGCACCGGATTCGAGAACCGGCAGCTCAAGGACAAGTACCCGATCTGCCCCCGGGGCTCCGACGTGGTGCGCACGTTCTCCTTCGCGAACTGCTGGGACGGCCAGAACATCGACAGCGCCAACCACCGCACCCACGTGGTCTTCGCCCAGAAGAACGGCTCCTGCCCGGCTGGTTTCAGGGCCATCCCCCAGCTGACCGAACGCCTCACGTACGCCGTGCCCTCCGGCACCCCGTTCGCGGTGGACAGCTTCCCCGAGCAGTTGCACAAGCCGGTCACGGATCACGCCGACTTCATCAACGTGATGACCGACAGCCTGATGTCGCGGGCCGTGCGCTGCATCAACAGCGGCCGCGCCTGCCGCTGACCCCCCGGACCCCGACCCGGGGGTGTGCCCCTCCCCTACCGCCCTGACACCCCTGCGCCGGGAACGCGGCGGCCCCGTAACGGCTTCCGGGGCCGCCGCTTCGCACTGCCGCAAGCACTGCCGCAAGCACCGCCGCGTCCAGCTCTCAGGCCCGTACCCCGTGGTACGGGCCTGAGGTTCGTTCCGGGCGAGGACCTCGGAGGCCAGCCGCCTGAGGCCAGGCGCCTGAGGCCGGGACGTCCGTGGGCCACGCGTTCGTGGATCACGCGTCCGTGGGCCACGCCACCGCGGGGAACCCGCCACTCGCACACCACGGCCGCCAGGGACGGCGCCTGCCACTCCGGCCGCCCTTCCGTCCCCGGGCACGCCAAAGGGCCGCGCCCCGGGCCCATGACCGTAGCCATGCACACGGGGCGCAGCCCATCGTCCCGGCCGTCCGCCGGGGACGTCTCACAACCCGTTGACGCGTGCCTCCTTGGCTATGCCGAGAGGACGCACCGGCGATGCCGCGCCGAGCGCCCTGGCCCGTGCGCGGGCCCGTGGTCGCAGACCCCTCGCCTGTGTCAGCAACCGGCGGCAGCGCAGGGCGAGTTCCAGCTCGAAGCGGGTGCGCGGCTCGCGCAGCGCCGGGCCGAAGAGCTTCTCGATCTGCCGCAGCCGGTAACGCACCGTCTGGGGATGGACTTTGAGCGTGCGGGCGGCCTCCGGGGCGCCGCCGCTCTCCAGCCAGACGAGCAACGTCGCTTCCAGGCGCTCGCTCTGCCGGGGCGTCAGTTCCTCCAGCGGGCGCAGCCAGCGCGCCGCGAGAGCACGTGCCAACGACTCGTCCTGCAGCAGGAGCATGTCGGAGAGGTGGTCGTCGACGAACACGGCTCGTTCCACCTGGGGTCCGCTCGGCGCGCCCGGGCCGCCGCGTACCGGCACCAGTCCCAGCAGCCGGCGGGCCCAGCGCAGTGAGGAAGCCGATTCGCCGAGGGGTACGGCGTGGCCCACGACGGCGGCGCGGCCGCGCAGGATGGCTTCGAGCGCGGGCCGCGCCTGTGGTCCCACTTCCGGGATGAGCAGGCAGATGTCACCTCCGATCGCGCTCAGCAGGCAGTGGCCGAGGGCGGCGGCCAGTTGGGGCGCTTCGTTGGGGGTGGCCAGGACGACAGCACGGATGCGGTCGGGCAGCGGCCAGCCCGCGTCGCGGGAGAGTTCGGCCAGTCCGATCTCCGAGACGGGACGGTCCCCGGTGAGCGCGTCGAACAACGCTTGCCGTGCACGCGCACTCGGCATGGGGGTTACCACGGGTAGGGGCTTTGGTTTACGCTCATGCGGAGTGGTGTCCCGGTAACCGAGCGCCAACAACAGGCCATGCTCCACGGCCATTTCCGCCTCACTTCTCCCGATGCGCTCCACCACCTCCGAGAATGCCGGGAGAGTACGCAGGAGTTCCTCGACCACCAGGTCGGCGATCGCCGGCAGCAGCTCTTCCCTGAGCATGCGCGTCCACTCCGCACGTGGACGTGACCAGATCTGGTTCAGGATGTCGCACATCTTCTACCTCCGAACTCCTGTCTCTGACAGGGGGGTCGAGAGAGGCTCGGGGCGCGCTCGCTACGACTGAGTCGACATCATCGACAGCCATACGCCGCCGTGGGGATACCAGTGCGGGAATTTGTCACAGCACGATAAACCTCTCGAAGGGCATGCGGAGTTCATTCATGCTGCTGGGCAACCGACCGCCCGGTATGAGTGTGTCGTAGGTCACCAAAAGTGACCCCTTGTTCCCCGCCGGCGAATTGCGCCGATGTGAGGGATTTCCGCATTTCGATTGATGGCGGGTGCCGCGCCGCGCCTTGCGCCGGCCGCCCGTCCGGGAGGCTCGAATGCCCGTGTCACACACGCAGTTGCCCGGTCCCGGCCAGCGCCGGCAGCACCAGCCGCTCGACCCGTACGCCCGGTTCCAGCCCCGTGGCCGACCACGGGCGGGACACGCCCGGCAGCGCGGACCGGCGCTCAGTATCGCGGAGGAGCGTGCGCGGATCCGGCCCGCGCTCCCCGCGTCGCTGCTGCTGTTCCTCGCCGTCGCCGCCAACGCCGGTGTCGTGGACCAGTTCTGGTCCTTCCTCGACTACGGGTCAGGTGTGCTCGCGCTGGTCAGCCTCACCTGTACGGTGCTGTGGGGCCTGGCCGCCACGGACCGGATCCTGCTGCGCTCACCCCACCGGCTGGTCGCCCAGGCCGTGCACCGCGGGCTCGCCGTGGCGGGGCTCTGCTTCCTCGCCCTGCACATCTGGGTGAAGGTGACCGAGGGACACACCACCGCGACAGCCGCGGCCGTGCCGTTCACCGACTTCAACCACCCGTACCTCATCGGCCTTGGCACCCTGTCGGGCTATCTGTTCGTGTCGGTGGCCGTGACCGGAGCGGTACGCAGCGCCTTCACCGGCGTCCGGCGTTCCCGCTGGTGGCGGGCGCTGCACATGGGCGCGTACCCGGCCTGGGGCGGCGCCCTGATCCACGGCCTGCACTCGGGCCGGCCGGTCGTCAACGGCTGGGTCACCGCCGGGTACGCGCTGTGCGTGGCCGGTGTCGCCGGGGCGCTGGCGCTGCGGCTGCGCGGAGCGCGCGGGAGCAAGTCATGACCGATGTGGTGATACGCGGCTGGCCGGTGCTGCCGCACGGGGACACGGCCACGCTGCCCGCCGTGCCCGTCGCGCCCGCTCCCGTCGTGGTCCCCGGCCGGGACCGCCCCGCACGCCTGCTGCCCACCCGCTCGATGCCCACCGGGCCCGTTCCGACCCTGGCCACCGTCGGTCCCCCGCGGCTGCTGGCGGGCCTGGACGAACGGCACTGGATGGACCGCGTGTCGCATCTGGCCGAGCACGGCAGCCTGCCGTCGATGCCGGTCGGCGAGCTGATCGAGCTGGCGGAGAACATCGACCTGCGCGGCCGGGGCGGAGCCGGGTTCCCCTTCGCCCGCAAGCTCAAGGCGGTCGCCGACTCCCTGACCCGTACCGGAGGCGGCGGAGCTGTCGTCGTCAACGGCAGTGAGGGCGAGCCGAGTTGCCTCAAGGACACCGCGCTGCTGCTCTACACGCCGCACATGGTGATCGACGGAGCCGTGCTCGCCGCCACCGCGCTCGGCGCCCGCTCGGTCACCATCGGGGTGACCCACCCCGACGTCGAACGCTCGGTACGGCGGGCGATCGGCGAACGCGGCCCGAGCGGACCGCTGGTGCGCGTCGTGCTGCTGCCCGAGCGTTTCGTCACCGGCGAGGGCACCGCACTGACCCGCGGGCTGGACGGTGGGCCCGCACTGCCCTCCGGGCGCCGGGTACGCTCCAGCGAGAGCGGCCTGGGCGGTCTGCCGACCCTGCTGTCCAACACCGAGACATTCGCCCAACTCGCCCTGGCCGCACGGCTCGGCGCCCTCGGCTACCGCGAGAGCGGCCTGCCCACCGAGCCCGGCACCGCGCTGCTGACCGTCGCCGGATCCCGCGTCGTGGAGACCCCCACCGGCGTCCCCCTGGCGTACGTGCTCCAGCTGTGCGGCACCGACCCGGGCCAGGGAGTGCTGGTCGGCGGCTACCACGGCACCTGGCTGTCCGCCCGGGACGCCTACTCCGTGACGGTCTCGGCCACCTCACTGGCGGGCCACCACGCGGTGCTCGGCGCCGGTGCGGTGCTGCCGCTTCTGCACGCCACCTGCCCGGCCGGTGAGACACTGCGGGTGCTGCGCTGGATGGCCGGCGAGTCCGCGGGGCAGTGCGGCCCCTGCGTACTGGGCCTGCCGTCGCTGGCCGGGCGGCTGGCCGAGGTCCTGGACGGCGGCGGCCAGCGGGCCCTGGACGCCCTGCGCACCGGTATGAAGGCCGTCGAGCGGCGCGGCGCGTGCAGCCACCCTGACGGCACGTCGCGCTTCGTGGCCTCGGCGCTGGCCGCGTTTCCCGAGGAGTTCACCGCGCACGCCTTCGGGTACGGCTGCGGCCGTCCCACGCTCGGGTGCCTGCCGGTGCCGGCCGAGTCTCCCCAGCGCCCGCAGGACCCCGGCCGTGGCATCAGGGCTCCGTCGGCCCAGGCACCCGCCGAGCAGTTGCTGGTGGACTGGACGCTGTGCCGCGGGCACGGCCTCTGCGCCGACCTGCTGCCCGGTCTGCTGCGCCTCGGTGAGGACGGCTACCCCGAACGGGCCGCCATGCCCGTACCCGCCCGGATGCGGCAGCGGGCGCTGCGAGCGGTACGCCGCTGCCCCGCGCTCGCCCTGCGCGTCACCGCGAACGGCTAGCCGCCAACTCGCTTCCTGCCGCCCCGCCATACGGCCCCCGCACGTGAACAGACCGTTTTTTGGCGGTAGATGACAAGTTTCCGCGCCCGCTGAGCAAGCCCCGCGCGGCACTCGTAACCCCCCTCGACGGCGGACACCGCCGCCCCCCACCAGAGGAGAGACCATGGACAAGCGACGCTCCACCGCCCTCGCCGGCGCGGCCCTCACCGTGATGGCACTGACCGCCGCGTGCTCCGGCGCCGCCAACGGATACGGCAAGAGCGACAACGCCCAGAACGCCGCGAACGGCTACTCCATCGGATCGAGCAACGGCCCCGGCTCCGGGTACAGCGGCGGCGACAGCAGCGACAACGGCGGCACCACCAACGTCGTGTCCGCCAAGACGCTCGCCGTCCACCAGGCGGCCGGGATCGGCAACGTGGTGACCGACAGCAGGGGCTTCACGCTCTACCGGTTCGACAAGGACACCGCGAAGCCCCCGGCCTCGAACTGCAACGACGCCTGCGCCACCGCCTGGCCGCCCGTACCCGCCGACGACGCCGCCGCGGCCGCCGGCATCAACGCCGCCGACCTCGGCTCGGTGACCCGCGCCGACGGCACCACCCAACTCACCCTCGCCGGCTGGCCCGTCTACCGCTACGCCAAGGACACCAAGGCGGGCGACACCAAGGGCCAGGGCGTGGGCGGCACGTGGAACGCCATCGCGCCCGACGGGAAGAAGGCGATCGACGAGAAGGCCGCCGCACCCGCGCCCACCGGCGCGCCGGTGTCCGTCGTCAACAACCCCGACCTGGGCAAGATCCTCGTGGACGGCAAGTGGCGCACCCTCTACCGGTTCAACAAGGACAGCGCCTGGCCGATGAAGTTCGGCTGCGTCGGCGCCTGCCTGGACACCTGGAAGCCCGCCAAGCCCGTCGACAAGACCAAGGTCAAGGGCATCGACCCGATTCACATCGGCACCGTGACCCGCCCCGACGGCACCAAGCAGCTGGCCATCAAGTGCTGGCCCGTCTACTGGTTCACGGGTGACACCAAGCCCGGCGACATCAACGGCCAGGGCAAGATGGGCCTGTGGTTCGCGGTGAACGACCAGGCCGCCAAGGTCACCAAGCTCGTGCCGAGCAGCTCCTCCGCCGACTCGTCCGGTTCCTCCAGCTCGTCCGGCTCGTCCGGCTCGTCCGGCTCGTCCGACGGATACGGCACGTCCGGCGGCTACGGCTACTGACCGAGCGCCCCGAGGAGCTCCTCGGGGGTCTCGACCTGGGGAAGGTGGCCGGTGCGCGGCAGGACGGTGAAGACGGACTGCGCAATCGCGTCGGCGAAGGCCCTGCCGTACTCGACGTCCACGATGCCGTCGCTCTCGCCCCAGACGACGTGGACCGGGAGGCGCAGTTCGCCCAGGCGCTTCGCGAGTGACGGGTCGGACATCGTCGGTCCGGTGTACGCCAGGAGTGCCCGCACATCCGGGCCCGGACCGGCGCCGGCACCCGCGGGCGGCTGCGGGGCCTTGCTCGGGTCGTGGAAGGAGAGCTGCCGCAGCTCGGGCGGCGTGAGCCCGCGCACGTCAGTGATGGCGTGGCCGTCGACCTGCAGGCCGACCGCGTCGACGAGGACGGCGCCACTCACCCGCGGGCTGCCGAGCAGGGCGATCTCGGCGGCGAGCCAGCCCCCGAAGGAGTTGCCGATCAAGGTGACGTCGGACAGGTCGAGCTCGTCGAGCAGTGCCACGTAGGCGGCGGCAAGGTCGCGGGTCGAGGTCAGCCGCTCGGGCCGCGGGGTTCCCGCGAACCCGGGATGGGTCGGGAGCAGTACCCGGCAGTGGCCGCGCTCGGCGAGCAGGGCGGCGAAGGCGGACATGGTCGCGGGACCGCCGCCGCCGTGCAGCAGAAGGAAGGGACGGGTGCGGTCGCGGTCCTCGACCGTGAAGGGGGCCGGGGCGGTCTCGACGACGGTGGTCCGCGGCGGCCGGAGCGTTGCGGAAGGAAGGGAGGTCATACAAGGAACCTTAGATCAGGGTCCTTAGTTTGTGCAAGGTTCCTGATACAAGGAACCTGATATATCCTGTGAGGATGAAGGAGTCGATGCAGGACGTAGGGCTGGCCGTGAAGCGCCTTCAGTGGCAGCACCACCGCGAGTTCAACAAGCGGCTCGGCACGCTCGGGCTCTCGCTGGTCCAGTGGGACGTGCTGCGCCATCTGCGGCGCGAGCCGGACGCGTCGCTGCACGCCCTGGCCGTGCTCACCTTCCAGACCGACCAGTCGATGGGCGAGCTGGCGAAGCGCATGGTGGACCGCGGCCTGATCGCACGAGTCGACGGGCCGGGCCGCGCGGTACGCCACGGCCTCACCGCCGAGGGCGAGCAGGCGTACGCGGACGGCGCGGAACTGGTCGAGGGCGTGCTCGACTCGACGCTGGGGCGGCTGACCGCACAGGAACGCACCACCCTCTACGAGTTGCTCGTGAGGGCGACCGGCGACACGTACCCGGCGTAGACGTCCCGGGACGTAGCTGAGGCTGTGACAGGTCTATGACGTCGCCGGTGCGGCCGTGTGACGCGATCACCCGTCTTCATGGGCGGATCCGCAACCCCGGGTCGCCTACCCATCCTCAGCTTTCCGCAGGAGTCTTTGATGCGTATCGGTTTCGTCCACGTCGCCGCCCTGGGCCTTTCGGCGGCCGCCGCCCTGACCCTGACCGCTTGCGACGGAAAGGCCGGCGCGAGCGGGACCCCGAGCGCGACGACCAGCAGCACGGCCGCTCCCACGGCTTCGGCTTCCGCGTCGGCCTCGGCGGACACCGGTGCGAAGAGCACCGGCGGCGGCACCACCACCGGTGGCAGCGGCAGTGACGCCAAGGGGACGCAGAGCAGTTCGGGCACGACGGGCAGCGCCGGTGCGTCCCACACCTGCCTGACCGCCCACCTCGGCTTCGGCTACGGCCCGGACAGCGGCGCGCAGTCCGTGGGCTCCCCCGGCGCCGTCGTCATCAAGCTCACCAACAAGGGCACCTCCACCTGCGTCATGGACGGTTTCCCCGGCGTCGACCTGCACACCAACTACGGTGTCATCTCGGTCCCGCGCACCAAGCGGGCCCACCACCAGGTCACGCTCAAGCCGGGCGCCAGCACCCTGTTCGACCTCAACTACATGCCCAACTCCTCGGGCGGCACCGGCGTCAAGGTCTCCACGATGGTGATCACGCCCCCGAACGAGACCCACTCCCACTCCATGCCGTGGGAGTACCAGACCCTCCCGGTCACCAATGGCACCGGCAAGGCCGCCGCCTACCCCAACGTCGACCCGATCGGCTACAACGGCTGACCCCACCGCGATCCGGTCGGTCCCCGGGCGCCAGGTCGTCAGGCACCCGGGGTGCACGCGGACGGGCAGGCCGAGCACCCCCGCCGCAGGCCCCCGGCAGGGGACCCCGTACCACCGGCACGCGCTGCCGCACGCCCAGAGCGCTCGGCCAAATGGTGGATACCGTGTCAATTCCCTTGGTTACGGCATCACTCGGATGGGTTAATTCACTTGTCTGCATCAACGGGCGACGATCCATCAAGTCCCCGCGGACAAGTCTCGCTCCCCGGGCCCGCGCGCATCCCGTCCGGACGGGCCTCTCCGCACATCCTCAACTGCCGGCGGTCCGACGCGTGTCGGCACGGGCCGGTTCGGGACGGGCGTGGATCGCAGCGCCCAGTCGCTACTCGGAGAAGACCTTCCGAGTAAGGAGGAATCCCATGCCCATCAGTCCGAACCAAGGCCCCACCAGCGGCGGGACGACCGTCACGATCACCGGCGTGAACCTGGCGGCTGCCAGTGCCGTCCACTTCGGATCCCGTACGGCCACGATCACCGCGAACACGCCCACCTCGGTCACCGTCATCGACCCCGCGGGCTCCGGTGTCGTCGACGTCAACGTGACGACCGCGGGAGGGACGAGCAACTCGCTGTCCTTCTTCTACATCAGCCCGCCGATCGCGGTGTCCCTCAGCCCGGACTCCGGTCCGACCGCGGGCGGCAACACCGTCACCGTCAACGGTTACGGCCTCTCCACGGCCACCGATGTCTCCTTCGGCTCCAACAGCGCGACCCCGACAGTCGTCTCGGACAGCCGGCTGGACGTGGTGGTTCCGGCCGGCTCCGCCGGCGGCAGCGTCGAGGTCACCGTCACCACCGCCGGGGGCACGACCTCTCCGCTCGCCTACTCCTACGTCGACGCACCGACGGCCGCCTCGGTCACGCCCAGTTCGGGGCCGTCGAGCGGCGGCACCTCGGTGACCATCACCGGGACCGGCCTGGCGTCCACCACCGCCGTCACCTTCGGCGGCACCCCCGCGTCCTTCGCGGTGCTGAACAGCACCACGGTGGTCGCCGTCACGCCGTCCGGCAGCGCGGGTGCCGTCGACGTCGTCGTGACCACCGGCGGCGGTAGCGCCACGGTCGTCGACGGCTTCACCTACGTGTCCGGTCCCGGCATCTGACGGCACCTCGGGACGTACGTCCGCGCACCGCTCCGGCCCACCGGCACCGTGCCGAGCGGAAGCGGTGCGCGCTCGCGCGGCCCCGACCGCTACCCCAGCTCGCGGCCCAGCCGGGCCGACCCCCATCTCTTGGAGTCACCGTGGCCCCTCCCACCCTCACCTCGGTCGTACCCAACACGGGTCCGGCGGCGGGCACCAACCCCGTGACCCTGAACGGCACCCAGTTCACCGGCGCCACCGCGGTCACCTTCGGATCCGCGGCCGCCCTGTCGTACACGGTCACCTCACCGTCGGCGATCACCGCGACGGTCCCGCCCGGCACCGGGACGGTCAACGTCACCGTGCGCACACCGGCCGGGCTCAGCAACACGGTCTCCTACACCTACGCGCCGACGCCGACCCTCAGTTCGATCGCACCGAGCCAGGGCCCGACCGCCGGCGGGACCACCGTGGTCCTCACCGGCACGGGCCTGACGGGGACCACCGCCGTCACCTTCGGCAGCACCCCCGCGACCTCCTTCACCGTCAACTCCGCCACCCAGATCACCGCCGTCACCCCCGCGGGCACCGGCGCGGTGCCCGTCACCGCGACCACGGTGGGCGGCACCTCGGGAGCGGTGTTCTTCTACTACCTCAACGCGCCCTCGCTGGCGTCCGTCGCGCCCTCCCAGGGCCCGGCGTCCGGCGGGACCACCGTGGTCCTCACCGGCTCCGGCCTCACGGGGACCACCGCCGTCACCTTCGGCAGCACCCCCGCGACCTCCTTCACCGTCAACTCCGCCACCCAGATCACCGCGGTCTCCCCCGCGGGCACCGGCGCGGTGCCCGTCACCGTCACCGGTCCCGGCGGCACCAGCAACACCGTCATCTACACCTATCTGTCGGCCCCCGCCCTCACCGCGCTCTCCCCCGCCCAGGGGCCGACGGACGCGGGCGCCAGTGTGACCCTGACCGGCACCGCCCTCACCACCACCCACGCCGTCCACTTCGGCGCGGCCCCCGCGGCCTTCACGGTGGTGTCCGACACGACCGTGGTCGCGATCGCCCCCGCGGGCCCGGCGGGCTCCGTACCGGTGACCGCCACGACATCGGGCGGCACCAGCAACTCGCTGAGCTACCTTCGGGTCGCGGCTCCCGCCATCTAGGGCGGGCTTCCGGCTCACTCGGTTTCCTGGCCCCGAGCCCCCACCCACGCGTGATAGGCCGTCACGGCGGTGGGCAGGGTGGGAAAGATGTGCTCGGGGCCCACCGACTCGCCGAGGCCGAAGGCGTCCAGGTCCTCGCGGAGATCCTGCTTGACGCGGGCGAGGGCGAACACGATGCCGCGGCCCACGAGTTCCTGCCGCACGGACTCCACCGCGTCCAGCGCGGTGATGTCGACCTCGACGTTGGCCTCCATGTTGAGCACGAACCAGGCCACGGGACCGTCGTGCTCGTCGACCGCGGCGAGCGCCCGGCGCCGGAAGTCCTCGGCGTTGGCGAAGAACAGCGGTGAGTCGTAGCGGTAGACCACCAGCCCTTGGATCAGGCGGGCCTGCGGGTAGTCGTCGACGTCGTGCATGCCCGCCATCCCCGGCACCACTCCCTCGATGGCGTCGTGCGGCCGCGCCACCCGGGCCAGCATCTCGACGACGGACAGCCCCACGGCCACCAGAACGCCGTACAGGATGTCCAGGGCCAGGACGCCGACGAGGCAGCCGAGCGCGAGCAGCAGTTCCCGGCGGCGGAAGGCGGCGAGCCGCCGGAAACCGGCCAGGTCCACCAGCCGAAGCGCGGCGTAGACGACGATCGCCCCCAGCACGGCCGCCGGGACGTGCCCGAGCACCGGGCCGAGGAACAGCAGCACCGCCAGCACGAGCACGAAGGAGACGAGGGAGTACGCCTGGGTGTGGCTGCCCGCCGAGTCTCCCAGCGCGGTGCGGCTGGCACTGCTGCTCACGGGGAAGCCCCGCAGCAGCCCGGCTCCCACGTTCGACGCGCCCAGTGCCAGCAGTTCCTGGTTGGGGTCGACCCGGGGACCGCCGGCCGAGGCGAACGCCCGCGCGGTGAGCACGACATCGGTGTAGCCGACGAGCAGGACGCCCACCGAGGGCAGCAGCAGGCGCGCGAGATCCCCCGAGTGCGGCAGCACCGGCCGCGGCAGCCCGGAGGGGACGGACCCGATGACCGCGATGCCGTGCTCGTCCAGACCGAAGGCCGCGACGGCGGCCGTGGCCAGTACGACCACCAGCAGCGGCCCCGGCAGCTTGGGGAGGAACCGCTGCACCGCGAGGAGGAAGACGAGCGCGCACGAGGAGAGGGCCACGGTTCCCGGCTGGATCCCGCCGAGCCCCCGCAGGAAGGAGAACAACTGCGGGAAGAACTCACGCCCGGTCACGGTCACTCCGGTGAGCCTCGGCAACTGGTCGACCATCATGATCAGCGCCACGCCCGTCATGTAGCCGACCAGCACCGGCCGCGACAGCAGATCCGCGACGAAACCCAGCCGCACCGCCCAGGCGACCACGCTCAGCAGGCCGACCGTGATCGCGAGTGCCGCGGCCAGTGCGGCGTAGCGCCCGGCGTCACCGCCGGCGAGCGGACCCACGGCCGTGGCGGTCATCAGCGCGGTCGTGGACTCCGGCCCGATCGACAACTGCCGGGACGAGCCGAGGACCGCGTAGAGCACCAGGGGCGGCAGGATCGCCCACAGCCCCGTGACCGGCGGAAGTCCGGCCAGCCCCGCGTAGGCCATCACCTGCGGGACGAGATACGCCGCGACCGTCACCCCGGCGAGCAGATCACCCCGCAGCCAGTCCCGGCGGTACCTCGCCAGGACCGCGACGCCGGGCAGCAGCCGCTCCCCGGCGGCCACGACCCGCCGACCCGTGCTCGGCCCGGGTTTCCGCATACGGGCACGCCGCCTTTCTCCGTGATCCCCGCGAGGGCAGTCTCAGCATGGCCCGCGCACGCCGCTCCCGCGCCGTCCGCGCACGGCAGGGGAAGCGGTCAGCCCGTGGGGCGGTCCCGCTTCGGCAGTTTGCCCACGATCGCCTCGTAGGACTCGTCGACCGCCGCCAGCAGCTCGTCGTCGGGGATCGCCGCGTCGATACGCAGGCTGTTCCAGCCGTAGCGGCCGATGTAGGCGCTCGCGGAGGCGTCGTCCGGGTACCGGGCCAGCCACTCGTCCGCCGCGTCGCGGTCGGCCCCGCACTTGAGCCCGATGGTGCGGGACGGTTCGGACCCGAGGAAGGCGAAGATCTTGGCGCCGACCTTGGCCACGGCGTCGCCCTCCCACGGCTCGTCCTGCCAGGCTCCCGGCTTGGACAGGCAGTACGCCCGTACATCCGCCCACTCCACGCTGACCACCTCCAGACAGCGAACCCTACGTGCCGGGTGGCGCCTGGACACGGCGACACCCGGGCCGGGCACCGTCCCCCGAATGGCCGCAGTGGCATGGCAGCGCCCGGCGGGCCCGCCTTCACTGTCACTGTCGGGCCGGCGGGACAGCCTCACGGCTGCCGCGCACCGCCCCTCGCGCCATGTCGCTGTTCGTTCCCGGGGAGACAGGGCAGAGTGCCAATGGTCACCGGCGATCCCAGTTCACCGCAGGAGGGGCACGACGAGCCCTCGGGCATACCCGGGGGCGGCCACGGCCCCCCGGCGGGTGTGGCGCGAAAACGCGCGACTCGCGCCTTCCGATGGAGCGCCGCCGCCCTCGGTGTCGGGGCCGCCGCGGCCGCGCTGACCACCGCGGCGCTGGAGGTCCGCCCCGGGCGCGACCCCGGACACCGTCATGTGTCGCCGACGACCCGGGTGCCCGCGAGTACCGCGGTGGACGACACCTCCTTCGCCCCCGGTGCGTGTGCGGCGTTCACACCCACGTCGGGCGACCGGCACCGCACCGTGTTCCTCGACGCCGGGCACGGAGGCCCCGATCCCGGCGGTCAGGGCAGGACCACCTCGGGCCGGCGGATCGAGGAGAAGACCGAGACGCTGGCCACCGTGCTCGACACCACCCAGCTCCTGCGGGCCGACGGCTACCGGGTGGTGGTCTCCCGCACCCGCGACAGCGCCGTCGCCCGGCTGTCGGGCGGCGACCTGTCGGGCAGCGTGATGTCGCCCAGCGGCGATCACAAGGACCTGCTCGCCAGGGCGCGGTGCGCGAATCTGGCCGGCGCCGCCGCGCTGGTGTCGGTCCACTTCAACCTGGACGGCCATGTGAGCACCGGTGGCGCCATCACCCTCTTCGACGCCGACCGGTCGTTCTCGGCCCGCAGCCGCACTCTCGCCGGGCTGCTGCAGCATGCCATCGTCGCGGCGCTGGCGACCCACGGGTGGGACGTGTCCGACCGCGGCGCCACCAGCAACAGCACCGGCGGCAGCACGCTGACCGTACAGGCCGCCGCGTACGGCCACCTGCTCGTCCTCGGGCCGGGCAAGGCGGGCTACAACGACCAGCCCTCCGTCATGCCCGGCGCGCTGGTCGAACCGCTCTTCATCAGCAATCCCACCGAGGGTTCCATCGCCGACAGCCCCGCCGGCCAGCACGCGATCGCCACCGGAATCGCGGACGCGCTCAACACCTTCCTCAGCGCGCCCTGAGCCGGGTGGCGCGGTCAGTGCCCGCTGCCCGCCGCCCGGCCCGGAACCGAGGGGTTCACCAGCCCGGTCAGGGCGGAGAAGGGCACGGTCACCAGATCGGGCCAGCCGCAGTCCTGATTGCCGGGGGCGACCATGAAGGCGATGCCCGTGCGGGCGACGCCGAAGGACAGCTCGCTGTACGGGGACGGCTTGGCCAGGACGTTGGTCCGTACGAAGGCGTCGGTCAGTGCCGGGCAGCCGAACGAGGTCAGGTGGCGGCCCGACGGGGAGCCGTTGAGCGCATCGGCGATCCGGCGGGCGCCCGCCGGGGTCGCGGCGGCCGGGGTGAGCAGGTCGCCCGGCGCCTGGTCGGTGTCGGTCGCGGTGTCGATGACGACGGTCCGGCCGCCCCCGCCGCCGAAGTCGTCACCGCCGGCGAACCCGTAGGTGACGGTCAGCAGGGAGCCCGCCGTGAGCACGGTCGTCCCCTCGTCGAAGGAGTTCGCGGGTGTGGCGACGGGCGCGGCGGGGGCTACCGGTCCGCCCGCGGCCAGGGCCTGCCAGTCCAGGATCGGGCGGCGCAGCTGCGTCTGGAGACCGCGCAGCGTCGCCGGATCGGCGGCACCGGACAGCACCGGATCCTGGACATGCCCCACGTAGGTGCGGCCCGGCGCGCCGGTGGTCGTGAAGTAGTCGTCGGTCTTGTTCAGCCGTACGGTCAGCGGCCCGCCGCGGGCCGCGGTCGTCGCGCCTGGTGAACGGGTTGGTGCGGCCGCGGCCTTGGGGTGCGACGTACGGGTCAGCGCCATGACGAGGGCCGCCACCAGTGCGACGGTCACGACCGCCGCGACCGCGGCCACCCCCGCGGCCCGGCGGCCGCGCAGCGCCGACCGCACCCCGGCCGCGCGGCTGTGGCCGGCCACCCGGGCGGCGGCGTCCCCGGTGGCGAGTCCCGCGCTCGCCGCCACGAACAATGGGCCGCTGCCCGTACCGGCACCGGCGGGCGGGCCGGAGGACGGCGGGGCCGCACCGCCGACCGCCTGCCGGATGTGGTCGAGCACCCGCTCGCGCAACTCGGTGTCCTGCACGATCGGAAAGAACACCGGGCTGTACGGCCCTGCGAGGAAACGCCGTTGGACGCCGCAGACCCCGCATTCGTCACAGATCTTGCAGGTGCCGAAGTGCCGGACGATGCGTTCGCGCAGTTCGGTGGTGAAGTTCTGCTGGGTCACCGCCGTGACGCCTGCCGCGTCGAGGATCCGGGCCAGCTCCGGGCAGTACGGGCGGCCCTCCTGGGCCAGGACGAGCGCGTGGAAGCCGTCGGCGAGCAGGCCCAGGAGCGCGGTGGCCTCGTTGCTCGCGGTGGAGGCGGCCATGCCCATCCGTTCGGCGATCTCCCGGCCGCGCAGCCCTTCCTGGACCCGTAACCGGTAGACCTGCCGCTGGTGTGCGGTCAGCGAGGCCACCACGATCTCCAGCAGCCGCTCGACGTGGGCGCGGCGCGCCGCGGTGCCGGACCGGGACTCGTCGTCGTCGGCGAACGCGTCGAAGCCGTCGTCGGAGCCGGTGACCGCCATCCCGCCGGGCCGCTTGTCCCGCCAGTACGCCAGTACCCGGCGCTTGGCGAACTCCGCGAGCCAGGCACCCAGTTTCTCGGGGTTCGCAGGTCCTCGGCCGCGCAGCAGGCTCGCGACCGCGTCCTCGAACACCTTCTGCGCGATGTCCGCGCCGTCCTGTGCGTCCTGCCCGAGCAGCCGTGCGCACTGCCGCAGCACCGGCCGGTAGTGCCGGGAGGCGATCGCCTCCAGCGCTCCCGCCCCCTGCGGCCCCGTGCCGTCGCCGAGGACCACCGCCACCAAGTCGGCATCGCCCAACTCGGCGTTCTCCCACGGCGCCTGCCGCGTCCCGCTGTCCGTCATCGCGTCCCTCGAATCCACCGAAAAAGTTCGCCCCGCCCATGGGAAAAACCGGCCGCCCCCGACCCGGCCCTCCGTATCGCCCGATCACAGCGACGGAGGAACCATGAAAGGACCGGGTATTCCCACCCACGGCGGGCAGGCAGCGCCCCCCGCTTCCGCGACCGACGGCCCCGGCCGGCACCGGCGACTCGGCCAGTCCTGGCACCGCTTGACCCCGCACACCCCGGCGATGGCCGCCGCATGGCCCGTACTCGCCCTCGGACACGCAGTCACCGGTGGCACGGCCATCGCCGTGGCTCTGGCCGCCGTGGCCGGGCACGTCCTGGCCACCGCGGCGCGGGCCGCCGTACGCGAGTGGTTCTGGTGGCGGGCCCGCGGCCAAGGCGCCCGCGACTTCCGCCAGTTGCTGCGGCTCACCGGCTCGGCGCAGGAAGCCGACCACCTCGCACAGCGGTTGGCCGCCCGCCACCAGGCCGTCGTCGATGCCTATGTCCGGGCGCACAGCGCCACCGGCGTGCCCCGCCCGCCACGCCGCTCGTCCCCTCGACCCGATGATGTCCCCCGCCGGTCCCGCTGACTCGTGATCGTCCCGGCGCCGCCCACCTGCCCACGGGGGCCGCGCCGGGACGGCACCGAGCCTAGGCGCGACACGTCGCCCCGGAAGGGGACAACGCACGACCTGATACCTCTCGTCCACGGCGACGCGGCCGATGGCGTACGACACCCTGCGCGCGGCCGTAGACACACCCCGTCACCACGTCGCCGTGCGGGAGCCCGCCGGCTGATACCGCGGCGGATACCGGCGCGGCGACCGGTGCGGATACCGGTGCGGATTCACCGGGCGGGGAGGTAAGTGTGGGGGGGCGCCGCTGCGTATAGGGGGTGTGAAGCAGTTGGAGTTCAAGGAGTTCTACGGAGCCAGCCGGGACGCCTGCCTGCGGGCGGTCCTGGCGAGTGTGGGCGATCGGCAGCTCGCCGAGGATCTGGTCGCCGAGGCGTTCACCCGGGCCTGGGTGTCCTGGCCGAAGGTCAGCCGGCACCCGGCGCCGCGCGCGTGGATCGTGCGCACGGCGCTGAACACCCGGGTGTCGTGGTGGAGGCGCAAGCGCAGGGAGGTCGCGCTGGAGGACGGCGCGCCCGACGTGCCGGCTCCGCGCGAAGCCGACCCCGGCCTGGACCCCGGTCTGCTCGCTTGCTTGCGTCAACTGCCGCAGCGGCAGCGGGAAGTGATCGCGCTACGGGTCTTCCTCGACCTCGACACCAAGGCCACGGCCAAGGCGCTGGGGATCGCGGAGGGCACCGTCACCGCCCACTTGTCGCGGGCCGTGTCGGCGTTGCGCGGGCAACTCGTCACCGTCGATGACGGCACCCCCAACGACCAGGAGGTCGGACCATGAACGAGCACGAGGTGCTCAACGCGCTGAGGGACTCCCTCGACGACATCACCATGTCCACGCCGGTGGAGCGGATCGAGGCGGCGGGCCGCAGCCGCCGCAACCGTCGGCGCCTGGTCGGCACCGCCGGGGTCGCGGCCGCCGCGGCGCTCGCGATCGGCGTGCCCGCGCTGATCAACCCCGCGACGGCGCCACCGTCGGCCTCGGCCGACGACAGCACCGGCGCGGGCTCGGTGCACGTCCGCACCGTCGCGTACACCGTGGACACCAAGAAGAACGGCACCGTCGTCGTCACCTGGGACAAGGCCGCGTACTTCAGCGACCACGCGGGGCTGGAGAACGCGCTGCGCAGGGCCGGGTTCCCGGTCCTGATCAAGGAGGGCGTCTTCTGCAAGGGCCCGCACGACGACGGGAAGCTCACGCCCAGCGGTTCCGGGCCCGGGGTCACCGAGGTGATGAAGGGCGAGCGGGCCGACGACGGCAAGGTCACGTTCACGTTCGACCCGGCCGCCATGCCCGCGGGGAAGCAGCTCTTCATCGGCTACCTCAACCCCGCCCAACTGGCCTCGGTCCACATGAACCCCGGCTCGGTGGAGCGGATCGTCCCGGCGCACGGTCCGCTGACCTGCACTACCACCCCGCCGCCCGAGCACCACTACAACTGACCCCACGGGCCAGGGGGGCGGCGCGTGGCCCGGCCGTACGGGATCCGTACGGCCGGGCCACGCTCGTCGCCGTCAGCACGCCGCTCCCGCGCGCTCTCCGCGACACTGGGACGGTGGACGCGCACACCGAGACCTCCGGCGGGAAACCGTCCCGGCCACCACTGCCGCCCCGACCCGTTCTCCCCGACATGGCCGCGGCGCACGCGCGCGGGCCGGCCGCCGCCGTCGAGGCCCATTGGCAGTCCGTACGGCTCGCCTGGCTGTGGCGGCAGGCCGTCCACGAGATCCGCCGGCCCGGCCGTGCCTATCCGCCCGTCGTCGCGCTGCTGGACGCCGCCGCCGCTCAGCCGCGGCTGCGGCGGCTGTACCCGTTCACCAGCCACTTCGCCCTGCTCTTCAGCAGCAGCACCAGCTATCCCTGGGCCGTGCAAGGCGGTTCGATCGAACCCATGGACAACGGCCGGTTCACCGTCCGCCGACGCGATCCCTCCGCTGTGATCGGCGAAGTCGGCACCGCGGAGGAGGCGGTGGCCCTGGTGCTCGCCCTCCTGCCCGCCGGTCATGAGCCCGTCATCACGGCCTCCGCGGACGAGCGCGGGTGACGGCTTGGGCAAGAGTCGGATCCCTTTTGTCGACCGTTCGGAAAAGACGTTGGATCACCGGACGCATCCCGCCCTACGGTGGCGTCATGAGCGATCACCCCGAAGCACCTGTCGCGCCCATCGAGGCCTTCGAACCCCCCTACTACGTCGCCGTGTTCGCCACGGTCCGGACCCAGGAGCAGGGCGGCTACCGCGAGACCAACGCCCGCATGGAGGAACTGGTGAAGGACATCCCCGGCTACCTGGGGATGGACCACGCGCAGACCCCCGGCGGGCTGGGTATCACCGTCGGCTACTTCCGCGACGCCGACGCCCTCACCCAGTGGCGCACCGACGCCGAGCACCGCGCGGCGCAGCAGCGCGGGCGGGCCGAGTGGTACGAGAGCTACACACTGCACGTGGCGAAGGTGGAGCGCAGCCACGGCTTCACGCGGGCGTAGGTCCTCCCGGGCAGCCCGCCGGCAGGGCCGCCGCGGCCCCGGCGCCCATGCTTACAGCCTGTCCGGCGGATCACGAACGGCCCCTTCGGCGCCTGGCACGCACGCCCGCCGGACAGGCCCTAGCCGCCCGCACGTCTCGCGCGGAACACCGCCGCCTTGACCCGGTTCTGGCAGGCGGTCGAGCAGAACTGGCGGCCCGCGTTGCGGGAGGTGTCCACGTAGACCCGGTCGCAGCGCGGGGCCGCGCAGACGCCGAGGCGCCCCGCGTAGTCGCCGCCGAGAGCCATGGCCAGGCCGGTGGCGCAGCCGGCGCTCCAGCCGATGGCGTAGGAGTCGTCGGCCCCGTGGAAGTGCACCTGCCACGGCTGGCCGGGAGCGCGGTCGAGCTGGGGGCGGGCGCCGCTGTCGCGCAGCAGGGCGTTGAGCGCGGGAGCCGCGTCGTCGAGCCGGTCGGCGGCCGCGGCCTCGAAGACTACGCGCAGGACCTGGGCGGTGTCGGCCAGCCGGTCGGCCTCGGCGCGTCCCAGGTCCGCCGCCGCGGACAGCGCCGCGCGGACCGCCTCCACCCGCTCGGCGCCCTGGGGGGCGACGTAGCGGCGGCCGCGCGCCTCACCGTCGGTCAGCGCGTTGACGAGCGCCACCGAGGCGTCGAGCAAGGTCCGCATGTGACTGTCGAACAGCACTTGACCAGTTATCCTTCACTTGCCTACGGTACTCGTCACTGACCATATCCGATTGACCAGTGACGGGAGGTGCTGTGCCGCGCTCCGCACCACTGCCCCGTACCGTGCGTCTGCTGCTGCTCGCCCGCGTCGTGAACCAGCTCGGAGCCTTCTCGCTGCCCTTCCTCACCGCGCTGATCAGCACCGACCACGGCGTGGGCCTGACCACCGCCGGCCTGGTCGCCGCCACTTTCGGGCTCGCGACCATCCCCTCCCGCCTCGCCGGGGGACGGCTGGCCGACCGCATCGGCCGGCGGACCACGATCCTGCTCGGGCTCTGCGGGTGCGCCGTGGCGCAGCTCGCGATCGCGGCCGGGACGTCGCTCGTCTGGACGGTCGGCGCGGCCGTGCTGCTCGGACTGGCCTTCGAGCTCTACGAGCCGCCCAGCCAGGCGATCATCGGCGAGTCCGTGCCGGAGCGGCAACGAGTGCAGGCGTTCAGCCTGCTCAGCGCCGCACTCGCGGCCGGCGGCATGGGCGCGGGACTGCTCGCCGCCCTCCTCGGGCGCTGGGATCTGCGCTGGCTCTTCGTCGCCGACGCCGTCAGCTGCCTGGCCTGCGCCCTGCTGGTCCGGCTGGCCCTGCCCCACGACCGCCCGGCGCCACCCGGACCCGGCCACGGCGCCACCGCCGTACGCCCGCTGCGGGACCCGGCCCTGCTCACCGTCCTGGCCACCGGAACCGCCTACGCCCTGATCAACCAGCAGACCGTGATGGCCCTGCCGCTCGCGCTCGCCCGGCAGGGCCTGCCCGCCGCCGACGCCGGGTTGCTGTTCACCGCCACCGCTGCCACGACTGTGCTCGCCCAGCCGCTGATCCGGTCGGCCCGGGCACTCCGGCTCACCACGCCCGTCGCGCTCGCCGTCGCCCACCTGCTGCTGGCAGCGGGCCTGACCGGTTACGCCCTCGCCCGCACCCTGCCCGCGATGCTCGCCTCAGCCGTCGTCTGGAGTCTGGGCGACCTGGTGATCATGGGCCGCGTCTACGCGCTGGTCACGGACCTCGCGCCACCCGGCGCGACCGGCCGCTATCTGGCCGTCTTCGGCACGAGTTGGGGCGTCGCGGCCACACTCGCCCCGGTCCTCGGCACCCAACTCCTCGCCCGCGCGGGGTCGACCACCCTGTGGTCCACGATGGCCGCCCTCTGCCTCCTGCTCGCCGCGCTGCACCTCCGGGTCGGTCCCAGGCCACGGTCAGAGCCCGGGACTGCCCGCCCGGGTGACGCCGGCGTCGAGGAACTCGCGGATCAGGACGCCCGTCTCCTTCGGCCGCTCCAGCAGGAGTTGGTGACCGGACTCGACGTCGGCCACCGCGACACCGGCGTCGCGGCAGGCTGACACGTACTTCCGGGGCACGACGTTGGATCGGGCGGCGCGGATGAGGAGGGTGGGGACGGTGGAGGGTGGGAGAGCCGGGGAGCGGGCCATTTCGCCGTAGGACGCGGCGATCGACTCGGGGTGGAAGCGCCACCGCCAGCGGCCGTCCTCGTCCTGCATGAGGTAGTCGCTGATCTCCTCGTCGGCCGCGTCCCGTGGGGCCTTCGGCCAGGACTTCGCGAAGGCCGCCCGCGCCTCCGCGGGATCGAGGAACGACGGCGCCTTCAGCGCCTTGGCGGCGCTCCTGGCCGTGGCCTCGCCGCCGAGCCCCACGGCGGGGTCCAGGAGTACGAGGCGGCGCACCCGTTCGGGGGCGTGCCGGGCCAGGTGCAGGCAGACCGCGGCGCCGAAGGAGAATCCCAGCAGGTCGGCACGGGGCACGCCGTGGGCGTCCATCGTGGCCAGCAGGTCGGCGGCGTGCTGCTCCAGTGTCCACGGCGGAGACCACAGGGACCGGCCCTGTCCGCGGAGATCGGGCGCGTACACGCGCCGGTCGGCCAGGTGTGCCGCGGCCAGTTCCCGCCAGCGGCCTCCATAGCCGTACACACCGTGGACGGCGACCACCGGCGGCCCCGACGCGTCCCCGAAGGTCTGAAGGTGAAGCGTTGCTCCTGCCATGGCACCGCAGTCTAGGTCGATTCCCGGGTGGGCGGCGGTCGGCCGCCCACCCGGGAATCGCAGCGCCGGTCAGGTCAACTCGGCAGCGTCCAGAGCTGGTTGGCGTTGGCGGTGCAGGTCCAGATGATCAGGGCGGTGCCGTCGGCGCTCGAACCGCCGGTGGCGTCGAGGCACAGGCCCGACTTGGTGTTCCGCAGTGTGCGGTCGGTCCCGGGCACCCAGCTCTGGGCGGGGGTGCCGTTGCAGGTGTACAGCTGGACCACGGTTCCGGCCGATGTGGCGCCGCCGCGTACGTCCATGCACTTGCCCATGGCGCGGACGGTCCGGTCGCCGGGCAGCGACCAGGTCTGGGCCGCGGTTCCGTTGCAGGTGTGGAGTTGGAGCGGGGTGCTGTCGGCGCTGTTGCCGTTCGTGACGTCGACGCACTTGCCGCCGATGCCGGTCACGGGGCCGGTGGGAGTGACGGGCGGCAGGGAGGTGGCGACGGAGGCGGCGACGGCGACCGGGTCGCCGGACGCGGTGGTGGGGTAGGTGGTGGTCGCCCTGGCCCAGGCGTCGTCCATGGCGAAGAAGTCCACCGGGGCCGGGGCGGTGCTGTTCACCAGCGCGGTGTCCAGGGAGGAGAAGTAGGCGGCCCAGCGCTTGGCGTAGAGGTCGGAGACCATGCCCGACCACTCGCGGGCGGCGTAGTCCCGCAGGCCCCCGCTCTCGGCCTCGCCTCGGGTGTCGCCCCAGGTGGTGAGCAAGGCGCGGGCGTCGTAGCCGAGTTGGGTGCGCTCGCTCGGGGAGGAGCCCCAGGCGGGGACGCGGGCGAGCCAGGTGCCGACCATGAAGCGGGGGTCGGTGCCGAGCAGCCGGTCCAGGGTGGCCTCGTCGGTGTTCCACTCGCCGACCAGGGAGCGGAAGGTGGTGAGGTCCTTCGCGTTGTAGGCGGCGGCGATCTGGGGCAGCAGGACGCGGCTGCGGTTGGCCAGCGCCTGGCGGGCGACGTCGACCACGTCGTACCGGTAGGCGTCACCGGACCGCAGCGCGGGCGCGACCGCGAGCAGGGCGTTCAGCGCCCGCTGGACCGTGGCGGTGTCGTAGCGCGTCGACGTGGGCGACCAGGAGGCGCTGGTGGCGGCGGTCAGTGAGGGGCGGGCGGTGAACAGGCCGTCCTGGGCCTCGCTCCACGAGCCGGACGGCATGCTGTACGGGCCCTGGCGCAGCAGGTTCCAGGCGTCGGCGGCGTGGGTGTCCGCGCCGCCGTAGCGTGCCGTGGCGTAGTCGGTGAACCAGGCGGACTGGTCGATCGGCGCGGAGGCCCAGGCCAGGTCCGCGAAGAGCGTGAAGGCCGCCGGGTCGTGGCCGGAGCCCTCGGGCATGTAGGCGATGCCCTTCAGCGCGCTGCCGCTCTTGGTGAGCCACTGCTGGAAACGGGTGGTCCACACCGCGGTGTTGGCACCCAGGGTGGTCTTGCCGCCGAAGTTCGGGATGGTGCCGAAGGCGTACGGTGTGCCGCCCCAGGACGACTCGCGGTCGAGGTTGTCGTAGCGGTCGGACAGGCCGTCCACGATGAGCATCTTCGTCTTGTCCACGCCGGACAGCAGGGCCGCGGACGGGTTGCTCTGCCACCCGAGGATCGCCCAGATCGCCCCGGGGTGGGCCGTCAGCAGGGCGTGCTGGATGGCGGCGGCCGCGGCGGGGACGTTGACGCCGCCCGCGGTGCCGCCCTCGTGCAGCGGGTCCATCTTGTACATCGCACTGGCGCCGAACGCGGCGGTCTGCGCGGTGTAGTACGCGGCGGCGACGCGGGCGAACAGCGAGCCGGTCGGGTCGAGCCAGGAGTCGCGGGTGAAGCCGGTCCAGCCGCCCTGGGCGACGACGGCGGCGCCCGGGTTGCGGGTGGCGAAGTCGGTGGGCACGGTGCCGTAGTAGCCGGGCAGGACCGGCGTCATGCCGAGCGCGCGCAACTGGTCGCAGACCTGCCGTCCCAACGCGGCGCGGGCGGTGAGGAGTTGGTCGGTGACCGGTCCGCCGAAGCCGAACATGTTCTGCAGCAGCCACCACGGCTGGTGGGCCGGTGCCGGGATCCACGACCGGGCTTCGGCGGCCGAGTACCCGAACTGCTGGAGGAGTTGGTAGTAGGGCTGTTCGGCGCCGACGGTGACCAGGACCTCGTTGAAGCCGTGCAGCGCCAGGACGTCGACCTCGTGCTGGTAGTCGGCGAAGGTGCGGTAGGCGCCCGCGGTGCCGCCGTAGCCGTTCTCGGTGTCGTTGAGGGCGTAGCGGTGCGGCACCACCGCCGCGTCGGTGAACGGCTGGGGCACCGCGGGCAGGGTCGCCGGAAGCTTCGCCGTACTGTCACCGGGCAGCCCGATGTCGGCGTGGGCGACATGCCGCAGATACCAGCCGACGCCGGTCAGCAGCGTGGCGGGCGAGGTGCCCTGGACCCGGATCGCTCCGGCCGCTCCGGACACCGAGAAGGCGTCCGTGCCAGGGGTGTTCCGGTCCGCGGCCACCAGGGTGATCTGGCCCGCCTGGGCCGGCAGCAGGCGTTGGAGGGCGGCTGCGGCCGGCGCGGTGTCGAAGCCGGAGGCCGCGTGGGCGGCGGTCTGCAGCGGCACGGTCAGCGGCAGGATCGCGCCGACGGCCAGGGAGAGGACCGCGGCCGCGGCTTTTCGCAGGGACGGGGTGCGCATCGCGCCTCCAGGCGTGGGGGGCCGTTGACGCCCGGGCAGCCGCCCGTGCTCTTGACATGCTCGCAACGCACTGCCAATGTGCGCAAGACTGCACAGAAAGCCAGCACACCAAACAGATACGATCACGGCCGCTCAACGAGGAGCCTCCGACCATGGATCGTCGCCGCTTTCTCTCCCTCAGCCTGATCACGGCGGCCGGCGCGGCCGCGGCAGGTCTCGGCAACGCGTCGCCCGCCTCCGCGGCGTCCTCCCGGTTCCGCTTCGCGGCGGACGGCAGCGCGTTCCTGCTCGACGGCGCGCCGTTCCAGATCCGCAGCGGCGAGATGCACCCGGCCCGTATCCCCGTCGAGCACTGGCAGCACCGTATCCGGATGGCCAAGGCGATGGGCATGAACACCGTCTCGGTGTACGTGATGTGGAACTACATCGAGGAGAGCCCCGGCGTCTTCGACTTCACCACCGACCGCCGGGACATCGCGCGCTTCGTGCGGCTGTGCCAGCAGGAGGGCATGTGGGTCCTGCTGCGCCCCGGCCCCTACTGCTGCGGCGAGTGGGACCTCGGCGGCATCCCGCCCTACCTGCTGAAGAACCCCGACATCAAGCTCCGTGTCGCCGCGGCGGACGACCCGCACTACATGGCCGCCGTCACCCGCTACTACCAGGCCCTCGTCCCCCGGGTGAAGCCGCTGATGATCGACAACGGCGGACCGGTCCTGATGGTGCAGATCGAGAACGAGTACGGCTCCTACGGCAGCAGCGCCCCGTATCTGGAGGAGCTACGGCAGTTGTGGCTCACCGGCGGTGTCTCCGGGCCGTTCTACACCGAGGACGGCCTCGGGCAGGCCACCGGCAACAAGACCGTGGTGACCGGTGGCGCCGTCGCGCTCAGCGGCGGTGACGCGGGCCAGATCGCCCAGGCCCGCAAGGCGTTCCCCGCCGTGCCCGCGATGGCCGGCGAGGTCTACCCCGGCTGGCTCACCCACTGGGGTGACAGCACCTTCGCCGGGCAGGGAAGCGACATCTCCGCCACCCTCAAGGGCCTGATGGACGCCCAGCTGTCCTTCAACATCTACATGATCCACGGGGGCACCAACTTCGGCTTCAGCGCCGGGGCCAACGCCGACGACTCCTCGGGCAACTACCAGCCCGACATCACCAGTTACGACTACAGCGCGCCCATCACCGAACAGGGCGCGCCCGGCCCCCGCTACACCGCCTACCGCGACCTCATCGCCGGATATCTGCCCGCGCCACCGCCCGCCGTCCCCGCGCCCGTCCCCACCGTCAGCCGCGCCGGCGGCACCGACCTGCAGCCCGTGGCGTACGCCTCGCTGTGGGACAACCTGCCCGCGCCGCTGCCCGCCGCGCAGACCACCACCCCGCAGCCGATGGAGAACTTCGGCCAGAACACCGGCCTCATCCTCTACAGCAAGCATCTGACCGGCTACAACGGCGGCGGCCTGACCGTGCGTTGGGTGCACGACTACGCCACGGTGTTCGTCAACGGGCGGTACGCCGGCGGGCTGTACCGCCAGAACCTCCCCGCCGATGTCGCCGCCGCCCTGGACATCGCGACCGCCAACGCGCCGCTGACGCTGCCCTCTTCGAGCGCTGTCGGCGCCTCCCCCACTCTCGACATCCTGGTGGAGGGCCTGGGCCGCACCAACTTCGGCCACGCCCTGGTCGACCGCAAGGGCATCCTGGAGAGCGTCGCCGTCGGCAACTCCGGTGCCCTCACCGGCTGGACCACCACCCTGCTGCCGCTGGACGACCACTTCGTCGCCAACCTCAGGCCCACCGTCACCGACCCCACCCGCCCCGGGATCTTCTTCCGGGCCCGGGTCGAGATCGACACCGTCGGCGACACGTATCTCGACATGTCGCACTGGACCAAGGGCGTGGTCTGGGTGAACGGCCGTAATCTGGGCCGTTACTGGGCCATCGGCCCGCAGCGGCGGCTGTACTGCCCGGCGCCGTGGCTGCGCCAGGGCAGCAACGACGTCCTGATCCTCGACCAGCACCAGATCACCCCGCTGCCGATCACCCTGCAGTCCACCCTCGCGGGCCCGGCCGTCACCTCCCCGCCCATCCCCGTCTCCGCCTGGCGGCTTCTCTACGCCGACAGCCAGGAGACACAAGGCGAGAACGGCGCCGCCACCCACGCCTTCGACGGCGACCCCGCGACCCTCTGGCACACCCAGTGGTACGGCTCGAGTCCCGCCCTGCCGCACGAGATCCAGATCGACCTGGGCGCCCGTCACGCCGTCGACTCCTTCTCCTACCTCCCCCGCCAGGACGGCAACGCCAACGGCCGCATCGGGCGCTACGAGATCTACGTCTCCGACTCCCCCACCGCCTGGGGCACCCCGGCCGCCACCGGCACCTTCCCCGACACCCCCACCCGCAAGACCGTCCCCCTCCCCACCGTCCCCGGCCGCTACCTCCGCCTGCGCGCCCTCAGCGAGGCGGGCGGCCGCGGCCCCTGGACCAGCGCCGCAGAGCTGACGGCCACCGGCGTCACAGCCGGATGACCAGCAACGAGATGTCGTCCTGCTGGCCCGCCGGGTCCGCCATGACCTGCAGCAGGGTGTCGGCGAGCGGTCCCGGTGGCAGGGTGCGTGCTTCGCGGAGGGCGTCGACGAGCCGCTGGACGCCCACGTCGATGTCCTCGCCCCGGCGCTCGATCAGGCCGTCGGTGTAGAGGACCAGCGTGTCGTCCGTGCGGTAGTCGACGGTGGCCTGCGGGCGGGGCACATGTTCCAGCCGTACCCCCAGGGGTGGGTCCAGGGCCTGGTCGAGCTGCTCGTGGGTGCCGTCGGCGTGCATGAGGACGGGGGCCGGGTGGCCGGCGTTGCTGTAGGTCAGAAGGCTGCTGGTCGGGAAGAGCAGGCAGGCGAAGGTGGTGGTGCCCATGGCGGCGTCGTGCGCCCGCGCGTACAGGCCGAGGGTCTCCAGCGCGCTGCTGGGGCTGTCGGCGACACGGACGGCGGCGTTGAGGACGCTGCGCAGCATGCCCATGATGCTGGCGGCCTCCACGCCGTGCCCCACCACGTCGCCCACGGTCAGCGCCATCCGCCCGTCGGACAGGTCCACCACGTCGTACCAGTCGCCGCAGGCGTTCAGATCCCGCATCGCGGGCCGGTAGCGCACCGCGATGTCGGGGTGACCGCCCTCCAGGTCGGGAGTGGACAGCATCGCGCGCTGCAGCGTCTGCGCCACGTCACGGGTGCGCACCTCCGCCTCCTGCAGCAGGCCGACGGTGCGCTCCAACTCCTTGGCCCGGCTGAACAGTCCGGCGCGCAGCGCCTGGTTCTCGGTGTCCTCCGGACCGCCCGCGCCGTGCTGATGGGACCGGACGAAGTCGGTGACGTCGTCGATACGGTGGATGATCAGCTCCACCGAGCCGTCCGCGCCCTTCACCGGCTGGTTCACCACGTTCCACCAGCGGGGCTCGAACTGCCCGGTGCCACCGGGGCGGGTGATCGCGAAGCGGTGCAGCAGCAGCGTGCTGGGACGGCCCGAGGTGAGCGCCGCCCGCAGCGACCTGCGGTGGGCGTCCGCGCCGTGCGACAGCGCGTCGGTGGGTTCCGGCGGGTAGACCTCGAAGAAGTCACGGCCCGCCAGGTCGGCCACCGAACGGCCGGTGACCTCGGTGTACGCGTCGTTGGCGGTGACGATCGTCAGGTCGCGGTCGAGCACCACACAGGCGGCCGGCACCGCGGCGAAGAGCGCCGCGTGGTCGAGTCCGCCGCTCCCCTGCTGTGTCATCCCGCCTCCGCGCCGGCAGCCTCGTCATGGGCCCGCGCCCACCGCCACAGGCCCGCGCGGGCACCCCCCGCCAGTGAACGCCACCGGCTCCGTAACCGCCCGCAGGCACGACCGGCGCTCCCCCGGACGGCCCAGGCCCCGGCGCCGCGAGACCCGCCCGGGTCGTCATCGAGGCCGCCGCGGCGGTCGCCGTCACTAGCATGGGCGGATGCGAGTCGAGCCGTACACCGTCGCCGTACCCGATGCGGTGCTGGACGACCTGCGCGCGCGGATCCGGCACACCCGCTGGCCGGACGAGGCGCCGGGCCAGGCGTGGAGCCAGGGCACGGATCTGGCGTATCTCCGTGATCTGCTGGACTGTTGGGCGGACGGCTTCGACTGGCGCGCACGGGAGAGGGCGCTCAACCGCTACGCGCACAAGACGGCCGAGGTGGACGGCGTACGCATCCACTTCGTGCACCACCGGGGCCCCGACGGCGCGATCCCGCTGGTCCTGACGCACGGCTGGCCCAGCACGTTCGTCGAGCTGCTCGGCCTGGTCGACCGGCTCGGCGACACCTTCGACCTGGTCGTACCGTCACTGCCCGGCTATGCCTTCTCCCCGCGCCCGCCGCGCGTCGGCGTCGACCGGCAGTACGTCGCCGGCCTGTGGCACCGGCTCATGCAGGGGCTCGGCTACGAGCGCTACGGCGCGCACGGCGGTGACTTCGGTGCCGGGGTGGCCACCCACATGGCGCTGCTCCAGCCCGAACGGATGCTCGGCATCCATGTGAGCACGCCGGAGATGTGGCCGTACACCGGCCCCGGCTCCCCGCCGCTGACGCCGCAGGAGCAGGCGTACGTCGACCATGTCGCCCGCTGGGACGCGACCGAACGCGGGTACAGCGCCGTCCAGTCCACCCGCCCGCAGACGCTGGGTTACGGCCTCAACGACTCCCCCGCGGGGCTGGCAGCGTGGGTGCTGGACAAGTGGCGCTCGTGGTCGGACAGCGACGGCGATCTCGACGCCACCTTCGACCGCGACACCCTGCTGACGATGCTCACCCTCTGGTGGGCGACCGGATCGATCACCTCGTCGATGCGCGACTACTACGACAACCGGTGGCACGGCACCGCGATCGGCCCCGACGACAAGGTGCGGGTGCCGACCGCGATCGCCCTCTTCGCCAATGAGTTCGTCCCGGAGGGGAACCCACCGCGCTCCTGGTTCGAACGCCTCTACGACGTCCGCCGCTGGACACCCTTCCCCCGCGGCGGACACTTCGCGGCGGCCGAGGTTCCTGACCTGCTCGCCAGCGACATCGCCGACTTCTTCACCCCCTGACGCGGGGCCGCCGCGGTCCCTTCACCGGTCGTCGCGGGTGGGCCGGTCTCCGGGGATGTGCTGATCGCCGGCGAGGCTCCGCCGCAGGCGGCGGAACCTGCGCGCGGGGCGCGCCCACAGCAGAACGGAGCCGCCCGGTGGGGCGGCCACGGCGGGGCCGTGCAGGGGATCGCCGGCGTACCAGACCTGGTGCTGCCGGATGCCGAGGACGCGCCAGTTCCAGCGCCAGGCGACCACCGCCAGCAGCCGTCCGCCCGGTCCGGCGGGCAGCAGAGCCGGTTGCCCGCCGCCGAGCGGGAGTACCTGATAGCTGCCGTCCCATACGCGCCACGGGTGGCGTGCCATGAGGCGGCGCATGCGCGGGACGTTGGCCAGGCTCACCAGTCCACCGCCCAGCGGCAGGAGGCCGCTGCTGAGCAGAAAGACCAGCACCGGCCGCACCGCGTGGGGCGACGAGGCCAGGCCCAGCGCGGCGGCCACGACGACCGCGAGCCCGGCGAGAGCCAGTCCCGCGGACCTGGCGGCGTACCGCCGTAACGCCTGGCGCGTCGCGGGCAGCGACAGCGCCGCACCGGGTGGCGGCTGCTGCCCCGGCGCGGCGCTCACCGGCCGACCCGGTCGGACACGACCCCGTCCAGCGGGGCGAACTCGGTGACGACAACTCTCACGGCGCTATCCTCTCGATCGGTGCGGGCCCCGTACATACCAGCGGCACCGGCCGAACTCATCGCCCCCGTACGGCCGTAGCCGGACAGCGGGCACGTACTAGGCGGCGTCCCGGTTCAAGATCGGGCCGTAGATAACGCTTCAACCTCTTCACACGTCAATCCCGGGCGCTCTCCCTCCAGTTGCGGGCGACCGCGTCGAGGCGGACCCTGAGAGTACGAAGACGTCGGGTCCGCCGCAGCGGTCGTCACCGCGCTTCCGTGACCCGCCTCGGGGAGCGGTCTCTGTTCCAGAGGGGCCCACTCCCGACGGAGCGGTGATGCCACAAACTCATCGGTGGGGAATCACCATGCCCAGAACTGCCTGCAAGTACGGGCGCCGCGCGCCGAGCCGGCGTCCCTCCCTCTCGTTCTCCCGGATGTTCACCGGCATCACCCCGGCGCATCCGGAAGCCGCGGACTACTTCCTCCCGCTCAAGGGCGGCTGGGAGATGCTCGGCAATGACAAGGCCGGTGACTGTGTCGCGGTGACGTGGGCGAACGTACGGCGACTCGTCACGTCCGCGGTGAGCCACGACAAGAACGAGGAGTACCCGGGCCAGGACGAGGTCTGGGAGCTGTACAGGACGCAGAACCAGGACTTCGACCCGCAGGGCACAGCCGCCACCAACGGGCCCGAGTCGTCGTCCGACAACGGCATGGACATCCAGACCGTGCTGGACCACATCGCCAAGAACGGCGGACCCGACGGGGTGAAGGCCCTCGCGTTCGCCCGCGTCGACCCGACGAGCCCCGACGAGGTCAAGGCCGCCGTGGCGATCTTCGGGTACGTGTGGACCGGCATCGTCGTGCAGAAGATGAACGAGGTGGAGTTCGGGGAGGACAAGCCCTGGGACTACCACCACAACTCCCCCGATGTGGGAGGGCACTCCGTCATCACCGGCGGCTACGGTCCGGCAGGGCCCGGCTCCCTGGGCGGGGACGAACGCTTCATCACCTGGGCCGAGGAGACGAGCTTCACGGACGCCTTCTGGAGGCGCAACGTCGAGGAGGCATGGGTCGTCATCTGGCCCGAGCACCTGCGGCATCCCACCTTCCTCGACGGCGTCGACCTGCAGCAGCTCGCGGCCGACTACACCGCCCTCACCGGCCGCCCCTTCCCCGCGGAGGTGCCCGCCGTGGCCTGAGTCCGCCTCTTCCGCTCCGAGGTCGCTCACCTGCCAGGTGGGGACGGTCGCACCGACCGTCCCCACCTGGCATCGCGCGTCGCGTCAGCCGATCAGCCGATCAGCCGCACCGAGAAGGCCCGGTCGAGACGCAGACTCGGCGTCCGCACCCGGGTCACCTGGGTGTCGGGGTCGTACGACCAGGATCCGGCGGGCAGTTGGCGTCCGTCGACCATGACGTGGCGCGGCGCGGACCGGCCGTGCACGGTGAACACATAGGAGCGGGCGTCGACCTTGCCCTGGTAACCGCCCACGCTCGCGCCGACGTCGACGGTCGTCATGTTCGGCTCGGCGTGCACGGACACGTGCTGGGTGGCGGCGGCTCCCTTGGCGAAGTCGCGGGTGACCCCGTCGTCCTCGTACAGGGTGTAGCCGCTGGTGCCGTTGACCGGGTAGAGGTCCCAGTCCAGCTCGTGCCGGTCGCGGGTCTGCCAACTGGTCGTGCCCTGCGGCCACATGGGGACGATCGCGCCACCGCGGACGAACAGCGGCAGGGTGTCCAGCGGCGCGTGGTAGCCGTTGAGGGTGGTCGGGCCCTGGTAGGTGCGCCCGGTCCAGTAGTCGGTCCAGGTGCCCTTGGGCAGGTAGATCCCGTCGCGGGTGTCGGAGTCCTGGTAGACCGGGGCGACCAGGAAGTCGGACCCGGACAGGAACTCGTACTTCGCCTGCGGGGTGAGCGTGCCCGGGTCGCCGGGGTACTCCAGCCACAGCGGGCGCACCGCGCCCACCCCGGTCCTGGCGGCGTCGGCGGACAGCGTGTACATGTACGGCAGCAGCCGCTCCTTGAGCTGCAGGTACTTGCGGTTGATGCCGGTGTACGGGTCGCCGTCGAGCCACGGCTGCTGGTCGGCGGGCTTGCCGGTCGCGATGTCCGTGGCCCAGCCGTCCATCGTCATGATGGCCGGGAGGAACGACTTCCACTGCAGGTCGCGGGTGTACATCTTCGGGTCGTGGCGGTAGATGCTGCCCACGTCACCGGTGTCGTACGCGATGCCGGACATGGTGGCTCCGGCGTAGGTCGGGATCTGCCAGCGGATGTAGTCCCACGACAGCTGCTGGTCACCGCTCCACAGCACCCCGCACCGCTGGGCGCCGGCCCAGGAGACGGGCAGCCAGACGAAGCCGCGGGCG
Organism: Streptomyces sp. NPDC051976; assembly: GCF_040680795.1. NCBI lineage: Bacteria > Bacillati > Actinomycetota > Actinomycetes > Kitasatosporales > Streptomycetaceae > Streptomyces > Streptomyces sp. NPDC051976. The sequence goes on from NZ_JBFAXL010000003.1 coordinate 153,060, forward strand.
TCGCTGTTGTTCTCGATGCCGGCCTTGGCCGCGTCGCAGGCGTCCAGCGCGAACTTGTAGCCGTTGCCGACCCAGGCGACGTCCAGTTTCGCCACCCGCTGGCCCGCCTTGACCTGGTCGGCCAGTTTGTCGATGCCGTCCTGGGTCCACAGCCCGAGCTGGGCGTTGTGGTCCTGCAGCCCCTTGGCGGTCTGCGGCAGGTTCTCGTAGCCGCAGCCGTAGCCGTCGTTGACGAGCATCCAGCCGAGCGGCATGTCGTGCTGGGTGTAGCCGTCGGCGACCTTCAGTGCGTCCAGGGTGTGGCGTTCACCGCGGTTGGCGTTGTGCAGGTAGCAGTCGGAGTCGCCCGGTTCGAGGCCGTAGACGGGCGGCATGAACGGGCGGCCCGCCAGCGCGGTGTAGTCACCGATGACCTGCTTGGCGTCACCGATGAAGTAGTAGGCGTCCAGCCGCCGTTCCTGCTGGCCGGTGGTCACCGGCGAGCCGAAGGTGTACACGCCCGGCGCGAAGGTGTTGCGGAAGACACCGTATCCGGCGCTGGAGAGGTAGAACGGCTGGGAGTTGTTGTAGCCGCCCTCGTTCCAGTCGAAGCTGTTGGAGACGTACATCGTCTGGTCGCGGTGCGAGAAGCTGCCGTTCTGCTCGCCGCCGCCGAAGAACTGCTCGTCGGCGCCGCGTTGCAGGCTCTGCCGCATACCGCCGGTGGACCAGCGCAGAGGCTTGTCCTCCTGCCAGATGGGGGTGCGGTTGTCCGGCTTGTACAGGCCGAAGCGCAGCGGCTTCTTGTACACGCGCAGCACTGCCTGCGGTGAGCGGATCCCGTAGTAGGAACCGGCGTCGAAGGACGAGGTGTGCCGCTCGGCCGCGGGCGCGCTGCGCACGATGGCGGTGCCCGCGGGGTCGCTCAGCGAGCCGGACGGGTCGGCCTGCAGGCGGAGTTGACCGCCGGTCAGGAAGTCGGCCCGGGCGAGGAGTTGCCCGGCCTTGAAGGTGTAGGTGCCGTTCGCGCCGGAGAAGGACGTCAGGTCGCCCGCGTCGGTGGTCTGCGGCAGATAGGCGGCGCCGGTGAAGGAGTTGTCGTGCACGTCGTAGGGGACGACCACGACGTGGTAGGTCCCGGAGGCGCGCGGGATGACGGTCGCCTCGGGGTCGGCGGTCCCGGCGCTGGAGGCCACCTGCTTGCCCGCGTCGTCGTAGATGTAGAGGTCGAAGTCGTCGGTGGGCGTCTGCCAGGTGATGGACAGCGGGACGCCGCCCTCGGGGTTGTCGTTCCAGTACCCGTCGGGGACCGAGACCGTGAGGTCGAACCGGTCGCAGACGGCGTTCGCGGGGTCGTCGGCGGCCGCGGGGCAGGTCTCGGGTCCGCCGCCGGTGCCCTTGGCGTACACCGGGCTCTGCCAGGTGACGCTGCCGTGGGCGGCGTCCAGCACACCTCCGGCGGGGTCGGCGGCACGGGCCGGTGGCGCGGGCGCACTGATCACCGTGAGGGCCAGGATGGTGGCCGCCCCTACGGTGGCCACCACCGACCCTAGAGAACGGCGCGGGAAGGGTCGCACGCTACAGAGCTCCCATCAACATCAAACCGACATCGAATGATTGACCTTGCGTGAAGTTCGGCTTGAACGAGCAGATTCACGCACCGAGGGTCGTCTACGCGCAGGTTCATGTCAATGGCACGGACACAGGCGTGCCGTGATGCCCGTGCTCCGGGGGTGGGGTCAGGGGCGTTCCGGGCGCGGCACGTCCTTGACGAAGACGATCCCGTCGCTGTCCGCGAGATGGGCCGGGTCGAGCGGGGAGTAGCCGAACCACGGCGATTCGCGGGGTGCGGGGGGCGTGGCACCGAGGGCGGTCGCCAGGCGGCGGGCGTCGACGACACCGCGGTCGTCGGTGAGGGCGTACAGGAGTCCTTCGACGGTGTCTGGCGGCGGAGTGCCCACTCCCTGGTGCGGGAGGGTGCCGAGAGCCGTGGCCAGGAACGCGTAGCGCTCCCCCAGATGGGCACTTGCGATCGCGCCCGCGCTCCACCAGTGCACCGGGACTCCGCTCATCCGCATCGTGCTGCGGTGCCGCTGGAGATGGCCGTTGTGGGCGTGGGCCAGCGCCGGACCGCGCTCGGTGAGGGCGAGGAGGTTGCGGGCCATCATCTGGGCCCGCAGCCCCACCAGCCGGGTCATACGGGCCGGTGAGGTGTCCGCCATCCAGTGGTGGTAGCGCAGCAGGCCGACGGCCGTACGCCCGTACAGGCGCGCCCGGTGCCACGCGTCCCGCGAGGCGACCGCGATCAGCTCGGGGGTCCGCTCGTCGAGCAGGGCCACCAAGTCGTCGGCGAACAGCCGCAGTTCGCCCGCCTCGGCCGACCGCCCCACGGACCGGCTCGGGTCCGTCATCGCGGCCGGCTGCGTCCACCGCTCGTCGGCGCCGAGCAGCCGGTCGAGTGTCCCGGCGGTGCACGGGAGCAGGTCGGCGTCCACTCGCGCCGAGAGGTGGTCGTGCAGCGCGGTGAGTGCCTCGCGGGGGCTCGCGGCGCCGGTCATCTCCAGCGGGCCGTCGAAACCGGCGAAGCGGAGCCGCTCGGGCGCGGGCCGGTCGTCGTTGTAGGCGCGCATCCACCGCACCAACTCGCGGTTGGGCGCGGACGCGTTGAACCATGTGTGGCTGAAGCCGCGCTCCATGACGTCGTCGAGAGTGCCCGTCCCGTGCGTCACGTAGTCGTCCACGATCAGGCCCTTCAGGCAGTCGCTCTCGATCGCGATCGTCCGGTAGCCCTGCTCCTCGACGAGTTGCCGGAACAGTTCGTTGCGCAGTTCGAGCAGTGCGTCCTCGCCGTGCGTGGGCTCGCCCAGGGCGAGCAGTCGCGGCCGGGCCGGGAGCAGCCGCATGACGGCGGCAGCCTCGACGGGATGGGCGGAGTCCTTGATGTCAGTCGCCATGCCTTCAACGGTATCGTTGAACCTTCGGTGGAAACTTTTCCGCGCTGTCAGGGGAAACGTGCGACGAAACCTTCAAGCCGGTGAACGGCTCCGACCGATCGACCTGGCGCGCGAGCACGGGCTGTCCACGCAGGCGATCAGGAACTACGAGGAAGCGGGCATCCTTCCGGCCGCCGCCCGCACACCCCACGGCTACCGCACCTACACGCCGCTGCACGCCCAGGCGACCCGCGCCTTTCTCGCCCTGGTGCCCGCCCACGGACACCCGACGGCCACCTCCGTCATGCGCGCGGTCAACCAGGGCGCGGCCGACGAGGCGTTCCGGCTCATCGACACCAGCCACGCCCAACTCCTCGACGACCGCCGCACCCTCCAGGCCGTGGAGCACGCCCTGCGCGGCCTGGAGCCCGCCGCGGCCCCCCGCTCCCGCCCCGACAGCGCCTCCGACCGCTTCCCCACCTTCATCGGACCGCTGGCGGAAGCCCTCGGCGTCCGCCCCGCGACCTTGCGCAAGTGGGAAGGCGCCGGCCTCATCCACCCCCGCCGCGACCCCCTCACCGGCTACCGCGTCTACGACGAGCCCGACGTCCGCGACGCCCACCTGACCCACCAACTCCGCCGCGGCGGCTACCTCCTGGACCAGATCGCCCCCCTCATCACCCAGGTCCGCTCCGCGGGCGGCCTCGCCCCGCTGGAAGCCACCCTGACCGACTGGCACAACCGGCTCTCCACCCGCGGCCGCGCGATGCTGACCGCGGCCGCGGAACTGGACGCGTACCTGCGGGCGCGGGGGGACTGAGCGGACCGCCGGAACACTGCCCGCCCCGCGCGGCACCGCCCGTGGTGCCCGGCCCGGACGTCCATGGCGTGCGCCGCCCGGACCATACGTAGGTTCACGGATGGCCGGGCGGCGGGCGGCTGGGATGCTGTGTCATGCGGCTTCGCGGGGGTGCGACAGGGGGTGGATTGATGGGCTCGGCGGAGGACTGGGCCGCGTGGGGGCAGGAGTTGCTCACCTCGCGGGAGTGGGAGCGGCAGCGCGGCCTCGCGCCGGAGGGCGAGGCGGGGAAGGACGTACTGCGGCGGGGGTACGAGCCGTGCCTGGTGGCCCTGTTGCGGCTGTCGGCGCGCCGGGGCAACGACGCAGATGTCACCGAGGGATGGTGGCTACGGACGCTCGCCCGCACCGGCCATCTCGTGCGCGCGGCGGAACTGGCGTACACGATCAGCGACGACACCCGGCAGGGCGAGCGGCTGCTGGAGCTGGTGAACATCGCGGTGGCCGCCGGAGATCCGGCCGTCGCCCAGGCACTGGCCGAGTCGATTCCCCAACGGCAGCTGCACGACGGCGCCATGGTCACGCTCGTGCCGGTGTGGGCCCGGGCCGGTGAGCGGGAGAAGGCCGTCGTCCTGGCGGAGAGGGTCCGCTACCCGCACAACTGGGCAAGGGTCTGGGCCCTGTTGGCGCAGGCCGTGGTGGAGGGCGGCGACATCGAGCAGGCGCGCGGGTTCGCCGCACGCGCCGAACGCGAGCTGGGGAACGGCGTCTCCGAGCGGTCGGAGCAGGTGCTCGCCGACCTGGTCGAGGTGGCCGTCGCCACCGGCGACCACGACCGGGCCTCCGCGCTCGCCGACCGCCTGGAACAGGCCACCCGACCGCGCGGACGGACGAACATCTGGGCCCCACCACGGCCGTTCGCCGCCATGTTGGCCCGCGAAGCGCTCGCGGGAGACCTGCGCAGGATCGACACCCTCCTGCGCACCCCGGCCGAACCCGCCGTCGAACCCTGGGTGTGCGGATGGGCGCTCGACCAGACCGCCGACTTGGAGGGGGACGAGGCAGGAAACGAGGCCGACGCCCGCCCGCTCTCCCCCAGGACCTCCCTCGACGCCTCGGACATGGCCCATGTGCTGAACGCCGTCCCCGCCACCGCCGACCCGTCCGTGGCTCAGGCACTGTCCGACCGGGCGCGGGCGCTGCTCGACACCGTGGACGGCCGCGAACACGGCGTTGTGCTGCGCGCGTTGACACTCATGCTGGCCCGCGGCGGACACGTGGAGCAGGCCATGGAGCTCATGGAAAGCGTCGAGCCCGATCAACGCGGCGAGTGGCAGGCGGCGCTCGCCCGAGAGCTGGCCCGCCACGGCGACACGGACCGGGCCGAGGCACTCGCCTACGCGATCACCGACCACCGGACCCAGGACAGCACCCTGATCGAGGTGGTCCAGGAGATCGCCCGGCACGGCGATCCGGACCGGGCCGAGGCGTTGGCGCTCGCGATCACCGACCGCTGGGCCCGCGGCGCGGCACTGGTCCCGGTCGTACGGGAGTGGGGCCGACTCGGCGACACCGACCGGGCCGAGGCGCTCACCCGCACGATCGCCTACCGCGCGACGCGAACCCGCGCACTGGCCGCACTCATGGAGGTGTCCGAACCGTCCTCCGCGCGCAGGCTCGCCGCACAGGTCGTGCTGCTCGACGGCAGCGCGCCCGTCCAGTCGTCCCTGGAGCGGATCGCACCCCGCTCAACGGCCCTCGTCGTCGACCGGATGACCGGCGGAGCCGCCACGACATACGCCACCCCGCCGAGCTGACGACGATTGCGATACTCCCTCCATGATTCCCAAGCTGCCCCTGCACAGCCCCCGTTGGGGCGACCTCGACGGTGTGACGGCCGAGGAGGTGACGGCGCTCCTGGAGCACATGTCCTCCGCCCGCACCGCCGCCACCGGCGACGCCACCGCCACCGGGACCGGCGACGCATGGCGGCAGTCCTGGACGGACCTCGCCGGCGGGCTGATCGACGACGGCACCGTCGCCCCCAGCGCCTACGCGGCCCTGCCGCATCTCGTCGAGGCGGCGGCGGACCTGCCCCCGCGGGCATCCGCGGACTTCTGGGTGGACCTGGGATTCCTCGTCACCGCGGAGGACAGACCGCCCGTCCCGGCCGATCTGCAACCGGGCTTCAGCGCCGCACTCCGGCTTGCCGAGCAGGCGGCCGTACGAAGCCTGCTCGCCCCCGGCACTCCCCCGAAGGCCCGCGCCCGCCTCGCGCTGTGCGGCGTCGCCTTCGCCGGTCACCACATCGCCGAGGCGCTGTGGTGTCTGGACCCCGGCGAGGAGTACCTCGGGCTGATCTGCCCGGGCTGCGGGTCCGACACCGAGCTCCCCGGGTTCTTCGTGGATCCGGGGCGTCCGACCACCGGGGCACCGGGAGCGCCTGACCCCGCCCACGCCCGCCGAGGAGAGCACCCGTGGCGCGAGGTCGCCGCGGCACTGGACGAGCGAGCGCTGGGCAAGGAGTGGAAGCCCTTCCTGCGGGTGGCACGCGAGGTCGCTGTCGCGGGCGTGCCCGCCGAAACCCCCGGTCCTGCGGTCCTGTGCCTGGTCGCCGCCACGGCCGCGGTCAGCGACGGCGCCCCGCGACACGGAGACGAACGGGCCCGCACCCTGCTGTCGCTCACGGGCGACTTCCGCTGCTGGGACTGCGAGCACACCTGGACGATCGCCGACGGCCTGGCGGAGAACCCATACGGTGCCCGGCCCCACCCGCACGCCGGCCGCACGGATGTGGCGGCGACGCGGTTCCGGCAGGAGGGAGACGCGCTGGCCGCGGCCGACGGCACCTCCTGGGGCCGTACGGCGGTGTTCGCCGATCCTCCGTCCGGCTCCCTGAGGGCCGTCCACGCGTTGACGGTGGTGTCCCGCCCCGGGCATCCCCCTCTCGTGGCCGCCGCCGGGGACGAGGGCACGGTGTGCCTGTGGGACACGGCCGACGGGCGGCTGGTCCACGGACCGCTGCCAGGACAACCCGACCGCGTCCGCGCGATGACGGCCCTGCCCCTGCCGGACTGCCGCGTCCTGCTGGCGAGCGGCGGCGACACCGGGACCCTCGTACTGTGGGATCCCGACACCGGGCGGCCGATCCGCGAGCCCGCCAGGAACGGGACCGACGGGGTGACCGCGATGTGCGCCGCGAGGGTTCCTGACGGCCGCACGCTGCTGGTCACCGCCACGGCCCGCGGCGCGGTCCGGTTGTGGGATCCCGCCATGACCGAGCCCGTCGGGCGGCTCAATCCGTACGGTGTTCCGGTCCGGTCGATGGCCGCGATCCCGATCTCTCCGGTCCATACGCTGATCGCCGCAGCGGACACCAACGGGGGCGTGCACGTGTGGGATCCCGCTGTCGAAGACCCCTGGGACCGGGGCGCGGCCGTACAGCTGAGCGCGTCCGCGCCCAAGGAGGGGCGTCACCCCATGGCGGCCGTGGCGGCCGTCCCCACCCCCGACCGCGTCTTGCTGGGCACCGCGGACAACCGCGGCACCGTCACGCTCTGGGACCCCGCCACCGGGACCCAGGTCGGCGACGGTCTGCCCCTCGCGACGGGCACCGCGGGCCTTCAGGCTCTGACCGCCTCCGTCCTGAACGGCGACCGCACGGTCCTGGTGACCGGCAGCAGACTCGGGCACCGGCTGCGCATATGGGAGCCGGCGACCGGCACGGTACGGCACCTCGCCCTGGACGTGGCGGTCACCTGCCTGGCCACGGCGGGCGCGGACGTCGTCGTCGGGCACGGCGGCGGAGTGCTCCGCCTGCCGCTCACCCAGCGCTGAGCCGTTCCGGCGTGTCATGAGAGCGCCTACGCCAGATGTCCCACCCACCCTCGGCCGTACAGCCGACGGCACAGACTCACGTCACCGGTTGAATACTTTCATCGTTATTGATTGAATCATCAGTATCAGAGAGTCCTCCCCTTCCGCGGCACGTGCGGCGGCCTGATCTCCGGTCCGGCCCCTTCCGCTGTCTGCCAACCGAAGGATCTTGCGTCCATCAACAGCGGCGAGACGGGTGACACCCCGACGGCATCGCGACACTTGGTTCCACTCACCCATCGAAGCGATGACGTCGGCACCCGTCGGCCGATCGGCGACTCACATCCCGCGAGGCTGATTCCATGTCCCACCACCTCGACACCCCGCTCGCGGCCCAAAGCGGCCAGCTGTTCATCGATGACCTGTACGTGTTCCCCGGCGACGACAGCACCGTGTTCGTCGTGAACGTGAACTCCGACATCACGGGCAAGTACGCCGAGCCCGGCGTCCGCGCCGCGGGCACCTCGGCGGACCCAGACGGCCACGGGAAGGCCGTGGCCGACCTGCTCCTCCCCGACGTGCTCCCCTACGTCGTCGGCACCCCGGCCGCGTACGGCTTCTCGGGTCACAACGGCCGCACCCTGGCCGACAACGCCCCCGAGGCGATGCTCTCCCCCGTGCTCAACACCGCCGTGCCCTCCGGGCTGGGCCCCCGCACCGCCGAGGCCCTGCGCGTCCCGAACTTTCCCTACGTCCTGCCCGTGTGAGCTAGCCGCAGCCGGGTCCGGCGACCGCCGGACCCGGCACACCTCTCCAAGGAGCTGAGCATGCACCGCATCACCGTCGGCGAAGAGAACTCACTGCCGATCACGCTGCACTACGAGGACCACGGCAGCGGCCGACCGGTCGTGCTGATCCACGGCTTCCCGCTCAGCGGCCGCGCGTGGGAGCGCCAGGAACGCGCCCTGCTCGCCGCCGGACGCCGCGTGATCACGTACGACCGCCGCGGCTTCGGACGCTCCAGCCAGCCGAGCGAAGGCTACGACTACGACACCTTCGCCGCCGACCTGGACAAACTGCTGACCACCCTCGACCTGCACGACGTCGACCTGGCCGGCCACTCCATGGGCGGCGGGGAGATCGCCCGCTACCTCGGCACGTACGGCTCGGGCCGGATCCGCCGGGCCGCGATCGTCTCCGGTGTCCCGCCGTATCTCCTCAAGACCCCCGAGACGCCCGACGGGGTGCCCCAGGAGGTGTTCGACGAGATCGCCGCCGCGCTGACCGCCGACCGCTTCGCCTACTTCACCGAGTGGAACAAGAACTTCTTCAACCTCGACGAGACGCTCGGCAGCCGGATCAGCTCCGAGGTCGTCCAGGACGCGTGGAACTCCGCGGTGTCCGCCTCACCCATCGGCACCATCGCCTGCGTGTCGAGCTGGTACACCGACTTCCGCGCCGACCTGCCGAAGATCGACATCCCCGTGCTGATCCTGCACGGCACCGCGGACCGCATCCTGCCCATCGACGCGTGCGGCCCGGCCGCCCACGCGATGATCAAGGACAGCACCTATGTGCCGATCGAAGGCGCCGACCACGGCCTGTGCTGGACCTACGCGGAAGAGGTCAACGAGCAACTGCTGAGGTTCTTCGCGTAGTTCGCCCGCGTCGGCGGCGACCACCGACCCCCTGAGGCAGGGTCAACCCCCGAGGACCCTGCCTCAGGGCCCAGTACCGCAGGGCGTATCGCGTGCGGCGCGCTCAGTCGGTGAGGAACGTGTCCAGCGTGATCGGGAGCTCACGGATCCGCACGCCCGTGGCGTGGTAGGCGGCGTTGGCGACCGCGGCGGCGGTGCCGACGATCCCGATCTCGCCGATGCCCTTGGACCCCATGGGGTTGACGTGCGGGTCCTCCTCCTCGAGCCATGACGCCTCGATGCTCCCGACGTCGGCGTGGGTGGCGATGTGGTACTCCGCGAGGTCGTGGTTGGCGACCTGGCCCAGGCGGGTGTCGAAGTGGCTCTGTTCATGCAGCGCCATGGACAGCCCCATCGTCATGCCGCCGACGAGCTGTGAGGTGGCCGTCCTCGGGTTGATGACACGACCCGCCGCGAACACCCCGAGCAGCCGCGGCACCCGCACCTCGCCGGTGTCCGCGTGCACCCGGACCTCGGCGAACTGCGCGCCGAACGCGTACATCGCGTACCGCTCGGTGGCCGGGTTGTCGCCCGTCTCACCGGTGGCCTCCGCGCCCCAGGCCGGGGCGGCTCCGTAGATGTCGCGCAACTGCCGGGCGGTGTGCACGATCGCCGAGCCCCAGCAGGTGATGCCCGACGACCCGCCGGCGACGGTGGCACGGGGGAGGTCGGTGTCCCCGATCCGCAGTTCCACCTGCTCGACGGGCACCTCCAGTGCGTCGGCGGCGATCTGGGTGAGCGCGGTCCAGGTGCCGGTGCCGAGGTCGGCGGCGCCGATCGACACGGTGTAGCGGCCGGTCGCCCCCACCCGGATCGTCGCGCGCGACCCGGGCAGCCACAGCACCGGGTAGACCGACGACGCGACGCCCAGCCCGACCAGCCAGTCCCCTTCGCGCCGCGCCCGCGGCTCCGGCGCCCGCCGCTCCCAGCCGAACCTGCGGGCGCCCTCGCGCAGGCAGGCCACGAGATTGCGGCTGGAGAACGGCCTGCCCGTCTCGGGGTCCCGCTCGGGCTCGTTGCGGATCCGCAGCTCGACGGGGTCGAGCCCGCAGGCGACGGCCAGCTCGTCCATGGCCACCTCCCCGGCGAACATCCCGGGACACTCCCCCGGCGCCCTCATCCAGGACGGGACCGGCACGTCGAGCCGCGCCACGCGATGGGTGGTCCGGCGGTGACGAGCGGCGTACATGAACCGTGCCGGGACGGCGGTCTGCTCCGCGAACTCCTTGATCCGCGAGGTCTGCGACACCGCGTCCACGCTGATCGCGGACAGCCGCCCCTCGCGGTCGGCGCCCAGCCTGACGTGCTGGAGGGTGGGTGTGCGGTATCCGGCGAGGAAGAACATCTGCTGCCGGGTGAGCGCGAGCTTCACCGCCCGGCCCGGAACCCGCAGCGCGGCCATCGTGGCGAGCACGACCTGCGCGTGCGGCGTCCCCTTCGACCCGAAGCCGCCGCCGACGTGCGGGGAGATCACCCGCACCTGCTCCGGGGCGAGGCCGAACAGCGGTGCCACCGTGTCGCGCACCATGTGCACGCTCTGCGTGGAGTCGTACAGCGTGAGCCGGTCGTCGCTCCAGAGCGCGACCGTGGAGTGCGGCTCCATCGGGTTGTTGTGGTACATCGCGGTGGCGTACGACTGGTCCACCGTCACCGCGGCGGACGCCAGCGCCTTGTCGACGTCCCCCTGCGCGGTGTCGGTAAGGAACCCTCCGTTGACGATCTCCGGGGCGAACAGGTCGTGACGGTCGGCGCGCAGCTCCACGTCGTGGGGGCGTTCGTCGTAGGTGGCCCGTACCAGGCTCGCGGCGTACCGGGCGGTCTCCGAGCTGGTGGCGACGACACCGCCGATCACCTGGCCGCGGAATCCGACCTCGGCGGACTGCAGGATTGCCAGCTCGGCGTCATCGGTGTCGGACAGCCGCGGCGCGTTGTGGTGGGTGAGCACCGCGAGGACGCCGGGTACGGCCTCGGCGGCCTCGGTGTCGATCGCGGTGATCCGCCCGACAGCCACGGTGGCCTGCACGGCGTGGAGATACGCGGGCTCGCTCAGCGGCTGCTCGTAGGCGTACCGCGCGGTGCCGGTGGTCTTCGCGTGCCCGTCGAGCCGGCTGAGGGGTGCGCCGATCGCGCGCGGTGCGGCGTACGCGTCCCCGTCGGTCATCGCGGCGCCTCCCCGCTCTCGTCGCTCAGCGCCCTGAGCGTCGCCACCAGCGTGTTGCGGGCCAGCGGCACCTTGAACGCGTTGCCCTCGACCGGCCGTGCCTCGGCGAGCTCGGCCTCCGCGGCGCGGCGGAAGCTGTCCCTCGTGGCCGGGGCGCCGCGCAGCTCCCGCTCGGCACGGACGGCACGCCACGGCCGGTGCGCCACTCCGCCGAGCGCCAGCCGGACATCGGCCACCACCCCGTCGCGTACGTCGAGCGCGGCGGCGACCGACACCAGCGCGAAGGCGTACGAGGCCCGGTCGCGTACCTTGCGGTAGCGCGTGCGCAGTGCGGCCGGCAGGGGCGGCAGGTCCACCGCGGTGATCAGTTCGGCGTGCCGCAGCACGGTGTCGTGCTGCGGCTCGTCTCCGGGCAGCCGGTGGAGGTCGGTGAGCGGGATGCTCCGCTCACCGTCGGGCCCTTGTACCTGGACGACGGCGTCGAGGGCGGCCATCGCGACGGCCATGTCCGAGGGGTGGGTCGCGAGGCATTCCGGCGAGGCGCCGAGGATCGCGTGGTAGCGCTGGTATCCGTGCAGCGCGGAGCAACCCGAGCCCGGTTCGCGCTTGTTGCAGGCAGTGGTGATGTCCTGGAAGTACACGCACCGGGTGCGCTGCAGCAGATTGCCGCCCGTCGTGGCGAGGTTGCGCAGTTGGCCGGAGGCGCCGGACAGCAGCGCCTGGGACAGCAGCGGATAGCGCTCCCGGACGAGCGGGTCGGCGGCCAGGTCCGCGTTGCGGACGGTCGCGCCGATACGCACGCCGCCGTCGGGCAGCGGCTCGATCCGATCCAGCGGCAGCCGGGCGATGTCGACCAGCAGATCCGGTGCCGCGACGCCCAGCCGCAGGTGGTCGACGAGGTTGGTGCCGCCGCCCAGGAACACCGCGTCGCGGTTCCCGGCCAGCAGGGCGACCGCGCCCGCCACGTCGTCGGCGCGCTCGTACGCGAACGGCCTCACCCCGCGGCCTCCGCGATCGCCGGGACAATGGCGGCGTACGCGCCGCAGCGGCACAGGTTGCCGCTCATCCGCTCCCGGATCTCCGCCGCGGTCAGTTCGACCGGGGCCGTCAGGTCGGCGGTCACCGCGCTCGGCCAACCGGCCGCCGCCTCGGCGAGCATGCCGACCGCGGAGCAGAGCTGCCCTGGCGTGCAGTACCCGCACTGGAAGGCGTCATGACGCAGGAAGGACTCCTGCACCGGGTGCGGCGTCTCGCCGTCGGCCAGGCCCTCGACAGTGGTGATGTCGGTGTCGTCGTGGGCGACGGCCAGCGCCAGGCAACTGTTCACCCGCCGTCCGTCGAGCAGGACGGTGCAGGCGCCGCACTGCCCGTGGTCGCAGCCCTTCTTGGGACCGGTCACCCCCAGCCGTTCCCGCAGGGCGTCCAGCAGGCTGGTGCGGGTGTCGACGGTCACCCGCCGCACCTGGCCGTTGACCCGGAGACCGACCTCGACTTCCACGACACGCCACTCCTTCACCGCACGGGGAGAGGTCGTGTGCGTTACCCGCCCCGCCACCCCGCGTACCGCGGCGGCGGGAACGGTGCCTCCCTGGCCTAACCCGAAGCCGGCGGTGCGCGGGCCGCGCTTGTCCGGCGATCCAGGGGGTAGCGGACCCTCATCAGGCGCATCGCCAAAAGGGCCGCTCGGACCTCGGGATCGCCGCCGAGTCGTCGCAGCCGCTGATCGGAGGGCCGAGGGATGGAGCTCGCCGACTGGCTGCTCACACCCGGTGAGCGGGGAAACCCGGCGACACGGGTCGACCGCCGTCACCCCGGCGGCGCCGCCTGGTCGACCGGCAACGAGGTCACGCCCCTCGTCCACGGAGCCGTCTACTTCGGGCGGCTGCTCACCGCGATACGGGCGCAGCGGGCCGGGGACCTGCTGCTGTTCACCGACTGGCGCGGCGACCCGGACGAACCGCTGGCCGGCCCCGGCAGCGAGATCGGCGAGGTCCTGTGCGACGCCGCGCGCCGCGGTGTGGTCGTCAAGGGCCTGGTGTGGCGCTCGCACCTGGACCGCTTCCAGTTCAGCGAGGAGGAGAACTACCACCTGGGCGAGGAGATCGAGGAGGCCGGCGGCGAGTGCCTGCTCGACATGCGGGTACGCCCCGGCGGCTCGCACCACCAGAAGTTCGTGGTGCTCAGGCATCCCGGGCGCCCCGAGCACGACATCGCCTTCGCGGGCGGCATCGACCTGTGCCACAGCCGCCACGACGACGGCGCGCACCGCGGCGACCCCCTGTCCCAGCCCATGTCCCCCGCCTACGGCCCGCGGCCGCCCTGGCACGACCTCCAGCTCGCCGTCCGCGGTCCCGCGGTCGGCGACATCGAGGCGACGTTCCGCGAGCGCTGGCAGGACCCGGCGCCGCTTAGCCGCAGCCCGTTCAGCCGCGTGCGGTCACTGCTGCGCCACGAGGACACCCGGGCCGACCCGCTGCCGGACCAGCCGCCCGACCCCGCGCCGCGCGGTCCGCACACCGTCCAGGTCCTGCGCACGTACCCCTGGCGCCGCCAGGGGTATCCCTTCGCCCCCGAGGGCGAGCGCAGCATCGCGCGCGGCTACGTCAAGGCCCTGCGGCGCGCACGGGCGCTGATCTACCTGGAGGACCAGTACCTGTGGTCGACGGCGGTCGCCGCGCACTTCGCCCGGGCCCTCGCCGACAGCCCCCAGCTGCGGATGATCGCGGTCCTCCCGGCGGTACCCGACCAGGAGGGGCGGATCAGCACGCCGATGAACCTCCTCGGCCGCGTCCAGGCGCTGGACCTCCTGCGCCGCGCGGGCGGCGACCGCGTCGGCGTCTACAGCCTGGAGAACCACGCCGGTACTCCCGTGTACGTCCATGCCAAGGTCTGCGTCATCGACGACGTCTGGGCCTCGGTGGGCTCCGACAACGTCAACCGCCGCTCCTGGACACACGACTCCGAACTCAGCTGCGCGGTCGTCGACGAGACCCGCGATCCCCGCACGCCGGACGACCCGGGCGGCCTGGGCGACGGCGCCCGGGCCTTCGCCCGCGAGCTGCGTCTCGCCCTCAACCTCGAACACCTCGACGGTGATCCGGCGGGTGACGCGCTCGCCCTGTGCGACCCCGAACGCGTCTTCCACGCCTTCGCGGCGTCGGCCGCGGCACTGGACCGGTGGCACGACGCGGGCCGCCACGGCCCGCGTCCCCCGGGACGCCTGCGGACGTACCGCACACCCCGGCTCTCCCGCGGCCAGGCCGCGCTGGCCGACCCGCTCTACCGGCTCATCGCCGACCCGGACGGCCGCCCGCGTTCGCTGCGGCGCCGCGACGCGTACTGACGGCTCGTGGAGGGGCTCAGCACCGCGGGCCTCAGCCGAGTTCCTCGGCCAGTCCGACGACGATGTCCTCGGGGCCGCGGACGTAGCAGAGCCGGTAGATGTTCTCGTACCGCACGATCTCGCCGACGAGTTCGCCGCCGTGGGCACGCAGCCGGGTCACCACGTCGTCGATGTCGTCGACGGCGAACATCACGCGCCGGATGCCCAGCGTGTTCGCCGGTGCCGGGCTCGGCACCGGGCTGATGGCGGTGGGCCGGTGGAACCTCGCCAGCTCCACCCGGCCCTGGCCGCCCGGCACCCGCAGCATGGCCACGTCCTGCCGGACGCCTTCGAGCCCGATGACCCGCTCCGCCCCGGGCCAGTCGAGTGGCCCCTTGCCCTCCAGTTCCATGCCGAGTTCGACGAAGAACGCGATGACCGCGTCGAGGTCGTCGACGACGATGAGGACGTTGTCCATCCGCTGGATCGCCATGCCCGAATTTCCTTCCCGTGGTGTGTCAGTGGCTCTGTCCGCCCCTGGGACGGAGCCGGTCGACGACTTTGTACATCGGTGCGGGAGAGCGAGGGGTACACCATGAGGACGCGGGACCTAACCGATCCGTTCGGCCAGCGCGACGATGATTCCCGAGGGGCCGCGGAGGTCGCAGAGCCGGTAGACGTTCTCGTACTGCGCCACCTGGCCCAGGAGTTCGGCGCCGTGGCGGCGCAGCCGGGTGATCGTGTCGTCGATGTCGTCGACGGCGAACATCACCCGGTGCAGGCCCAGCGTGTGGGGGGCCGGATGCGGCGGCTGCGCCGCGACCGCCTCGGGCGCGTGGAACTTCGTCAGCTCCAGCCTCCCGTGGCCGTCCGGCGTCCGCATCATCACGATCGCGCTGCGCACCCCGTCGAGGCCGACCATCTGGTCCGGCACGATCCCCTCCATCTCCGCCTCGCCCTCCTTCTCCAGCCCCAGCTCGGTGAAGAACGCCACGGCGGCCGCCAGGTCGTCGACCACGATGGCCACGTTGTCCATCCTCGGATTCGTCACGGGGGGTGCTCCTTCTCGTCGCGCAGCCGGCTCTGCGGCTACTGGTACCCCGGGGACGGAGCCGTTGCCGCGTTCTCGACATCCGGGAGTGCCGAATACCTGCGGCCGAGACGCGGCGCCGCGCGGACCGAGTCGGCCGGCGGCCGGAAAGCGGCTGCTTTCGTGCCCGGGTGCCGCGCCCGGGCGGAACACCGCCCCGGTTGGCGGCCTCTCCGCGTCGCGTCCGCTCAGGACGGATCGCCGTGCAGCATCTCGACCACGTCTCCCGCGCGACCCGACTCGAGGAGCGTGCGGACAGTGGCGGCGATCCGTTCGGGCGGGACGAGCGGACCGGCCGTGTCCCGTGCCGACCGGGGCAGCGCGGCCCACTGCCCGCGCCCGCGCTCCAGCCCGATCCAGCCGGGCACGACGGCCATCACCCGCACGTCGTCGCGTCCGGCGAGGCTGGTGGTGAAGCGGCGAAGTCCGGCCTTCGCGGCGCCGTACTCCGGCGAGCCGTAGGCCGCGTCGCCGAGGCCGCCGCTGGAACCGATGTTCACCACAGCGCCGGCCGCGGCGGACAGCATCGGCCACAACAGTTGCGTGAGGAGCATCGGAGCGGTGAGGTTCAGCGTCAGCGCCGCCAGCCACCGCTCGGGCGCGGCCTCGGGATACTGCTCGCCCGGCAGCCACCCGCCCGCGTTGTTCACCAGCGCTCCGATGTCGCCACGGGCCAGCAGAGCGCCCGCGGCGGAACGTACGCCGTCGACGGTCGACAGATCGGCCAGGAGTCCCGCGACCCGGCTGCCGCCGCCCAGGCGTGCGACACCCGCGCCCAGCGCCGCCTCATCACGGTCCACCAGGACGACGGTCCTGCCACAGGCCACCAGCTCCTCGGCGATGGCGTAGCCGAGGCCCGCGGCAGCTCCCGTCACGGCGACCCTGGTTCCCATGACGGCATCATTCCCCCTCCCACTGACACACGCCTCCGGACGCGCACCCTGACTCCGCTCACCGGCCACCTCGTCTGAAGCACGGCGCTCGGCGGCCGTCGGGGAATGAAGCGGCGGTGCCCACCTGTTGATCACCGGTGATCGACTCTCCAGCTCGGGAAGAAGGCACGCCCATGACGTCCTCACCGGCCACGATGCGCGCCGTGCGGCTCTCCGCACCCGGCCCCGTCGAGAACCTGCGGCTGAGCACGCTGCCGCTGCCGCCCGAGAGGGACGGCTGGGTGCGCATCCGCGTCGAGGCGTTCGGGCTCAACCGCTCGGAGCTGAAGCTGCGGCTGGGGGTGAGCGTGGGCGTCAGCTTTCCCCGGGTGCCGGGGATCGAGGCCGCCGGCACCGTCGACGCGGCCCCGGCCGGTAGCGGGCTGGTGCCCGGGCAGAAGGTGGTCGCCATGATGGGCGACATGGGCCGCACCTACGACGGCGGCTACGCCGAGTACACCTCGGTGCCGCTGGCGCAGGTCATCCCGGTCGACACCGATCTGCCCTGGGAGGTGCTGGGCGCCCTGCCCGAGATGGTGCAGACCGCCAACGGCTCCCTCACCATCGGCCTGGACCTGAAGCCCGGTCAGACCCTGCTGATCCGCGGCGGCACGTCCTCGGTGGGCCTGGCCGCCGCCGCGCTGGCCGCCTGGCGCGGCGCCACCGTGCTGTCCACCACCCGGCGGGCCGACCGCCTCAACTCGCTGAAGGAGCACGGCGTCGCCCACCCGCTGCTCGACACCGGCGAGGTCGCGCCCGCCGTGCGGGAGCTCTACCCGGACGGCGTCGACGCGGCCCTCGACCTGGTCGGCACGCCCACCCTCCCCGACACCCTCCGCGCCGTCCGCGTCCACGGCACGACCTGCTTCGGCGGCAGCCTGTCCAACCAGTACAGCGTGCGGGACTTCTCCCCGAACGAGTACCTGCCCAGAGGTGTGCGCCTGTCGGGCTACTTCGGCGACGCCGCCGACCTTCCCCGGGAGACCTTCCAGGAGATCCTCGACGCGGTCGCGGCAGGCCAACTGGCCTTCCCCGTGGACCGCGTCTACGACGGCCTGGAGCAGGTGCCGCAGGCCCACGACGACATGGAGCACGACCGCGCCACCGGCAAACTCGTCGTCCGCGTCCGCCACTAGGCGCCCGGCGCGCCCGCCACACGTACCGGTACGGACGGCGACCGCCGCGGGAACGCATCGCCGTCGGCGCCCCTATTGGCCGTCACCGGGCGGGGTCGCGTCGGGCGAGGTGGGCGGCGGGGCCGTCGGCGTGGGGTGGGTGGTCGGACCGGCCGAGGTGCCGGACGGGGTCGGTGCGGGCGCCGAGGTGTGCGGGGTGGGCGGCGGCGAGGCGGAGGCCGGGGCCGACCGGTGGGTGGGCGGTGCGGAAGGTGCGGTCGCGGACGGAGTCGCGGTCGTGTGCGCCGACGGCCGGGCACTGGAGTGCCGCTGAGCCTGGACCGCCCCGCGCCGGCCGGGAGCGGCGGCGGGTGCCGGGGCGGCATGGTGCGGCGTGGTGGTGGTACGGCTCGACGTCTGAGGGGAGGTCGCGGACGGTGAGTCGCCGTCGGCTATGGGCGAGGTGAAGAGGAAGGTCGCGGCGGCGATGGCGGCGGCCGCCGTGACCGCACCCGCGGCGGGTGCCCTGCGGCGGCGGGTCCGTGCGGGCGTCGTCGCCGGGCCGCCGGACGCGGGGGCGGGCGCGGGGGCGAGATCGGTCAGGGTCCGCGTCGCGCCGGTGGTCCCCTCGGAAGCCATCGGCTCCCCCTGCCAGTCGCCGCCCGTGAACCACGCGGCCACCTCGTCGGCGGTGGGCCGCAGACCCGGCTGCTTGGCGAGCATCCGCAGCACGTACGCGTCGAGCGCCCGCGGCGTCCGCGGGCGCCGGTGCCGCGGCGGTACGGGAGCGTCCTCGACGTGCTGGCGCAGTACGGCTACGGGGTGCTCGCCGGTGAACGGCGGGCGCCCGGTGAGGAGTTCGTAGAGCGAGCAGCCCAGGCCGTAGATGTCCGCGGGCCCTTCGGCGGTGCCTCCCATGGCGGCCTCCGGGGACAGGTACTGGCACGTGCCGAGTACCGCGCCGGGCAGGGTGGCCGCGGCGGTGGTCTCGCCGTCGTCGCCCCGGGCGATGCCGAAGTCCGCGATCTTGACGGAACCGTCCTCGCCGACCAGCAGGTTGGACGGCTTGATGTCCCGGTGCACCACCCCGCGCGCATGGGCGGCGGCCAGCCCTTCGGCGGTCTGCGCGGCGATCTCGGCGACGCGGGCGAAGGACAGCGGGCCGTCCTCGCGCAGTTCCTCGGCCAGGCTGCGCCCGGATACCAGCTCCATCACCAGGAAGCAGCGGCCGTCCGCGGTCCCGACGTCGTAGACGCCCACCGCGTGCGGGTTGCTGAGGCGAGCCGCGGTGCGTGCCTCGTGCCGGAAGCGGGCCACCGCGTCAGCCGCGGCGGACGCCGAACCCGCCAGCATCTTCACGGCCACCGGTCTGCCCAGCCGCGTGTCCCACGCGCGCCAGACCTCACCCATGGCTCCGCGACCCAGCGGCACGTCCAGTCGATAGCGATCAGCCAGCATCACCGCGCCAGCCCTCCTCCGGGCATCGGGGGCCAGCCGCTGTGACTGGACCGGGGGCACCTGCCGGGCCGGCGGTGTCACCACCACCGGACATGCGAACGGCCCGCTCCCCTTACACCGGCCGTCCGCCGCGTCCCCAGCACATGAGGGCCGTCCAGGGACGGCCCGCGGTCAGCTGTCGGCTACCCGCCTGCGACCGGGTAAACGTCCCCGCTGTCCCCGCCGCACCGACCGGGATCACGCCTGGCCAGGGCTGACCGACCGCGCGAAGTCGGCGAGGGTGCGGAAGTCGGTGTCGCGCAGGCCGATTCTCGGGTTGACGTGGTGGAGGAGTACGGGGGCGTGGTGGTGGGCGGCCACGTAGGTGTGGTCCGCGGCCGCTTGTTCGTCGTCGACCCAGGCGAAGGGGCGGCCGTCGGCGTGGTCGACGAGGTGGGGGGTCTTCCAGTGGACTCCGTCGGGGCGGTCCTGGAGCAGGGCGTCGCCGAAGTCGACGAAGGGGAGTTCGGGGAGACCGAGGACGGGGGCGATCCAGCGGTTGGCGTCGGCCATCCAGGTGGTGGCCCAGCACAGGTCGTAGTCGAGCTGGAGGAGGTGCCGTCCGTGGTCCGGGTTGAGCCAGACGCGCAGTGTCCGGCGGCGGAGGGCGAGGGGCCGGTGTTCCGCCGCGGCGGCGGGGAAGGGCACTCTGAGCGTGGTGTAGCCGTCAGGGCGCCGTTCGGGCTGGGCCGCGTAGGGGTTGAGGGGGCCGTCCACGTCGAGGAACAGAAGTGGTCGGCTCATGGTCTCCCCCCGCCGGGCTCGTCGTCGGCTGCGCCCCGGACGAGCGTAGTCGCCGGGCGGGTCATTCCTCGGCCAGGACCCGGGTGGGGGCGAGGCGGGACATCGTGCGGATGGGGAGGGTGAGGGCCGCGCAGACCAGGAGGACGGCGGCGGCGGTGGCGAGGAGGGCCGCGGTGGTGAGGGCGGGGAGGCGGCCGGTGAGCATGCCGGCGCCGAGGGGGAGGACGGTGGCGAGGCCGACGACGGCTCCGGTGAGGCCGCCCATGAGGGCCAGCAGGGCGCCTTCGTAGAGGGACAGCCGGGCGAGTTCGCGGTCGCTCCAGCCGGTGGCGCGCAGCACCGCCAGGTCGGCGGCGCGTTCGCGCTGGGACAGCACCAGGACGTCGACGGCGCCCGCGGCGCCCAGCAGCAGCGACAGTGCCACGGAGATGTAGTCGGCCGAACGCGCCTGCGCGACAACGGCGTTGCCCAGCAGCGAGCCGGCGACCTGGCCGCGGAAGCCGAGGGTCAGGGCGAGCAGGACGGTGAACGCGGCGACGCCCAGGGCGATTCCGGCCGCGCCGAGGGCGGTACGGCCGGGTGTGCGCAGCAGGTTGCACCACGCGAGACCCCGTACCGAGCGCACGGCGGCGGCGCGGCGGGACCCGGTGACCGGTGGGTTGACGGCGTCCAGGGGCCCGAGGCGGGTGGCCTTCCACGCCGGGAGCAGTCCGGCCACCACGGTCAGCAGCAGTGCGACGGGCAGCACGAGCCCGGCGCGCAGGGCGGCGTGGCGCATTCCCAGCCCGGCGCCGAGACCGTAGGCGAAGACGGTGCCCACGGCGCCGGACACCGCGCCGATCACGGCCAGTTCACCGACGATCAGCCGCAGCACCTCGCCGCCGCTCCAGCCCAGGCAGCGCAGGGTGCCGATCTCGGTGCGCCGCGAGCGCACCGAGGCCAGCGCCGCCTGCGACAGGAACAGCCCGCACACCACGAGGACCAGGACGAAGAGGATCTCGCTCTTGCGGTCGACAGCGTTGAGGATGCGCAGCGCCACGCCCTTGGCGGTCCACTCCTCGCGGACCGTCAGCCCGCCGGGCAGCGCGATCTTCTGCGGGGCGGGCGAGCTGCCGATGGTGAGGTCGACCTGGAGGTCCGGGTAGGCGCGGCGGATCTCGCCGGCGACGGCGCTGACCCGGGCGCGGGAGACGGCGTCCACACCGGTGACTCCGGCGACCCTGATCCTGATGGCGCTGATCGGTGCCGTGTCCTGGACGCCGGGCGTGTGGCGGCTCCTGGTGAGCACGTTCAGCGAGTCGAGGGTGGTGAGCAGGGTCGGCGGGGCGCTGAGGTAGGCGCCCAGGTTCCGGTCGGGCTGGAGCGGGGCGTCGTGCAGGGCCTCGCGGGTCGCGGCGTCGGCGCCGACGACGGACGGCGGCCGGTAGGTCTCCATGGGCAGGGCGTTCAGCGCGGAGAAGCCGGGCAGCTTGTCCGGGTCGTAGCGGCCGACGATGCTCAGCAGCGGGGGCGGCAGCCTGCCGGAGTCCTGCTCGACGCAGTCTCTGCGCAGCCCGACGCACACCGCGCCCGGGTGTGGGGTGACCGTGCGGAACTGGGTGCCCTTGTTCTCCTCCGGCACGGCCTGGATGAACTGCCGGTTCTCCCGGGTCCGCCATGTCTCCTTCGACTGCGGTGGTGTGACCACCGGGTGGAGCACACCGCCCGAGGAGGTGTACCGCACCGGGCCGGTCGTCCAGTACTCGTCGGTGTCGACGCCCAGGTCGTAGCTGCCCCGGGTGGGGAAGCCGTCGTTCAGATTCGCCGTGACGCTGCCGACGGTCGTGCCGTGCAGCCCGTTGAGGAAGGTGTGCGCGTGGACGCCGCCGAGGTTCCTGGCCAGCGCGGCGGGGTCGCCCACGTCGAGTTGCTCCACCGATCCGTCCAGCCGGCCGGCGGTGAGCGCGCGGCTGCTGAAGACCGTCGGGATGTCGTAGTACCAGCTGGTGTCTTCGGGGGTCTTCCACACCGGCTTGTCGCCCTCGCGCAGCGCGCGCCCTCCCACGGCGGCGTGGTCCAGGCCGATCAGGCGGTTCTCCTGGTCCGGGTCGATCGCGGCGAGCAGCACGGGGTAGCTGACGGGCACGTCGACGTAACCGGTCTGGGATCCGCTGCGGCAGGTGAGGGTGGCGTTGATGTCGGGGTTGAACGGCGACCACTCGCGCAGGTCCTCGGGCAGGTCGATCGGCTGGAGCGGGCCGCCGTAGCCGTTGATCAGGAGTTCACTCTTGTTGGAGTTGTAGTACCAGCAGACGTAGTACGTGGACTTCCCTGACTTCTGTGCCTGCAGGCCGGGATAGGGCAGGTCGTCCACGTGGTCGACCGTGCCGATCGGCGTACGCGAGAAGTACAGGTATGCGTCGGAGCCCGGCACACGCTGCGTCCCGGTGGAGACGGTGGTCCGCACCCGTAACGCCTGCGCGGCGACGCCCTGCTTCAGGTACGTGGAGACGTCGACGCGTAGGTGGCTCTGCACCATGACGTAGCCGACGTTGGCCACGGGGGCGGCGATCTGCACGCCGGCCATCTTCTTGACCGCCTGGTACTGGTCGAGGCCGATGCCGCCGTAGATCCCGGACAGGAAGTTCGCCTGCACCAGGTCGCGGCTGCGCTCCAGCTGCGTCTCGGTGCCCTTCGGGCGCACCAGGACGTCGTAGGCGGAACGGACGTTGTGCTGGACGACCCCGACGGTGGCGGCCTGACTGGTGCTCACGGCCGTGGTCAGCAGGGTGAAGCTGGTCGCGGCCACGACGGTGCCCGCGCCGAGCGCGAGGGCGCGCGAGCGGCGGCGGCGCAGTTGGGAGGCGATCATGCCCAGCAGACCGGACCGGCCGTTCCGGGAAGGCGTGTCGGTCACGGGCGGTAGCCGCCGAGCCGGTCCAGGGCGTCCGCGGCGGGCGCGACGGCGTCGTCGGCGACGATCCGGCCGTCGTGGAGGCGGACGATACGGTCGCAGGAGGCGGCCACTTCGGCGTCGTGCGTGGCCAGCAGCATCGTCATGCCGAACCGCTCGCGCAGGTTCATCAGCAGGTCGACGATGCCGCGCCCGGTCGCGCTGTCCAGGTTCCCGGTCGGCTCGTCCGCCAGCAGGAGCCGGGGGCGGCTCACCAACGCCCGTGCGATCGCCACCCGTTGCCGCTGGCCGCCGGAGAGCTCCGACGGCAGGGCCTGTGCCCGTTCGGCCAGGCCGACCGCGGTGAGCATCTCCATGCCGCGCTCGCGCCGGTCGAAGTCCACCCGCCGGGGCAGCACCGGTGCCAGGACGTTGTCGAGCGCGGTGAGGGCGGGCAGCAGATGGAAGCGCTGGAACACGAAGCCGGTCGCGCGCCGGTGGGCGTCAAGACGGCGGGCGGTCAGCTCCTCGCCGTCGATCACCACCGTGCCCTCGTCGGGCCGGTCCATCCCGCCCGCCAGATGCAGGATCGTCGACTTCCCGGCTCCTGAGGCCCCGGTCAGGGCCACGGACGTGCCGTCCTCGACGGTCAGGTCGACGGCGTCCAGGGCCGTCAACCCCGGGTAGCGCCTGGTCACTTCGCGCAGCGTCACGTGCACGTCGGGCAGCCCGCCTCTCTTACATTGCCGCAATGTAGCGGTACATTGTCACAACTTAGGAGGTCTGTAAATGCCACTGCACCACGCGGTGCTCGCACTGCTGAGTGAGAACCCGGACCACGGCTACGAGCTCAAGACCCGGTTCGAGCAGGCCGTCGGCCCGCAGTGGGGCGGCCTCAACATCGGCCACCTGTACCAGATCCTGGAACGGCTGGTCCGCGACGGATACATCACCCGCTCCCAAGTGCCGCAGAGCGACCGGCCGGACAAGCACCGGTACTCCCTGACGGCGTCCGGGCGCGCCGAACTCCACGACTGGGCCACCAGCGCCTGGGTACGCACCGGCGGCTACCGCGACGAACTCTTCCTGAAGCTGTACGGCGCCGCGTCCCTGGGGCCCGAGACGCTCGCCGCGCTCGTCGAGGCCCAGCGCGGCACCTACCTGTCGGAGATCGGCGGCCTCACCCGGCTCCGCCGCACCCACACCGACGACCCGCTGGTCTCGCTCCTCATCGACGCGGCCATCGCGCACACCAAGGCCGACCTCGAACTCGTCGACTCCGCACCGGCCCGCCTCGCTTCCCTCGCCCAGGCCGCCCCCGCCGAGACCGCTTTCACGCCGGAGACCGCGGCCGACGCTGGATAGGGTCGGGGCGTGGACCGCAGCAGCAGGCAGCCGGACGACGCGTTCGCCGCGGATTCGGGGGACGAGGTGCCGTCGCGGGCGGCGGTCCGGGCGCTGTGGTGGGGGTCCGCCGGTCTGGTGCTCGCCGTCCTCGGTACGTCCGTGCTCGTCGCCGGCGCGGGGCGCGGCTGGCGGCTGCCCGTGGCCGCGGCGCTGGTCGTCGTGCAGGTCTGTGCCCTGCGGTGGCAGACGCGCGTCCCGGTCGCCGTACTGGTAGTGAACGCGGCGGCGGGGCTCGCGGTGTGGGCGCTGCTGCCCGCGGTGAGCCTGACGGGCGCGCTGCTCGCGGCGCAGCTCACCCTGTGCGTGCTGTCGGCGACCGGGCCGCGGCGGGTGTCGCTGCGCGCGCTCGCGGCGATGTGCCTGCCCGCGCCCTTGGCGTTCGGGTCGGGCGGCCCCGCGGGGCTCACGGCGTACCTGCTGGCGGTGGGCCTGGCGTGGACCGCGGGGCAGTGGCGCCGGGCGCAGCGGGCGCGAGCGAGGGCGGAGACCCTCCGGGCCGTGGCGGAGGAGCGCGCACGGATCGCCCGCGAAGTGCACGACGTCGTGGCGCACACCCTGGCGGTGATGGTCGTTCAGGCGGCCGCCGCCGACGACGTGTTCACCGAACGCCCCGACCAGGCCCGGCAGGCGCTCCGGTCCATCGAGGACGGCGCCCGCTCGGCGCTCGGCGAACTGCGCCTGCTGCTGCGGGCGTTCCGGCCCGACACCGGAGAGGACGGCGCCGCGGTACTGCGGGAGCCAGGTCCCTCGCTGGCACGCCTGGACGAACTGGCGGACGCCGTACGGGCGACGGGGATGACCGTGCACCTCCACCGCGACGGCGGCACCGACGGGCTGCCCGCGGCGGTGGACCTGGCGGCCTACCGGATCGTCCAGGAAGCCCTCACCAACACGCTGCGCCATGCGGCCGGCGCCGACGAGGTGCGGGTCCGCGTGACAGCAGAAGGGGAGTGCGTGCGGGTCACGGTGGTCGACAACGGGCGTACGCCGCAGGGGCGTTCGGCCTCCGCGGGAGCGGGACGCGGTCTGGTGGGGATGAGGGAACGTGTACGGCTGGTGGGCGGCAGCCTGCGCGCCGGTCCGCTGCCCGCGGGCGGGTTCGAGGTGGCGGCGCGGCTGCCGGTGGAGCGGGCGTCATGACACTGCGTGTGGTGGTGGCCGACGACCAGGCCCTGGTCCGTACGGGATTCCGCCTGATCATCGACGCCCGGGACGACCTCGAGGTGGTCGGCGAGGCGTCCGACGGCCAGGAGGCGGTGCGGCTGACGCGGGAGTTGGCGCCCGACGTGGTGCTGATGGACGTCCGCATGCCCGTGGTGGACGGCATCGAGGCGACCCGGCGGATCGCCGAGTGCGGCAGCCCGTCCCGGGTGCTGGTGCTGACCACCTGGGATGTGGACGCGCACGTCGTGGCCGCCCTGCGGGCCGGGGCGAGCGGCTTCCTGCTCAAGGACATCCGCCCCGCCGAACTCGTCGACGCGATCCGCGCGACCGCACGCGGTGACGCACTGCTGGCTCCCGCCGTACTCCACCGCGTCCTCGAACGCTTCCTGCGCACCACGCCCGACCCGGAGCCGCCGCCCTCCCTGGGCAGCCTGTCCGCCCGCGAGCGGGAGGTACTCGCCCTGATCGGGCAGGCGCTGTCCAACGCGGAGATCGCCGAGCGGCTGGACCGCTCGGAGGCCACCGTCAAGAACCACGTCACCGCGGTGCTGCGCAAACTGGGCCTGCGCGACCGGGTCCAGGCCGTCGTCGTCGCCTACGACCACGGCCTGGTGCGACCGCGCCGCCCCTGACACGCCCCTTGTGCACGTACGAGCAGGTCCGATCCCCGCCGGGGCCGCCTCCTCCTCAAGGAGGAGACCGGGGCGCGCTCCTCCCGCGCTCCCAGTGGCGGCCCGTTCCCGAGGCCGATCCCGCGCCGAGGCGGCGGCCATAGCGTCGAGGAGTGCCGACCGAAGGGAACACCATGCGCACGCACCGCCTCCTGACCACCCTGGGCTGCGCCCTGACCGCCGTGCTCGCGACCGCCGCGGCGCCACCGGCTCAGGCCGCCCGGCCTGCCGCCGCCACGACCGTACGCACCCACGACGGGGTTCTGCGGGGCGCTGCCCACGACGGTTACCGCACTTTCGAGGGCATCCCCTACGCCGCTCCCCCGTTCGGCGCGCTGCGCTGGGCGCCACCCCACCGCCCGGCCCCCTGGCCGGGGTTACGGGACGCGACCCGGCCCGCGAGCGCCTGCCCGCAGCCGGCCGGTGAGGTGCCGGGCGGCAGCACCGACGAGGACTGCCTGCACGTCAACGTCACCGCACCCGACGGGGCGAGTCCGGTGCACCCCCGGCCGGTGGTCGTATGGCTGCACGGCGGCGGCTACACCACCGGAGCGGGCGGCTCCTACGACGCCCACCGCATGGCCACCCGCGGCGGCGTCGTGGTGGTCACCGTCGACTACCGCATCGGCGCCCTCGGCTTCCTCGCGCACAGCGGGCTGCCCGGCTCCGGCACCTTCGGCCTGGCCGACCAGCAGGCGGCGCTGCGCTGGGTCCGCGCCGAGATCGGCGCCTTCGGCGGCGACGCGCGCGAGGTGACGCTGGCGGGCGAGTCGGCGGGCGGCTACAGCGTCTGCGCCCAGCTCGCCTCTCCCGCCGCCGCGGGGCTCTTCGACCGGGCGATCATCGAGAGCGGCCCCTGCACCGGCGCGGCGGACCGGCCGTTCGCCCCGTACGCCGTGCCCCTGTCCTCGGCGCGTGCCACCGGCGCCGACCTGGCGGTGAAGCTCGGCTGCGGCTCCGCCCCTGACGTGCCGGCGTGTCTGCGCCGGGTGGACGTCCCCCGGCTGCTCGCGGCCCAGGACACCGATCAACAGCCCGCGTACGGCACCCCGTTGCTCCCCGGCGACCCCGCGGCGGCGATCGCCGACGGGCGCTTCCACCGCGTGCCCGTACTGCTCGGCAGCACGCACGACGAGGGCAACGGCTGGGCCGCCGGGATCATCCAGGCGGGCTACCCCGTCACCCCCGGCACCTGGCCCGACGTCGCGGCCGCCTTCTTCCCCGCCCCGGAGCGGGTCGTCCGCGCGTACCCGGTGCACGGCGCGGACGGGGGCCCGGTGTTCGGCGCGGCCATCGGCGACGCCGACTTCGCCTGCCCGACCGCGCGCACCGCCGGCCTGCTCGCCGCCCATGTGCCAGTCTGGCGCTACGAGTTCGCCGACGAGCACGCCCCGCCGCTCACCTCCGGCACTCCCCCGTTCCCGCTCGGCGCGCCGCACGCGAGCGAACTGCCCTACCTGTTCGACCTGGGCGGCCGCCCCCGCGATCTGACGGCCGCTCAGCACCGGCTGGCCGACACCATGATCGACTACTGGACCCGCTTCGCCCGTACCGCCGACCCCGACGGCCCCTCGTCACCGCCCTGGTCGCGGCACACGGTGCTCTCCCTGGCACCCGACCGCATCGGCCCCACCCGGACGGCGGACCTGCGCCACCACTGCGCCTTCTGGAACGCCCTGGGGTGACCTCGGAGGTCAGCGTCGGGCACGGGCGAGCAGGGCGGCATGCGGCAGCCGCAGCACACCGTCGTCGGCGGCGAACTCCGCGCCGAGCAGGTCGAAGTGGCGCCTGATCTCGGCGCGGATCCCGGGCGTCTGGCTCCGCACGGTGTGCCCGCCGAACGACACACCGCCCTCGGGTCCGCTCCACCACTCGTCGGCGCTCGCGCGGTGGTCCCAGCGCACGGACTCGCACCGCGCCTCGCGCAGCCCCGCCGCCGCCATCAGCCCGGTCAGGCCGTCCTCGTCGCGGGGGAAGTCGTCCTCGGCGGCGAGCCCGGCCGGCAGGTGCGGCGGACGCACCGCGCCCGCCGCCGCGATGGCCCGGCCGATCAGCGCCTGTCCCGGGGCCGGTGGCATGGCCCAGATCGTCAACGCGATCCGGCCGCCGGGCTTCACGACGCGGCGCAGTTCGCCCAGGGCCACCTTGGGCCGACCCACGTGGTTCAGTACGAAGTTGGCCACGACGGCATCGAACTCCCCGTCCTCGAAGGGCAGTTCGGGGAGGGTGGCGACGGTCACGTCGGCGGCGGGCGCGGCCCGGGCGGCCAGCTCGACCATGGACGGCTCGGCGTCCACCGCCGTCACCGCCGCGCCCAGGGCGCACGCGGCCGCGGCGACCGTACCCGGCCCGGTCCCGACGTCCAGTATCCGGGTGCCGGCCCCCACCTCGGCGGCGCCGAGCAGGGCCGGCACGGGATAGGCGCACAGCCGGGCGAAGCTTCCCGCGTACGCGGGTCCGCGGCCCGCCCAGATGAGCCGCTCGCTCTTGTCGTACGTCGTCATGGACACCGGCGCCCCCA
Source organism: Streptomyces sp. NPDC051976 (assembly GCF_040680795.1). Taxonomy (NCBI): domain Bacteria; kingdom Bacillati; phylum Actinomycetota; class Actinomycetes; order Kitasatosporales; family Streptomycetaceae; genus Streptomyces; species Streptomyces sp. NPDC051976. Next base: position 181,780 of record NZ_JBFAXL010000003.1, read on the forward strand.
CCTCAGCGAAGATCGACTCCCGTCACGACCCTAGCTGATCCTTCCAGTAGCTCTCGCGGAGCTTGAACTTCTGCAGTTTGCCCGTCGCGGTGCGCGCCAGTTCGGTGCGGAACTCGACCGACGTCGGCGCCTTGTAGCGCGCGAGGTGCTCCTTGCAGTGGGTGATCAGCTCCTCTTCCGTGGTCCGCGATCCGGGTGCGAGCACGACGAGCGCCTTGACCGTCTCGCCCCACTTCTCGTCGGGCACCCCGATGACCGCGACCTCCGCCACGGCGGGGTGGCGGAACAGCGTGTCCTCGACCTCGATCGAGGACACGTTCTCGCCGCCGGTGATGATCACGTCCTTCTTGCGGTCGGAGAGGGTGAGATAGCCGTCGTCCCCGATGGCGCCGCCGTCGCCGGTACGGAACCAGCCGCCCTCGAGGGCCTGCGCGGACTCCTCAGGCTGCCGCCAGTAGCTCTTCATCACCACGTTGGACCGGGCGAGCACCTCCCCCTCGGGGTCGACGTCCATGGTGGTGCCCAGCGCGGGCACCCCGGCGCGTACCAGCTTGTGCGCCCGCTCCTCGGGGTCGAGGTCGTCCCACTCGGCGCGCGTCCGGTTGACGGTCAGCAGCGGCGAGGTCTCCGTCAGACCGTAGATCTGGATGAACTCCCAGCCCAGTTCGGTCTCCACGCGGGCGATCGTGCGGGTGGGCGGCGGCGCGCCCGCGACGACGATACGCACCCGGCCGCGGCCGGGGATCTCACCGTCCCACTCCTGCGCCGCCCCGAGGATCGCGTTGACCACGGCCGGCGCGGCGCACATGACCGTGACGCCGTGCTTCTCGACCCGCCGCAGGATCTCCGCCCCGTCGATCTTGCGCAGGACGACGTGCCGGGCGCCGACGCCGGTCATGGCGAAGGGCATGCCCCAGCCGTTCGCGTGGAACATCGGGAGGGTGTGGAGGTACACGTCCCGGTCGGTCAGGCCGACGTGCACGGAGAAGGTCATCGCGTTGACCCAGATGTTCCGGTGGGTGATCTCCACGCCCTTGGGGCGGGCGGTGGTGCCGCTGGTGTAGTTGATCGCCGCGGTGCCGTTCTCGTCGGGCTGCCAGGGCGTGGGCTCGGCGCCGAACGCGTACAGCGTCTCGTCGCTCTCCGCGCCGAGGGTGAAGCGGTGTGCGGCGGGGATCGGCGCCAGTTTCTCCTCCAGTTCGGGGTCCACCATCAGCACGTCCGCCCCGCTGTGCTCCACGATGTAGGCGATCTCCTCGACGGAGAGCCTGAAGTTGACCGGGACCAGCACCCTGCCGTAGCCGCTGACGCCGAAGAACGCGGTCAGCAGGCGCGCGCTGTTGTGCGAGACGACCGCCACCCGCGCGCCCTGCGGGACACCCAGCGCGTCCAGCCCGGCCGCCTGCGCCCTGGCGAGCTCGCCGACGCGGCCGTAGCTGACCTGCTCCCACGACCGGGCGGGCTGGTCGGGTTCGTCGACGACCCCGATACGGTCGGCGTAGACGGTCGTCGCCCGATCGAGGAAATCCCTGGCGCCGAACGGCACGAACATCGCTGTCTCCTCTCCGCCCCTTCTTCACTGCCCCGCACGACCGCGGACGACTCCCCGGCGCGGCACCCGATCCGCGCCACGGATCCTCGTCACGCCCGCGGTCCGGCAGCCCTCCCTCCATGATTCCCGGGTGCCGCCGTGCGCGCACGACAGCCGGGACCGGACGGCCCCCGTGCCGGTGGTGCCGAAGGGCTGACGGCCCGCGCCGTGGCGCGGATCATTCGCCCGCCGGGTCCTCGGTCTCCCAGCGCAGCAGGTCGCCCGGCTGGCACATGAGCACCTCGCAGAGCGCGGCGAGCGTCGCGAAGCGCACCGCCTTGGCGCGGCCGTTCTTGAGTACCGCCAGGTTGGCGGGTGTGATCCCGACGCGGTCCGCGAGGTCGCCCACGGACATCTTCCGTTTGGCCAGCATCACGTCGATGTCGACGACGATGGGCATCAGATCACCTGGTCCAACTCGGCCCGCATCCGCACCGCTTCGCCGTCGCGCGCGACGGCCTGGGCGAGCAGCATCCGCAGCACGAGCACGATGAGCGCGACCCCCAGGATGGCCACGCCGACCGCGCCCATGATGAGGGTGACGCCGGGGTCGTCGCGCTGGCCCGGCGCGTTGATGGCCGTGACCGTGAACCACACCAGGGACGCCGAGACGATCGCGCCGATCACGATGTCCACGTACCGGAAGGCGGAGTGGGAGAACACGGTTCCGCGTCGCACCATCGACACCAGCCGCCAGACGCAGACCACCGCGACCTGGACCGACACCATGCCCAGGATGGTGACCACACGCAGCGGGGTCAGCGGGAGCGACCCGTCCTCCCCGTCCTTCCCGCTGACCAGCGCCCACACCATCCCCGCCTGTACGAACACGGTGCCGGCGAGCATCACCCCGAGCACGGCGCGCAGCGCACCCACCATCAGCTTTCCCATGGCCCGTCCCTCCATCGACTTGCGATCGGAATCTATCGAATCTCGATAGGTGACGCAAGCGCCGGGAGGGAGGTGGGCAGCGGCCCCCCACCACGCGGACGGCGGGGTGGCCCGAGGCACGGGGCGGCCGCGCGACGAAAGGCAGGCATTTCGCCACGCGGCCCCCTTCCACCGAATACGACCGGGAAGTGGACCGCTCTCGCGCTTTTGCCGGTCCACGGCACCCGGCACCTGAAGTCGATCCACCCGGAATTTCTGGGCGGCTTTTCTCCCGCGAGGTGCGAAAGCTTGCCCCTAGGCGTCTTCGAGGATCTCCGCGAATGCGATGACCACGCCTCCGGTGGCATGTTCGAGCGTCGCGCCGACAAGCGGGCCCGCTTCCGCCGCGGCGTTACTGGCGGCCGCGTAGTCGGTGAAGTAGAGGTCCAGCAGCCGGTACGCCGGTGTGGGGCTGCCGTCCTCCTTCGGCCACACCTTCGACTCCTGCAGCCGGGTCAGGCCGGGGAGCTTCCGCGCCAGGGCGAGCTGCTCGGAGTACGCCGCCTCGAACGCGTCCGGGTCGGCGGGGTTGGAGTACACGAAACTGATCTTGGTCGGGTTGCCCTGCTCGGTCATGGATGTCTCCCGTTCGGCATTTCGTCATGAAGGCGAATGAGCGGGTCCCGCCGCGCAGGCATCGGAACTGCGATGTGCGCGGAACCCGTACGATTCACTCGCTGTTTGTTGACCCTAGGCGGAGAAACGGGAGGCGACCATGATCGTTCCGCCGGGAGACTTTGCCGATCGTCCAGAGCCGGCTGCCGAATTGCTCCATCCGCCGGATGAGTTTGCCGATCCTCCCGCGGGCCGGGATTCGGCGCTCGGCCTCGACGCGGACGGACAACCGTACGACGTGCTCTCGGAGTTGCTGCGGAGCGTCCGGCTGAGCGGCGAGCGGATGGCCGCGTACGGTCCGCCGGGTACGTCCCCGGTCGGCTTCTCCGGCAGCGGCGCGCTGCACCTCGTGGACGAGGGCGAGGTCGCGCTGCGGATCGACGGCGCCCCGCACGTCGAGCGCGCGCGTGCCGGGGATGTCATCCTGCTGCCGCGCGGCGACCGGCACGACATCAGCGACGCGGGCGCGTCCGGGGCCGGGTCACCCCTGGGTGGAGCGGCGTCGGCGCGCTGGCTGTCCGGCACCTTCGCCATCGGCGACCCGCGGGCGAGCCATCTGCTGGCGAGCCTGCCGCCCGTGATCGTCCTGCGCGGCGCCGGCGGCCCGGCACTGGAAGGTCTCGAGGTGGCGCGCAAGATGATCCTCATCGAGATGCGGTCGCCCTCGCAGGGTTCCGCGGTCATGGTCGCCCGCATCCTCGATCTGCTCTTCATCCAGATCCTGCGCGCCTGGGCCGCGGGCACGGGCGCCGAACCGAACTGGCTCGCCGGCGCGCTCGACCCCCAGATCGGTCCGGCGCTGAGCGCGGTCCACCGCGAACCGGGCCGCGACTGGACGGTCGAGGAACTGGCCCAGGCGTGCTGCCTGTCGCGGTCGGCATTCGCCGCCCGGTTCGCCGCCCGGGTCGGCAAGCCCCCCGCCACCTACCTCGCGCACGTACGCCTCGACGCCGCCGCCGACCTGCTGCGCAACTCCTCCCTCCCCGCCGGGGCCGTCGGGGAGCACGTCGGCTACACCTCGGAGGCCGCGTTCAGCCGCGCCTTCAAGCAGCGGTACGGCAAGCCGCCGGCGCTGTGGCGACGCGAGGCGCAGGCGGGGCGCCCGTGAACGCCCGGGCCTCCCGGCGGCGGTGTCAGCGCAGTGCCGGGACGGCCGGTGCGCGCAGGGCCCGCACCGCCCAGGTCAGTACGGGCGCCAGGCCGGCCTGGGGCGGCCAGCCGTTGACCACCGCGAGGAGACGCAGGTACCGGTCCCAGCGGGGGTCGTCCATCGTCTCCATATACGCCGCCAACTGCTCGCGCAGCGCCGGGCTGTCGGAGCGGCCGACGACTCGCGCGTAGTGCGCGGCCAGCGCCGTGGCCACGCCCCGCGCCTGCGGCGCCCGCGGGTCGACTCCCTCCGCCCACGCGGGCTCGGCCAGGCTCCGCACGACCTCCGCGAGGATCCGCGGCACCCCGGTGGCGCCGTCGGCCTCCCGCTCGGCCGCCACGTTCCGGACCATCTTCCGCACGACGGCGCGGAAACCGGAGTCGCGCAGCAGCTCGGCCAACTCCACCCACGCCGCGATCTGTTCGGTCGTGGGGTCCTCGGGCAACTCGGGCGTCATCGAGCGGATCGCGGCGGTGAACACCGGACCGCTGTCCAGCCCGTCGAAGACCGTACCGAGGAACTCCCCCACCAGCAGACGGCGTTCGTCCTCCGACAGCGTGGCCAGCCGGTGCATCAGCTCCAGCTCCTCGGGCGTGGAACCCCTTCTGGCCGCCTCGTTCAGCACCGAGCGCCGCAGCCGCAGCGTGCGGATCTGCACCTCCAGCGCCTCGGCGTGGGCGGCCGCCACCCGCGGCAGCGAGACCTCCCGGTCCATGAGTCCCCGGACGGTCGGCAGATCGATCCCCAGCTCCCGCAACGTCCGCACCAGCGCCAGCCGGGCCACGGCCTCGCTCCCGTACAGCCGATATCCGGCCGCACTGCGCCCGGCGGGCGTGACGATCCCCGAATCCGAGTAGAACCGGATCGCCTTGACCGTCAGCCCGGTCCTGCGGGCCAGCTCACCGATGGGGAAGGACGCTGATTCACCGTTCATGACCCCATCCTGCGGTCTCCCCCTGCGGGAGACTCAAGGAGAGCCGCCGCACAGCGAGGCCGCGGCCGAGAACGACACCGACTGTCAGGAATTCATGGCCGCCCGGTCGGACTCGCTGCGCAGGACGCAGAACTCGTTGCCCTCGGGGTCGGCGAGGACTGCCCAGCCGGAGCCGTCGGGGTTGCGGTGGTCGGAGACGAAGGTGGCGCCGAGGGCGAGGATGCGGTCCACTTCCTGCTCGCGGGTGGTCTCGGGGCGCAGGCAGAGGTGGATGCGGTTCTTGCCGGTCTTGGGCTCGGGCACCTGGTTGAAGTGCAGCACGGGGCCCTCCGCGAGGAGGACCTGGGCTTCGGGGTCGCCCGGGTTGTCGTCGGGATGGAGCGGCCGGCCGGTCACGCCGCTCCAGAAGCGGGCCAATTCATAGGCGTCCGCACAGTCGATCGCCACGTTCTGCACTACCGAAACCATAGGGGTGAGCTTTCCTGATCTTCACGCCGAGCGCCACCTGGTTGCCGGGACCGCGGCTCGCGCGTTCCGCTCGCCCGCGGGAGGGGAGGCGAAGGCGGTGCGGCGGTGGGCGCGGCGGAGGACCCAGCGGGTCATGGCCGGGTGGACGCGGCGGACCACCGCCCAGTAGAGCCTGCCGCGGGTGTTGTGCAGCCGGACGGCGGTGGTCAGCGTGACGCAGTCGTCGGCGACGAGGATCGAGGCGCGGAAGTCCAGGTGGGAGGCGTCCTTGCCGAGGAGGAGTTCGGGGCCGTCGGCGCCGCGCTCGGGGAAGGGCAGCACGTGCCGCCAGGCGTGCGGGTCGCGGGGCATGCCGGGGGCGAGCGGCATGCGCCAGGCGTCGGTGAAGTCGGGCCGGTCGAAGGCTGCGTGGAGCAGACGGGCGTGCGCCGGGACGGGCGCGGGGGCGGGCCGCGCCCACAGCAGCCGGTTGAAGAGCAGGGCGCGGCGGGGGCGGCGGGCCGGTGGGTGCGGGAGGGAGCCGAGGACGGCCCGCTCGGCGTTGTCGAAGATCTCCTCGACCATCGTGTCGTGCACCGGCTCGATCGCGAGCTTGAAGAGCGCGAACTTGGCGGGGTTCACGGTGACTTCGAGGCGGTGCGAGACACGGCAACAGCCAGGGCCGAGGGGTTCGACGGCGAACCGGTGGTAGCCGGTGCCGAGTCCGTCGTCGGTGGTGTCGAAGCGGACCGACCGGCCGGGCTCGTAGGCGGTGACCTCGTAGCGGATGCGGCCGTGGCCGCCGTCGGCCCCGACGCCGAGGGGCCGGTCGAGGACCATCGCGGGCCAGACCGGGGTCGGGAACAGTGGGTCGTCCGCAGCGGAGAGCCGGTCGACGAGGGCCCCGACGGCCTCGGCGGGGGCCTGGACGACCCGCTCGTGAACGTTGCGTACCGTGCGCGCGCCGCGCATACCGCACCTCCATACGGGAGCGTATGTTCCACCGTACGGTAGCGTATGGAAACATGCACGAGCAGTCGGCTCCCCCGAAGCGGACCACCACACCCGCCCGCAAGCGCCTCTCCGCCGACGACTGGGCGGACGCCGCCCTGGCAGCGCTCGCCGAACGCGGCCTCGCCGGCGTCGCCGTGGAACCGCTCGCGGCCCGCCTCGGCACCACCAAGGGCAGCTTCTACTGGCACTTCGCCAACCGTGACGCGCTCGTCGCGGCGGCCCTCGCCCGCTGGGAGGAGGTGTCCACCGAGCGGATCATCGAGGCCACGGAGGCCGCCGAGCCCGACCCCGCCGCCCGGCTCGGCGCACTCCTGCGCGGGGCGACCGCCGCGGCCGCCGAAACGCCCCTGGAGGTACGGCTGCTCGCGGCCGCCGACCACCCCGAGGTCGCGGCCGCGCTCGCCCGCGTCACCGAGCGCCGGGTCGGCTACCTCGCCCGCCTCTTCGAACTCCTCGGCTTCGCACCGCCCGAGGCCCGTCGGCGCGGCGTCCTCGCCTACACCAGCTACGTGGGCCATGCCCAACTGGCCCATGCCGTACCGGGATCCGTGACGGCCGACCCCGCGTATCTGGCGGTCGTGATGAACGCACTGCTCACGCCCTGACCGGCGGCCCCCGTAGCGGAGCAGGTGTTTCCACGGATGCGGCGGATCGTGACGGCATGCCAGGGTCGGTCGGGTACCGGGAGGTTCGCGGTGCGCGACACCCCGGGTCCGGCGAACCTCTCCGCAACACTCCGGGAGGGGAACCCCATATGAGTCACCACCAGCACACCGTCCCGCCGCAACCTCCCGCACTGGAGGGCCGCACCCGCGGGGCCGCTGCCAGGACCACCGCCCTCATCGGCTCCGTCGCGGTCCTCGCGGCACTCGCGGTGAGTGGGTGCGGCAGCTCCGACGCGGGCGGCGTCGCTCACCTCACCGATGCCGGTCCGCACAAGCTGTCGGTACCCGCGACGCTCGTGGACGGCACGTACACGAAGGGCAGCGACAGCGACCCGGCGCCACAGGAGGTGATCAAGGAGGTCGAGTCGTGGGGAGGGCACGACCTCAAGGACGTCAGCGCGACCTACCAGAAGGGGAAGGGGCTGACGGCCAGGATCTTGACCTACACGGGCTTCTACGGGACCTTCGACGACCCGGAGAAGGCCGTCGACGAGTGGTTCGCACTGCTGGCGCGGACGACCTCCGGCGACCATCAGTACGTGGGCCGCCCCGAAGAGCTCAAGCCGTCCGGCTTCACCATCGGCGTCATGAAGTGCCAGCAGGTGCGGATCGACGACGTGGTCGTCCAGACGGACGCGGTCTGCGTCTGGGGCGACGGCAGCACGCTCGCCCTGGTCACGTCCCACCCGCCCCGGCTGGGGGACGCGTCGGCGACCGTGCCGACCTCGCTGCACGACGCGGCCGAACTGGCGGCCACGGTACGGGAAGAGGTACGGGTCAAGGTCTGAGGGCCGGATGGGTGAACCGTGCGAAAGGCCGCAACCAGGGCACCGGCGGAGGCAGTCGTGTAGGGCGAGTCCGTTCGGCTCCTCCAGATCCGAGAGGGAACACCATGAACCTCCTCCACGCCCCGCAGACGCACGTCGACGGCGACTACCACCTCGCCCCACCGGCCTGCCTGACCGCCACCGACGCCCGGTGGGTGGACCTCCACGCCGCGCTCATCTCGGCGGGAGTGCCACCGCAGCCGGGAGACCGTACCGCCGTGCACACCCTCGCGCGCCGGCTCGACAACGCCACCATCGCGGCGATCGTCACCTGGATCGACAGCGCGGCCGGCCACACCTACCCCCACACCCGCTCCCGCACCCTCCGGCCGGACACACCGGCGGCCTGAGGCCCGTTCACACCGGCAGCCACCAGTAGACATCGGCGACGGGCGAGGCGGGCGGCACACTGCCGCCCGCCCTCCCGTCGCGCCGGGTCGCGTCAGCCGGGCCTCGCGCGTCAGTCGGGCCGCACGGCCTGGCCGTAGGTGACCGTCACGCCCGGTCCGTACCCGCGCAGTGCTTCCCGGGCGGCGTCCGGGTGGTCGCTGGTGAAGGACAGCGTGCCGTCCGCGCCGAGGGCCATCGTGAAGAGCCGGAAGCCCGGGTGCGCGCCGAGGGCCACCTCGCGGCTGATCCGGTCGGCGAGGCGCTGGGTGTCTGCCATCGACCGTACGGCGTCCCGCAGTTCGACGGTCACCTCCCGGATCCGCGAGCACACCGCCTGGTCCAGTCCCGATCCCGGGATCCGGTAGAGGATGACCTCGTGTGCGGTGCCGTCGACCGCAACGCCCCCGTACCAGCGGCTGTACGTGCCCGGCTTCGCGCCGCCCTTGGTGACGTTCTTCCCACCGCCGGAGATCTGCTCGATCGTGCCTGCCGCGGCGTCCAGCGCGCTCCGCGACGGCGCCGCGTGCGGTGGGCGGCCGGTACCGGGCGGTGGCGCACCGCAGTGTGCCGGGGCGGTGTGAGTGGCGGACGTGGACGACGCCGGCCGTACCGAGGTCGCCGCGGACCGGCCGCCGTCCCACGGTGTGGTGCTGCCGAGGACGCCGACGGTCACCGCCGCGCACCCGGCGAGCGCCACCGTGCCCTGCCGCTTGCGCCGCCGCCGTACCAGCCGGGTCACCGCGGTCACGTCGATACGCGGGGGTCCTGCCTGCTCGGCCAGTTCGCCGAGGCCGCGGCTGATCACTTCGTCGTGCTCCACTGTTCCTCCTCCAGGTCCGGCCGGGTGAGAAGCGCTCCCAGCCGCTGATGGGCCTCGCTGAGGTGGCGTTTGACGGTGCCGGGCCGGCAGCCCAGCAGCGCGGCGATCTCCGGGACGGTGTGGTCCTCGTAGTGGCGGAGCACCGCGCAGGCCCGCTGGCGCGGGGACAGTACGGCCAGCGCCGAGCGGACGTCCGCCTCCAGGGCCACCTCCGCCGACCGGTCGCCGACGATGTCGGCCTGGCCCAGCAGGGGTTGGACCCGCAGCCAGTTCCGGCGCCGCCGGTGCGCGTCGAGGAACCGGTTGAGCATGATCCGCCGCACGTACGCCTCGGCGTCCGTCGCGGCCCGGCGTCCCGGACGCGCGAACGCCCGTACCAGGGCGTCCTGCACCAGATCGTCGGCGTCCTCGTCGTTCCCGCACAGCAGGTAGGCGTACCGCTTCAGCGCCTTGCCCCGCTGCCGGACCAGCTCGGCCAGCACCTCTTCCCACCCGGCCATCCGGCTCCCGTCCCGTCGTTCCCGTGGTCCCGTCCCGAAGGACGCACGCGCCTCGGCGCGCTCTCACCTACAAGAACGCGCGGCGGCGGCGAAGCGTTGGGGCGGGGCCGTGGGAAGGAGTGGCCCGGATCGGCGCTAGACCTCGATGTGGGAGCCCATGATGACGGTGCGGTCCCGGGGAAGGCCGAAGTACTCGGCGGCGTCGGCGGTGATGTAGGAGGTGGCGATGAACAGGCGCTTGCGCCAGGGCGCCATCGTCCGGGTCCTTCCGCGGCGCAGCTCGATCTTCGACAGGAAGTAGGACGCCTGGTCGAGCCGCAGGTCGCCCTCGGTCTCGGCCGGGTCGAGCATCGCCAGTGTGCCGGGCACGTCCGGTGTCTCCATGTAGCCGAAGCGGGCCGTGACATGGATGATCCCGTCGTCCGCGTAGCCGAGGGCGTCGACGACGAGCCGCTCCTCGGCGGGGACACGGGGTACGGGCTCGGTCTGCAGGGAGAAGATCACGACGTGCTCGTGCCGTACATGGTTGTGCTCGACGTTGGCCCGCATGGCCAGGGGCGCGGTCTCCTTGCCCCGGTTGAGGAAGACGGCGGTGCCGGGAACCTGGAGCGCCGGTGTCGCCCCGCTGCGGAGCTGGTCGACGAACTCCGGCAGCGGGCCTTCATGGCGTGCCCGTTCCGCGGTGACGAGTTCGCGGCCGCGCTGCCAGGTCGTCATGACGGTGAACGCGGTGAGGCCGATCAGCAGCGGCAGCCACGCGCCGTGCACGAGCTTGGTCAGGTTGGCGGCCACGAACAGCAGGTCCACGAAGAGCAGCACACTCGCCCCGGTCGCCACCAGCCACACCGGCGTGCCCCACTTCGCGCGGGCCACGTAGAAGAACAGCAGCGTGGTGATGGTGATGGTGCCGGTGACCGCCATGCCGAACGCGAACGCCAGCGCCGCGGAGCTGCGGAAGGCGAAGACCAGGGTCAGGACCGAGACCATCAGCAGCCAGTTGATCCACGGCACGTAGATCTGGCCGATGGTGGACTCGGAGGTGTGCGCGATGCGCAGCCGTGGCAGGTAGCCGAGTTGGGCGGCCTGGGAGGTGACCGAGTACGCGCCGGTGATCACCGCCTGGGAGGCGATCACCGTGGCCGCGGTGGCCAGCAGCACCATCGGCCACCGCCCCCAGTGGGGTACGAGCAGGAAGAACGGGCTGCTGATGTTGTCCGGGTTGTCGAGGATCAGCGCGCCCTGCCCGAGGTAGCTCAGGATGCACGCGGGGAAGACGAGCAGCATCCACGCGCGGGTGATGGCCCGGCGGCCGAAGTGGCCCATGTCCGCGTAGAGCGCCTCGGCGCCGGTGACCGCGAGCACGACGGCGGCCAACGCGAAGAAGGCGGTGCCGAAATGGCCGAAGAGGAAGCTGAGGGCATAGCTCGGTGACAGCGCCCGCAGGATCGCGGGGTGGTCGACGATGCCGGAGACGCCGCACGCGCCGATGACCGTGAACCAGGCGATCATCACGGGTCCGAACACCCGGCCCACCGCCGCGGTGCCCCGGCGCTGCACCAGGAAGAGGATCACGATGATCACCGCGGTGATCGGCACGACCCCGCTGCCGAGCGACGGTTGGACGACCTTGAGCCCCTCGACCGCGGAGAGGACCGAGATCGCGGGCGTGATCATGCTGTCGCCGAAGAACAGCGACGCGCCGAAGATGCCCAGTGCGGCCAGGACGACGGCGGCCCGGCGGCTGCGCTGTGAACTCCACTGCCGTACCAGGGTGATGAGCGCCATGATGCCGCCCTCACCGTCGTTGTCGGCGCGCATCGCCAGCAGTACGTAGGTGACGGTGACGATGACGGTCACCGACCAGAAGACCAGCGACACCACGCCGTACACGTTCTGCGTGGACACCGGGACGGGGTGCGGGTCGCTCGGGTTGAACACGGTCTGGAGGGTGTAGATCGGGCTGGTTCCGATGTCGCCGAAGACCACGCCCAGAGCGCCGACCACCACCGCGAGCCGCAGGGTGTCGTGGACGCCCTGACCGCGCGCTTCCGGTGGCCCGGGCACCGACCCGCCGTCAGACCCGGTTCCCTGCCGACGATCGGCCATGGCATTGCCTCCTCCGCACCGGCCGCGCGCCGCGGACCACCTGCATCACGCCGGACGATATACCGCCCCCTGGCCCGATCCACCGCAGGCCGGTCGGACGTACTCCGCGGCGGCGTCCAGCAGCCAGTCCGTCAGGTAGCCCGCGAAGGAGGAGCGGACGAGCACCCAGAATCCGGTTCCGGGGGTGTCGCGGGCGACCAGCAGGATCTGGGCGCGGGCCAGGGTGGTCTGGGCGCAGCGGCCGGGGAGGAAGGTGCGGGGGTGGAGGTCGAGGGCGCAGCCGTGGGCCAGCAGGTCGTGGGCGCGGGGGCCCGCGACGAGGAGGGTGGTGCGCTGTGCGGAGACGTCGGTGACGGCGACGGGTTCGCCGTCGGTGGCCGCCGCGCGGACGCGGTCCTCCAGGTCCCGCTGGGTGCCGGGCGGTCCGACCACCAGCCACTCGTCGGGGCCGAGCCAGAGGGCGGTCAGCTCCCCGGCGCGTACGACGGTGTTGGGTTCGAGGGGCAGCGGGAGGCCCAGCGCCAGCCCGACGGCGTCCGCGGCGGCCCCCTTGGCGTCCAGCCGGATGGTGACCTGGGCCAGGAAGGGGAGTTCGGCCAGCCGGACCGCGCCCGCGGAGGTGCGGGTCGCGGCGGCGAGGCGGGCCGCGGACCGGGCCAGGGGGCTGCGGCGCGGGGCGGAAAGGGCGGTGTCAGCCATCGCGGCGGGCTCCCTCGGGGTCGTAGAGGACAGGACTCGCCACGGTCACCGGCACCAGCCGGTCGCCCACGGGGGCGTAGAGCCGCTCGCCGAGGCGTTCCCGGCCGCCCTTGACCAGGGCGAGCGCGAAGGTGCGGCCGAGGGCGGCGCTGCGGTAGCTGGAGGTGACATGGCCGAGCATGGGGACGGGCGGGGCGGGAAGCACGCTGTCCGCGACCAGTTGGGTGCCCTCGGGCAGCAGGGTGGCGGGGTCGTCGGGGAGCAGACCGACCAGGTGCTTGCGGTCGGGGCGTACGGCGTCGGCGCGGGCGTAGGAGCGCTTGCCGATGAAGTCGGGCTTCTTCTTCGACACCGCCCAGCTCATGCCGAGGTCGTGCGGCGTGACGGTGCCGTCGGTGTCCTGGCCGATGATGGGGTAGCCCTTCTCCGCGCGCAGGACGTGCATGGTCTCGGTGCCGTACGGGGTGATGCCGAAGGGCGCGCCCGCCTCGTACAGCGCCTCCCACAGGGCGAGGGCCTCCCACGGTGACACGTTGATCTCGTAGGCGAGTTCGCCGGAGAAGCTGATCCGGCAGACCCTGGCGTCGATGCCCGCCACCGGCGCCTCGCGCCACGCCATGAACGGGAAGCTGTCGTTGTCCACCGCCAGCGAGGGTGCGAGTGCGCCGAGCACCTCGCGGGAGCGGGGGCCGACGAGCGCCACGGTGGCCCACTGCTCGGTGACGGAGGCGCAGTGGACGCGCAGTTCCGGCCATTCGGTCTGCAGCCACTCCTCCATCCAGTCCAGGACGGCGGCCGCGTTGCCGGTCGTGGTGGTGACCAGGAAGCGGTCCTGGGCGAGGCGGATGACGGTGCCGTCGTCGAAGACCATGCCGTCCAGGCGGCACATGACGCCGTAGCGGATCATGCCGACCTTCAGCGTGCTCATCATGTTGGTGTAGAGCCGGTCGAGGAACACGGCCGCGTCCGGGCCCTGGACGTCGATCTTGCCGAGGGTGGAGGCGTCCATGAAGGCGACGGACTCGCGGGCCGCGGCGCACTCGCGCAGGACGGCGGCCTCCAGGTCCTCGCCGCCGCGCGGGTAGTACCAGGGCCGTTTCCACTGGCCGACGTTCTCGAACAGCGCGCCCCGCAGGACGTGCCAGTCGTGCAGCGCGGTCACCCGCACCGGGTCGTGGAGCGCGCCGCGGTCGCGGCCCGCGAGGGCGGCGAAGGAGACGGGCGTGTACGGCGGCCGGAAGGTGGTCGTACCGAGCGAGGAGATGTCCACCCCGAGGAGCTCGGCGACGACGCCGCTCGCCAGCACACCGGACGTCTTGCCCTGGTCGTTGGCGGTACCGGCGGTGGTGTAGCGCTTGGTGTGCTCGACCGAGCGCATACCGGCGGAGGTGGCGCGGGTCAGGTCGTCGACGGTGACATCGCGTTGCAGGTCGACGAAGCGCGGCGCGTCGTCGGCGCCGGGGACGACGAAGACCGGCATGGGCGCGGCCTGCGGCTCGGCGGGCACCTCGGGGAGGCGGGGCGCCGGGCAGAGGTGGCCCTCGGCCTCGACGGCGCGGACAGCGGCGGCCGCGCCCTGGGCGAGGGCGCCGGCGAGGTCGAGCACGCCGTTCGCGCTGCCCGCGACCTCGACCGCCTGGCGGCAGGTGCCGGGTACGAAGGAGCCGAGTGCCTCGTCGTAGCGGAGCTTCCCGCCCGCCTGGCTGAACAGGTGCGCCACCGGGTTCCAGCCGCCGGAGACCAGCAGCAGGTCGACGGCGAAGCCACGCGTCCCGGCCGACTGCCCGTACGGGCCGACCGACACCGAGGTGAGCCGTGTGCCGCCTTCCGTGCCGGTGACGGCGTGCCCGGTCAGCACCTCGATCCCGGCCTCGACGGCCCGGCGGGCGCACTCCCCCGGCTCCGGCCGGGTGTCGACGATCGCGGCGATGCCCACGCCCGCCGCCGCCAGGTCCAGCGCGGCGGCGTAGGCGCTGTCGTTGGTGGTGAGGACGACGGCGTGGCGGCCGGGGAGGACGCCGTAGCGGTTGACGTAGGCGCGGGCCGAGGCGGCGAGCATCACCCCGGGGCGGTCGTTGTCCGCGAAGGCCAGCGAGCGCTCGTGGGCGCCGGTGGCCAGGACGACGCGGCGGGCGCGGATCCGCCAGACGCGCTCGCGGGAGACGTGCGAAGGGGCCGCGGCGCCGAGGTGGTTGGTGCGGCGCTCGACGGCGAGGAGGTGGTTGTCGTCGTAGTGGCCGAAGACGGTGGTACGGCGCAGGACGCGCACCTCGGGCGCGGCGTCGAGCAGCGCGCCGACGTCCGCGGCCCAGTCGAGGAGTTCGCCGGTGCCCAGCAGACTGCCGCCCAGCTCCGGCTGGTCGTCGGCAAGGATGACGCGCGCGCCGCTGCGGGCGGCGGCCGCCGCGGCGGCGAGCCCGGCCGGACCGGCGCCGACGACGAGCAGGTCGCAGTGGGCGTGGACGGCGTCGTAGCGGGCGGGGTCGGGCTCGGTGGCCAGGCGCCCCTGGCCGGGCAGGCTGCTCGCGGCCAGGCCGTCGTACAGCTCGACGGTCGTGGCGGGCAGCATCGGCTCGGGGAAGGGCTCCTCGATCTGGATGACGGCGTTCGGCTCCTCGACGCCCGCCGAGAAGATGCCGCGGGGGCGGCCGAGTTTGGTGCTCGTACCGGCCTGGATGACGCCGTTGGCGAGCAGGGCGGAGGCGAGGGTGTCGCCCCTCACGCCCTCGTACTCCGTGCCGTCGAAGGTGAAGCGGAGGCGCTCCGCGCGGGTTACCCGGCCGCCGGTGGGGAGCCGGAACGGCTGCGTGACGACCGGGGCTTCCGCCCCGGGGCCCCTTGACGCCGCGGGGTGCGTCGCAGGCTGCACGTCCGTGGGTGGGGTGTGCCCACCCTCCCCCAGTCGCGGCTTCGCCCGACCGGGGGGACCCCCATCGCCTTGCGGAACGCCTGCCCACACTTGGGGTGTGTCGGACAGGATTTCGTTCGTGGAGGTGTCACGGACGGCGTTGAACCAGCGGCGGCAGCCGGCCGCGTGGCTCCAGCGTTCGGCGAAGGGGCCCCTGGGGTTGTCGCGGAAGAAGAGGTAGCGCGCCCACTCCTGGTCGGAGAGGGCGGCGGGGTCCTCGGGATAGGGCACGTGGGCCTGGCCGCCGTAGTGGAACTCGGCCTCGTCGCGGGGCCCGCACCAGGGGCATGGAATGAGCAGCATGGGTTCGGCTCCCTAGTGGGCCACCGCGGCCGCGCCGTGCTCGTCGACGAGCGCGCCGGTGGTGAAACGGTCGAGCGAGAAGGGGGCGTTGAGGTGGTGGGGGGTGTCATGGGCGATGGTGTGGGCGAAGACCCAGCCGACACCCGGTGTGGCCTTGAACCCTCCTGTGCCCCAGCCGCAGTTGAGGTAGAGGTTGCCGACCGGGGTGAGCCCGACGATGGGCGAGGCGTCGGGGCTGACGTCGACGATGCCGCCCCAGGTGCGCAGCACGTGCGCGCGGGCGAAGACCGGGAAGAGTTCGAGCGCGGCCGACATCTGCTCCTCGATGATGTGGAACGCGCCGCGCTGGGTGTACGAGTTGTACGCGTCGATGCCCGCGCCCATCACCAGCTCGCCCTTGTGCGCCTGGCTGACGTACACATGGACGGCGTTGGACATCACTACGGTGGGGTGTACGGGTTCGAGGAGTTCGGACACCAGCGCCTGCAACGGGTGGCTCTGCAGCGGGAGTTCGATGCCCGCCATGGCGGCGAGGACCGAGGAGTGGCCCGCCGAGCAGAGCGCGACCTTGCCCGCGGCGATCGGCCCGAGCGTCGTCTGCACGCCGACGACCCGGCCGCCGACGACGTCGAGCCCGGTGACCTCGCAGTTCTGGATGAGGTCGATTCCGGCCGCGTCCGCGGAGCGGGCCAGACCCCATGCGACGTGGTCGTGCTTGGCGATTCCCGCGCGCGGCTGGTACGTGGCGCCCATGACCGGATAGCGCACGTCCGGCGAGATGTTGACGATCGGGCAGACCTCCTTGACCTGCCGCTCGTCGAGCCATTCGGCGTCCACGCCGTTGAGCCGGTTCGCCTCGACCCGGCGCACGCTGTCGCGGACGTCCTGGAGGCTGTGGGCGAGGTTCAGCACTCCGCGCTGGGAGAAGAGGATGGGGTAGTCCAGCTCCTCCTCCAGGCCCTCCCACAGTTTGAGCGCGTGCTCGTAGATCCCCGCGCTCTCGTCCCACAGGTAGTTGGAGCGGATGATCGTGGTGTTGCGGGCCATGTTGCCGCCCGCCAGCCAGCCCTTCTCCAGCACCGCGACATTGGTGATGCCGTGGTTCCTGGCCAGGTAGTGGGCGGTGGCGAGGCCGTGTCCGCCGCCGCCGACGATCACCACGTCGTACGACCGCTTGGGCTCCGGGGTGCGCCACAGCCAGTCGGGGTGTTCCGGCAGTTCGGCGCCTGGGGGTCGCCCCACGCCCGCAGGGCGCAGGGGGCTGGTGCGGGGGCTCATCGGGCGGCTCCGTCTTCCGAGAGGTGCGGGTAGAGCGGATGGCGGTCGGCCAGCGCCCGGGTGCGGGCGCGTAGGGCGGCGATGTCGGGCTCCGGCTGGAGGGCGAGGGCGATCACGTCGGCGACCTCCTCGAAGTCGCCTTGGGTGAAGCCCCGGGTGGCCAGCGCGGGGGTGCCGATGCGCAGGCCCGAGGTGACCATGGGCGGGCGCGGGTCGAAGGGCACGGCGTTGCGGTTGACGGTGATGCCGATCTCGTGGAGCAGGTCCTCCGCCTGCCTGCCGTCGAGCGGCGAGTCCCGCAGGTCGACCAGGACGAGGTGCACGTCGGTGCCGCCGGTGAGCACCTTCACGCCGGCTGCCGCGGCGTCGGCGCGGGTGAGCCGTTCGGCCAGCGCGCGGGAGCCGGCGAGGGTGCGGGCCTGGCGTTCGGCGAACTCGGGTGACGCGGCGACCTTGAACGACACCGCCTTCGCGGCGATGACGTGTTCCAGCGGCCCGCCCTGCATGCCGGGGAAGACGGCCGAGTTGAACTTCTTGGCGAGGTCGGCGTCATCGGTGAGGATCACCCCGCCGCGCGGCCCGCCGAGCGTCTTGTGCGTCGTCGTGGTCGTCACATGGGCGTGCGGTACGGGGTTGGGGTGAAGTCCCGCGGCGACCAGGCCCGCGAAGTGCGCCATGTCGACCATCAGCAGGGCGCCCACCTCGTCGGCGATCCGGCGGAAGGCCGCGAAGTCCAGCTGCCTCGGGTACGCCGACCAGCCCGCGATGATCATCTTGGGGCGGTGCTCCTTGGCGAGGCGTTCCACCTCGTCCATGTCGACCAGGTGCTCTTCCTCGGTCACGTGGTACGGCACCACATGGAGCATCTTGCCGCTGTAGTTGATGCGCATGCCGTGGGTGAGGTGCCCGCCGTGGGCGAGGTCGAGGCCGAGGATGGTGTCGCCGGGCTGGAGCAGGGCGAAGAAGACGGCGGTGTTCGCCTGGGCGCCCGAGTGGGGCTGGACGTTGGCGAACCCGGCGCCGAACAGGGACTTGACCCGCTCGATGGCCAACCGCTCGGACACGTCGACGTGTTCGCAGCCGCCGTAGTAGCGGCGGCCCGGATAGCCCTCGGCGTACTTGTTGGTGAGGACCGAGCCCTGGGCCTCCAGCACCGCGGAGGGCGCGAAGTTCTCGGAGGCGATCATCTCGAGTGTGGACTGCTGGCGGCGCAGTTCGTCGCGGAGTACGGCGTGGACCTCGGGGTCCAGTTCCGCCAGGGGGGTGTTCAGCGGGTTCATTCGGCGTTCCCGTTCACTTGTGCGGTCACCGGCGGTGGTGCTTCCGGCGCGGCGGGCGCGGTGCGCTCACCCACGCAGGCGCGACATGGTCGGGTCGAACAGGGGCTCCTCGGCGACGACCGCCTCGACGCGCTGGTCGAAGTAGCCGATGTGCACGACGGTGCCGGGGGTGGCGAGTTCCGTGGGGAGCCAGGCGTAGGCGATGCCCTTGCCGATCGTGTAGCCGTAGGCGGCGCTGGTGACGTACCCGACGGGGCGGTCGCCGTCGTATACCGGTTCCTTGCCCATGACGACCGCGTGCGGGTCGTCGATGGTGAGGCAGGTCAGGGTGCGCCGGACGTCGGCCTTGCGGCGTTCGAGCGCCGCCTTGCCGAGGAAGTCTCCCTTGTCGAGCTTGACGGCGAAGCCGACGCCGGCCTCGTAGGGGTCGTGCTCGTAGGTCATGTCGGTGCCGAAGGAGCGGTAGCCTTTCTCCAGGCGGAGGCTGTTGAAGGCGCCGCGCCCGGCGATGACACCGCCCAGCGGTTCGGCCGCCCGCCACAGGGTGTCCCAGAGCTTCTGGCCGTGGTCGGCGGTGGTGTACAGCTCCCAGCCGAGCTCGCCGACGTAGGACAGCCGCATGGCGGTGACGGGCACCGAGCCGATGTAGGCGCGCTTGGCGCGGAAGTACTTCAGGCCGTCGTTGGAGAAGTCCTCGTCGGTGAGCGGCTGGAGCACCTTGCGGGCCAGCGGGCCCCACAGGCCGATGCAGCAGGTGCCCGGGGTGATGTCACGGACCTGCACGGAGGCGTCGGCGGGCAGGTGGCGGGTGAACCAGTCGAGGTCGAGGTTGCCGTTGGCGCCGACCTGGAAGAGGTCGCGGGCCAGCCGGGCGACGGTGATGTCGCTGCGGATGCCGCCGTCCCGGTCGAGGAGCAGGGTGTACGTCACCGAGCCGACCGACTTGGCGACCTTGCCCGTCACCAGGCCCTCCAGGAAGTCGGCGGCGCCGGGCCCGGCGACCTCCAGCCGCTTGAGCGCCGTCATGTCGTACATCGCGACCGTCTCGCGGGTGGCCTGCGCCTCGGCCCCGACGATGGGCGACCAGTAGCGCGCGGCCCAGTCGTTGGGCGTGGGGATCGAACGGCCCTCGGTCCTGGGCGCGTTGGCCTCGTACCACTGGGGGCGCTCCCAGCCGTTCGCCTCCAGGAAGAAGGCGCCGAGTTCGCGCTGGCGGGCGTGGAAGGGGCTGGTGCGCATCGGGCGCGGGTCGCCCGGCGGCTGGAGGGGGTGGAGGATGTCGTAGACCTCCACGAAGTTCTGGCAGTCGCGGGCCAGGACGTACTCGGGGGCGAGCTGGTGCGGCTCGAAACGGTTGACGTCGCACTCGTGCAGGTCGAAGGAGGAGCAGTGGCCGTCGACCAGCCATTCGGCCATGGCCCGGCCGACGCCCGCGGAGTGGGTGACCCAGACGGCCTCCGCGACCCAGAAGCCCTTGACGTGAGCGGATTCCCCCAGCAGGGGCTGGCCGTCGGTGGTGAAGGAGAACAGGCCGTTGATGCCCTCCTCGACCTTGGCCTCCTTCGTCGCGGGCAGCAGTGACCGGGTCTCGGTCCAGGCGTCCTCGAAGTCGTCCTCGGTGAACTCCAGCACCGACGGCATCCCGCCGGCGTCGTCCACGGCCAGGATGTCGTCGGCGGAGACCGGCATCGGGCGGTGGCCGTAGTAGCCGATGCCCAGGGTGTCGAAGCGTTCGCGGTAGTAGAGGTCGGCGTCCTGGTGGCGCAGGATCGGCAGCACGGCCTCCTCGGTACGGCCGGCGAGCGCCGGTACCGGGCCCGTCCAGGCCAGCTGGTGGCCGAGGGGGGTGAGCGGGAGGTCCATGCCGACCATACGGGCGATCTTCGGGCCCCAGATGCCGGCGCAGCACACCACGATGTCGGCGGGGAGTTCGCCCTGGTCGGTGACGACGCCGGTGACCCGGCCGTCGTCCTGGCGTATGTCGAGGACCTCGTGGCGGGCGAGGAAGCGCACACCGCGCTCGGTGGCCCGCTGGATCTGCGCCTCGACGGCGAGGACCGCCTTGGCGAGGCCGTCGGTGGGTACCAGCAGTCCGCCGAGGACGCGGTCCGGGTTCAGCAGCGGGTGCTGGGCGGCGCACTCCTCGGGGCTCAGCAGCCGGGACTCGATGCCCCAGGCGGTGATCCAGCCGTGGCGGCGGTGGAGTTCCGCGACGCGCTCCGGGGTGGTCGCCACTTCGAGGCCGCCGACCTGCAGGAAGCAGGGCTTGCCGTCGACGTCGAGGGAGCAGAACTTCTCGACGGTGTAGCGGGCCAGCTCCGTCATGGTCTTGGAGGAGTTGGTCTGGAAGACCAGGCCCGGGGCGTGCGACGACGATCCCCCGGTGGCCGGGAGCGGGCCCTGGTCGACCACGGTCACCTCGCTCCAGCCGCGCGCGGAGATCTCGTCGGCCAGCGCCGCTCCCACGACGCCCGCTCCGATGATGACCACCCGAAGTCCCGCCATCGCCGCACCTCCGACTAGAACGCCGATCGAGCCGTTGATCGAGTTGCTGTGAGCGCAACATGCTTCAAGTTGCGCAACTCAATGTGCCTGTCGCGGGGAGCGGGTGTCAAGGGGTCCGTGACGAGAGGAAGGCGAGAGGAAAACGGTCCGGAACGCGACGGGGCCCGGCCGGCTGCACTGGCAGCCGACCGGGCCCCGTACCGGGCTCTCCGGGTCGCTCGCGACGTCCCGCCCCCGCGCTACTTGAGCCAGGCGGCGACCTTGTCCTTGTTCAGCTCGACCCAGTCCCTGGCGGCCGCGTCGGGTGACATCTTGTTCACCGCGATGTACTTGGCGACCGCGTTCTGGTCGTCGTTCGTCCAGTTGAAGTTCTTCACCAGCTTGTACGCCGGGCTGTTGGACGCGGCGAACTTGGTGCTGACGATCTTGTCCAGGTTGTACACCGGGTAGTCGCAGGCGACCTTGGCCGCGACCGCGTCACAACCCGTGGTGTACGGCGGGAGGCTGACCTTCTGCAGCTGCACCTCGGACATGAACCACTGCGGCTCGTAGAAGTAGCCGATCATCCACTGCTTGTTCTTCTCAGCGGTCCTGAACGCCTGGATGAGCGCGGTCTCGCTGCCCGCGTACACCACCTTGTAGTCCAGTTTGAGGTTCTTCACCAGCGCCTCGTCGTTGGTGACGTACGACGGGTCGCCGTCCAGGAGCTGGCCCTTGCCGCCCGACTCCGAGGTCTTGAAGTTGGCCGCGTACTTGTCCAGGTTCGACCACTGGAGGATGTCGGGGTGCGCCTTGGCCAGCCACGGCGGCACGTACCAGCCGATGAGGCCCTTGTTGCCGGTCTGGCCCGCCTCGACGGCCGTCTTCTGCCCGGTGATGTACTTCGCCTTCAGGTCGTCGTGACCCCAGTTCTCCAGCACCGCGTCGACCTCCCCGGTGCCGAAGCCCTGCCAGGCGATCTCCTCCTTGAGGTCCTTCTTGACCACGGTGCAGCCGAGGTCGTGCTGGGCGACGTACGCGACCACCGCGGCGTCGGCCGCGTAGCCCACCCACGGGTTGACCGCGAGGTTGAACGTGCCGCACTTGCCGGAGTTCTTGGAGCCTGCGGCGGAGGAGTTGTCACCGACCTTCGCTCCGCCGCACGCGGTGAGGGTGAGGGTGAGACCGAGGACGGCAAGTCCGGCCGCCCCGGTTCGCCAGTGTGCTGCCATGAGGGTTGCTCCTTAAGCGCTGGTGCGTCGGGCCGCTGCCTGAGTGATCCGGTCGAACATGACTCCGAGCAGTACGATGGCGAGTCCTGCCGCCAGCCCCTTTCCGTACAGCTCTCCCTGCGAGAATCCGGCCACGACGTCGTAGCCGAGGGCGCCGGCTCCCACCAGGCCGCCCACAACAACCATCGACAGCACGTAGATCAGGCCCTGGTTGGTCGCGAGAGTCAGGGCGCTGCGGGCCATCGGCAGTTGGACCTTGGTGATGATCTGCCAGGTGTTGCACCCGGCCGCGGTCGCCGCCTCGACGGTGGTCTCGGGCACGGCCCGCACCCCGTCGGCGGTGATCTTGATGGCGACCGGTGCCGCGTAGACGACGGCGGCGACGATCGCGGTGAAGCGGGTGGCGCCGAACAGCGCGAGGAACGGCACCAGATAGACGAACGGCGGCATGACCTGCGCCGCGTCGAGGCTGGGCCGCAGCAGCCGGTCCACCAGCGGGCTGCGCCCCATCCACACGCCGAAGCCGACGCCCAGCACCATCACCAGGACCGTCGCCACCATGGTGGAGGCCAGCGTCGTCATGCTGTCCGACCACATGCCCGTGCCGACCAGCAGCCCGACGCACACCGCCGTGGTGATCCCGGCGCGCCGGCCGCCGAGCACCACGCCGATCCCGGTCAGCGCCGCGCCGACGAGCCACCACGGGGAGTCGGTGAGCAGCGACTGGAACGGGTTGAGCAGGCCGTTGGTGACGGAGTCGCGGAAGGCGTTGGTGACACCGGACAGATGGTCCTGGGCCCATGTCGTCACGCTGTCCGCCCAGCTGGCGATCTTGGTGCCGGTGGTGCCCTGGCCGGGGAACTGCGCCGCCCACAGATAGGTGCGCGACAGGTACACCAGCACCGCCACGGCCACCGCGCCCGCCACCAGCAGCGGCCGCCGCCACCCGCGGAAGCGGTCGCGGGAGCGGCGCGCCGCCTCCGCGCGGGCGCTGGCCGCGGTCGTGACCCGGTCCAGGACGATGGCCATGACCACGATGGCCAGGCCCGCGTTGAAGGCCGTGCCGACATCGAGCGACTGCAGGGCCTGGAGCACGGTCTTGCCCAGGCCCGGCGCGTCGATCAGGGCCGCGATGGTCACCATGGCCAGGGCGGCCATGATGGTCTGGTTCACGCCCATCACCACGGTCCGCCGGGACATCGGCAGCAGCACCTTCAGCAGCGACTGCCACCGGGTCGAGCCCATCGAGTCGGCCGCCTCCACGGTGGTCTCCGGTACGGAGCGGATGCCGTGCGCGGTGATGCGGATCGCCGGGGGCGCCGCGTAGATCACCATGGCGATCACCGCGGAGGCCGGGCCGATGAGGAAGAACAGCGTCAGCGGGGCCAGGTAGACGAAGGTCGGCATCGTCTGCATGAAGTCCAGGAACGGCGTCACGATCCGGTTGAACCGGTCGGACAGCCCCGCCCACACACCCAGCGGGACGGCGAACACCAGCGCCACGAGGACCGCGGACAGGGTGAGCGCGAGGGTGTCCATGCTCTCCTGCCACAGGCCCTGCAGCCCGAAGAAGGTGAAGCCGGCCACGGCCAGCAGCGCCACCCGCCAGTTGCCCAGGGCCCAGGAGGCGTAGCCGGTGATCGCGACGACGCCGAGCCAGCCGATCTGCGGCACCGGGCGGTCGCCGCTCGGCTGCGAGATCAGGTGCTGGACGAAGGTCACCAGGTTGTCGATGACCTGCCGGATCTCGTTGAAGAAGTACAGGAAGAGCGGGTTGGAGTTGCGGTTCGCGCCGACGGAGTCGTCGAGGTGGTTGAACCAGCGGTGCAGACCGGTGAGGTCGGCCGCCGCCAGCGTCATGGTCTGCTTGCCGCGCAGCACCGCGAAGAGCACCAGCCAGACCACCAGGATCGCGGCGACCACCACGGTCCGGCTGACCCGGCGCGGACCCTCGGCGGGCGGCGCGGCGACGGCCGGTGGCTCCGTCTTCTCGGGTTTCCCGACGGCGATCGCCATCACCTGCCGCCTTCCCGGCCGGCGACCACCGCGAGGATCTCCTCGTCGCCGACGATGCCCAGCAGGGCGCCGTTGTCGACGACCTTGACCGGCTTCTCGGCCGCGAGCACCGCCCGGGTGGCCTCCCGCACCACGACGTCGGGGCCCAGCTCGGGTCCGTCCAGGGCGTCGTCGGGCCGCGCGGGGCGCATGATCCACCGCAGCGTCAGCACATCGGCGCGCGGCACGTCCTTGACGAAGTCGCGTACGTAGTCGTCCGCGGGGGCGCCGACCAGTTCGTCACCGGTGCCGCACTGCACCATCTTGCCGTCGCGCATGATGAGGATGCGGTCGCCGAGCTTGAGCGCCTCGGACAGGTCGTGGGTGATGAAGACCATCGTCTTGCCGACCTCGTAGTGCAGGCGGATGACCTCGTTCTGCATGTCGCGCCGGATCAGCGGGTCGAGGGCCGAGAACGGCTCGTCGAAGAGCAGCACCTCGGGATCGCCGGCCAGCGCCCTGGCCAGACCGACGCGTTGCTGCATCCCGCCGGAGAGCTGGTCGGGGTAGGAGTTCTCGTAGCCGGACAGGCCGACCAGTTCGACGACCTCCAGCGCCCGGCGGGTGCGCTCGGCCTTGCCCATGCCGCGGATCTCCAGGCCGAAGGACACGTTGTCGACGACCCGGCGGTGGGGCAGCAGCCCGAAGTGCTGGAAGACCATGGAGAACTTGCGGCGCCGCAGCTCGCGCAGCCGCCTCGCGTCGGCGTCGCGGATGTCCTCGCCCTCGAAGACGATCTCCCCGGCGGTGGGTTCGATCAGCCGGGTCAGACAGCGCACCAGGGTGGACTTCCCGGATCCCGACAGGCCCATGACGACGAAGACCTCGCCGGGCGAGACCTCGAAGCTCACGTCGCGCACGGCGGCGGTGCATCCGGTGCGGTCCATCAGCTCGCGGCGGGTGAGCCCGCACAGTTCCGCGGACTCCGGTACCTGGTCGGCCTTCGGCCCGAACACCTTCCACAGCTTGCGCACGGATATGACCGGGGTGGCGGCCGAGTCCTGGGGCGTGCCGCGCCGCTGCGGCACCTCGGTCTGTGCTGGGGTCACCATCGACCTCTCTTCGGCTTTCAGCCGCGGAACCAGTGCTGCGGCCGGGGTTGGATGTTCTGCCAGATGTGCTTGGGCTCTCGGTACTCGTCCAGGCCGGTCGGTCCCAGCTCGCGGCCCACGCCCGAGTGCCCGAAGCCACCCCATTCCGCCTGCGGCACATAGGGGTGGTAGTCGTTGATCCACACCGTGCCGTGGCGCAGCCGCCGGGCGACCCGCTGGGCCTTCCCCGCGTCCTGCGTCCAGACGGCGCCGGCGAGTCCGTACTCGGTGTCGTTGGCGATGCGTACGGCGTCGTCCTCGCCGTGGAAGCGCTCCACGGTCAGGACCGGGCCGAAGGACTCCTCGTGCACGACGCGCATGTCCTGCCGGCACTCGTCGAGCACGGTGGGCGGGTAGAAGTGGCCGTCCGCCAGGGCGGGGTCGGCGGGGCGCACGCCGCCGCAGCGCAGCACGGCGCCTTCGGCGAGGCCCGCCGCGACGTACGCCTCGACCTTCTCCCGGTGCCCCGCCGAGATCAGCGCCCCGGTGTCGGCCTCCGGGTCGAAGGGGCCGCCGAGGCGGATCCGCCGGGCGCGGCGTACCAGTTCGTCGACGAAGGCGTCGTGGATCGTGTCCTCGACGACGAGTCGGGCGCCGGCCGAGCAGACCTGGCCCGAGTGCAGGAAGACGGCGGTGAGGGCGAAGTCCACGGCCGTGTCGAAGTCGGCGTCGGCGAAGACCACGTTGGGGTTCTTGCCGCCGAGTTCCAGCGCCACCTTCTTCACGGAGGCCGCGGCGGCGGCCATGATCCGCTTGCCGGTCTCCAGGCCGCCGGTGAAGGAGACCATGTCGACGCGCGCGTCCTCGCAGAGCGGGGCGCCGGCCTCGGGCCCCGCGCCCAGCACCAGGTTGGCGGCGCCTGCCGGGAGCCCGGCCTCCTCCAGGGCCCGCATCAGCAGGATCGAGGTGGAGGGGGTCAGCTCGCTGGGCTTGAGGACGACGGTGTTGCCCGCGAGCAGGGCGGGCGCGACCTTCCAGGACGCCTGGAGCAGGGGGTAGTTCCACGGGGTGATGAGCCCGCACACCCCGATCGGCTCGTGGACGACCCGGCTGACCGCGTCGTCGCGGCCGGTGTCGATGACCCGGCCGGCGCTGGTGCCCGCGATGCCGCCGTAGTAGCGGAGGCAGGAGACGACGTCGGCGATGTCGTACTCGCTCTCCACCAGCCGCTTGCCGGTGTCCAGCGACTCGGCGCGGGCGAACTCCTTGGCGTCGCGTTCGATCAGGTCGGCGGTGCGCAGCAGCAGGGCGCCGCGCTCCACCTCGGGGGTGTGCGGCCACGGGCCGTCGTCGAATGCGCGGCGGGCCGCGGCGATCGCGGCCTCGGTGTCGGGCCGCGTCCCCTCGGAGACGGTCGCGGAGAGTGTGCCGTCAGCGGGGCAGCGGATGTCCCGGTGACCTCCGGCCACCGGCTCGCGCCATTCTCCGTCCACATACAGGTCTGCCACGTGTGGAGCCCTTCGAGCGAATCCCGTTGCGCATTGTGCACCGTATTGCTTGTGGTGGAACACCATGGCGAATATGCGGACACACGTCAAGGGGTTGGCGGATGACGATTTGACCATGGGGGCAGTTGTGCGGCCGCTCTTGACCGTGGGCCGGAGCTGGCCAACCATGTTGCGTATCGCTCACCTAGTTGTGCAATACGCACCAACGGAGGCCGCATATGTCCCCTCGACCGCAACCTGGCCGCGAGTACGTCCTGACCCTGTCGTGCCCTGACAGCGCCGGACTGGTCCACGCGGTGAGCGGCTATCTGGTCAGGAACTCCGGCAACATCCTGGAGAGCCAGCAGTTCGACGACCGGATCGAGGGCCGCTTCTTCATGAGGGTCCACTTCGACGTTTCCGATCCCACCGCCGATCTGCAACATCTGCGTTACCGGTTCGGTCCCGTCGCCGAGGCCTACCGGATCTCCTGGACGCTCCGCGACGCCTCGACCCCCACCCGGACGCTGATCATGGTGTCCCGCTTCGGCCACTGCCTCAACGACCTGCTCTTCCGCCGCCGCACCGGCGCCCTCAACATCGAGATCCCGGCGATCGTCTCCAACCACCGGGACTTCGAGGCGCTCGCCGCCACCTACGGCGTCCCCTTCCACCACATCCCGGTGACCCGGGACACCAAGGCCGAGGCCGAGGCGCGCCTGCTGGAGCTGGTGCGCGAGCTGGACGTCGACCTGGTGGTGCTGGCCCGGTACATGCAGATCCTCTCCGACGACCTGTGCAAGGAGCTGGACGGTCGCGCCATCAACATCCACCACTCCTTCCTCCCCAGTTTCAAGGGCGCCCGCCCCTACCAGCAGGCGTACGCGCGCGGGGTGAAGCTCGTCGGCGCGACCGCGCACTATGTGACGCCGGACCTGGACGAGGGGCAGATCATCGAGCAGGACGTGGTACGGGTGGACCACTCCCTGGACCCGGAGGAGCTGGTCACCGTCGGGCGGGACGTGGAGGCGCAGGTGCTGGCGCACGCGGTGAAGTGGCACAGCGAGAGCCGTGTGATGGTGGACGGCAAGCGCACGGTCGTCTTCCGCTGACCGCTCAGCCTGCCAGCCGCTCCAGTGCCGCGCGCCGCCACCGCTCAGTCTCGGCGATCTGGTTGAAGGTGAACAGGTGCAGCCCGGCCACCTTCGCCGAGGGAGCGGTCAGCGCCGCCCCGGAACGCGCCAGCAGCCGCTCGGGCGCGTAGCCGCCGGGCGCGGCGAGGCGCACGAACCAGGAGGCGTGCCGGGTCAGGAAGCGCGTCGACTCCCCCACCCCGATCTTCGCCGCCATCGTCAGCAGCTTCGCCCGCTGCACCGGCCCCGCGACTCCCACATGGACGGGCAGGGTGATGTGCCGGCGGCGGATCCGGCCGATCCACTCCCCCAGCACCCGCGCGTCGAAGCACAGGTTGCTCACGATGTACGTGGCGTGCGCGCGCTTGTCCCACATCGCCTGGATGGTGAGGTCGTCGTGGAGCAGCGGGTGGCTCTCGGGGTAGCCGGTGATGCCGACCTCGGCGAAGGGGGCGCCCAGCTCCTCCAGCCGGCGCAGCACCGGCAGCGCCCCCTCGTACACCCCGGCCGGCGGGTCGGCGTCGCCCGCCGGGACGAAGACGTCGTCGACGCCGGCGGCCCGGAGCCTTCCTGTGACGTCCTTGAGATGGGCGTCGTCCCGCAGCAGCCGCGCGGGCACGTGCGGGACGACACGGTAGCCGTGCGCCGCGAGCCGGGTGGCGAGGTCCAGCGTCGGCTCCAGGCCCTTGACCGGAGACGCCGTGACGGTGACGACGACGTCGCGCGGCACATGGGCGAGGACCTTGTCCTCGGTGGCCTTCGCGGGCAGCACCTCGTAGCGGACGCGCGACAGCAGCGCCTGGAAGTGGTCGCGGTCCAAGGCTTACCCGGCCTGCTTCTGGGCGTCGCGGTGCCGGTAGTACACGGCCTCGGACGCGGGCAGCGGCTCCTTGCCGAGGATGAGGTCGGCCGCCTTCTCCGCGATCATCATCACCGGCGCGTAGATGTTGCCATTGGTCACGTACGGCATCACCGAGGCGTCGACGACACGCAGCCCGTCCAGGCCGTGCACGCGCATGGTGGCGGGGTCGACCACGGCCATCTCGTCGGTGCCCATCTTGCAGGTGCACGAGGGGTGCAGGGCGGTCTCGCCCTCCTTGGCGACCCAGGCGAGGATCTCCTCGTCGGACTCCACCGCCGTGCCCGGTGAGATCTCCCCGTCGTTGTACGGGGCCAGCGCGGGCTGGTTGAGCAGCGTGCGGGCGACGCGGACCGACTCGACCCACTCGCGGCGGTCCTGCTCGGTCGACAGGTAGTTGAAGCGCAGCGCCGGGTGCGTGTCCGGGTCCTTGCTGGTGATCTTCACCGAGCCGAGGGCGTCGGAGTACATCGGCCCGACGTGCACCTGGTAGCCGTGGCCGCCGGCCGGTGAGGAGCCGTCGTAGCGGACCGCGATCGGCAGGAAGTGGAACATCAGGTTGGGGTAGTCCACGTCCTCGTTGCTGCGGGCGAAGCCGCCCGCCTCGAAGTGGTTGGTCGCCGCCGGGCCCTTGCGGAAGAGCCACTGCAGGCCGATGAAGGGGGCGCGCCACTTCGCCATGTACGGCTGCATCGAGACGGGCTGCTTGCAGGCGTACTGGATGTACACCTCCAGGTGGTCCTGGAGGTTCTCGCCGACGCCCGGCAGGTCGTGGACGACGTCGACGCCGAGCGCGGCCAGCTCCTCGGCGTTGCCGACGCCGGAGAGCTGCAGAAGCTGTGGGGAGTTGATCGCGCCGCCGCACAGGATGACCTCGCGGGCGCGCACCTGCTGGACCCGGCCGCGCCGCCGGTACTCGACGCCGACGGCCTTCTTGCCCTCGAAGAGGACGCGGGTGGCCAGGGCGCGGGTGGTGACGGTGAGGTTGGGGCGCTTGCGCACGGGCTTGAGGTACGCCTTGGCGGCCGACAGCCGGCGGCCCCGGTGGACGTTGCGGTCGAAGGGGGCGAAGCCCTCCTGCTGGTAGCCGTTGACGTCGTCGGTGCGGGGGTAGCCCGCCTCCTGGACGGCCGTCAGGAAGGCGGTGAACAGCGGGTTGGTGGCGGGGCCGCGTTCGAGGACGAGCGGGCCGTCGTGGCCGCGGAACTCGTCGTCGGGGCCGGCCGCGAGGCAGTTCTCCATGCGCTGGAAGTACGGCAGGCAGTGGGCGTAGTCCCAGGACCCCATGCCGGGGTCGGCGGCCCAGCGCTCGTAGTCCATGGGGTTGCCGCGCTGGAAGATCATGCCGTTGATGCTGCTGGAGCCGCCCAGGACCTTGCCGCGGGCGTGGTAGATCCGGCGGCCGCCCATGTGCGGCTCGGGCTCGGACTCGTACTTCCAGTCGTAGAACCGGCTGCCGATCGGGTACGTCAGCGCCGCGGGCATGTGGATGAAGACATCCCACGGGTAGTCCGGGCGGCCCGCCTCCAGGACCAGGACCTGGTTGCCCGGGTCGGCGGAGAGCCGGTTCGCCAGTGCGCTGCCGGCCGATCCGCCGCCGACGATGACGAAGTCGTATTGCAGGGGAGCCATGATGCCTCGTCTCGCTCGCGCCGTAGATACGCGTGGCATGCTAGTACGAGTATCGCTATACGCACCAGGTTGCGCGCCACGCAACTTGACCGGGGTCCGCTGTTCCTCCGCCGAAGCGTGGTCTGCGTTGTTTACCGCGCGTATAGTTTCGCTGTGAGCAACTACAGTCCAGATACTGAAACGACAGGTTCGCAGTCTGGCGGCGTGCAGTCCGTCGACCGCGCTATCAGCGTGCTGGAGATCCTGGCCCAGCGCGGCGAGGCGGGCGTCAGTGAGGTCGCCGCCGAGATCGATGTTCACAAGTCGACCGCGTTCCGGCTGCTCGGCGCCCTGGAGGCGCGCGGCCTGGTGGAGCAGGCGGGCGAGCGCGGCAAGTACCGGCTCGGTTTCGGCATCGTACGCCTGGCCGGCGCGGTCACGGGACGGATCGACATCACCCAGCAGGGCCGGGTGGTCTGCGAGCGGCTCGCCGAGGAGATCGGCGAGACCGTCAACATCGCGGTGAAGCAGGAGCAGTACGCGATCAACCTCTACCAGGTGCGCGGCCCGGGGGCCGTCTCCTCGCACAACTGGGTCGGCCAGCTCACCCCGCTGCACGCGACCTCCAGCGGCAAGGTCCTGCTGGCCTACATGCCCGCCCAGGAGCGTGCCGCGCTGCTGGCCGAGGCCGGGCTGAAGCGCGAGACCCCGCACACCCTGACCTCCAGGACGAAGCTCGAGAAGAACCTCACCGAGGCCAGGGAGCGCGGGTACGCCTGCACCGTGGAGGAGCTGGAGGTCGGGCTGCACGCCATGGCCGCGCCGATCCGCGACCGCGACGGGGAGGTCATCGCGGCGCTCAGCGCCTCCGGGCCCTCGTACCGGTTCACCGAGGAGCGCATGCACGAGCTGGCGCCGGTGCTCGTCAAGGGCGCGGAGGAGATCAGCCACCGCATGGGCTACCTGGGCTGAGTCTGCGGCCCTCCCGCGCCCAGGCGGCCGCGGACCCAGTCGTGGAACTCGCCGATGTGGTGCTCGCTGGGCACCAGCACGCCGCCCTTGGCGTACAGCCGGGAGCTCATCGTGGGCTGGCAGCGCTCACAGGCGTCGAAGTCCTGCCTGTTCACGCGGTCGAACAGCTCCACCGAGCGGCTGATGTCCTTGCCGCTGTCGACGACGCTCCTCAGATACAGCCAGTCGCACTCGACGATGGTGCGGTCCGCGGCGACCGGGTACATGCGGTGGAAGATCACATGGTCGGGGACGAGGTTGACGAACACCTGCGGCCGTACCGTGATCGCGTAGTAGCGGCGGTCCTGGTCCTCGGAGACCGTCGGTATGCGGTCCAGGCCCTCGGAGCCGTCGATGGTGAAGCCCTTGACCTCGGGGGCGAACTCCGCGCCGTGGCCCACGTAGTACTGGGCGGCGTAGCCGTCGGCGAACTCGGGGAGCACCTCGGTGAGTTCGGGGTGGATCGTGGCGCAGTGGTAGCACTCCATGAAGTTCTCGACGATCAGCTTCCAGTTGGCCTTCACGTCGTAGACGATCCGCCGGCCGACCTCGAGGTTCTCCATGTCGTAGTGCGCGATCGACTCGGTGTCGCCCAGCCGCGCCACGACGTCCCGCTCGACCTCCTCGAAGGGCGGCGGGTTCTCCGCCAGGCACACCCACACATAGCCCAGCCACTCATGCGTGGCCACGCTCGCCAGGCCGTACTCGGTGCGGCCGACGTCGGGCATCTTGGTGAGGTTGGGCGCCGCGACGAGCTTGCCCGTCAGGTCGTACGTCCAGGCGTGGTACGGGCACTGGAAGGCCCTCTTGACCTCGCCGGACTCCTCGGTGCAGAGCTTGGCCCCGCGATGGCGGCAGACGTTGAAGAACGCGCGGACGGCGGCGTCGCGCCCCCGCGTGATCAGGATGCTCTCGCGGCCCACCTCGACGGTCCGGAAGGCGCCCGGCTTCGCCAGGTCGGAGGAGCGCGCGGCGCAGAACCACATCGTCTCGAAGATGCGCTCCTGTTCCTGGGCGAAGATCCCCGGATCCGTGTAGGAGGAGCCGGGCAGAGTGGCGATCAGGCTGTCCGGCAGGCTGGTCGAGGTCACAGTTCACTCCTCGGAGAACGTCGTGGATCGGGGTGGTGTCAGACTGTGGCTGCGGCGAGTTGCTTGCGCCAGCGTGTGAAGAGCCGCTGCCGGCCCATCGCGAGTACGGCGACCGGGTCGCCGGCCCGCCGATAGACGGCCAGGAAGTCGCGGTCGCCGGGGGCGCCCTCCTCGACCGTCACACTGTCGGCGCCGGCCGCGTGACCGGCGAACTGGATCCGCACTCCGTATTGATCGGACCAGAAGTACGGCGGCCGTGGCACGCCCGGTGCCGCGGCGCCCCAGGACAGCAGCGCGGCGACGGCCGCGTCGGGCCGCTCCCGCGCGCCGGTCCAGTGCTCGACGCGGCGGTGGACTCCCGCGCGGGGGTCGTACCACGAGGCGCAGTCCCCGACGGCGACCACACCGGCGAGGCTGGTACGGCCGTCGGCCCCGCACGTGACGCCGTCGCCGAGCGCGACGCCCGATCCTTCCAGCCACTCGACGCAGGGGCGGGCGCCGACACCGACGACCACGGTGTCGGCGGGGATGCTGCGGCCGTCCTCCAGCAGGACGGCGTCCACCCGGTTCCCCCCGCTCAGTCCCTTGACGCCGACGCCGCACAGCAGCCGTACGCCGTGGTCCGCGTGGAGGGCGGAGACCACACCGGCCATGACCTCGCCCAGCGGTCCGGCGAGCGGCGTCGGCGCCGCCTCGACCACGGTCACGTCGAGGCCGAGGGCGTAGGCGGTGGAGGCGACCTCGGCGCCGATGAAGCCGCCGCCGATGACAACCAGCCGTCCGCCGAGGGCCAGTTGGTCCCGCAGCGCGCGGGCGTCGTCCAGGGTGCGCAGGGTGTGCACCCCGGCCAGGCCGTCGGTGCCCGGCAGCGTCCGCGCGACGGCGCCGGTGGCGATGACGACGCCGTCCGCCCGTACCGTCCGCCCGTCGGCGAGCCGGACGGCACGCTCGGCGCTGTCGAGTCCGGTGGCACGCACGCCGAGCAGCCATTCCGCCTGGAGGTCCTCGTCCTCCGCCTCCAGCGCGAGGTCGGTCTCGCCGATCGCGCCGGCCAGGAAGTCCTTGGACAGCGGCGGCCGGTCGTAGGGGCGGTGCGGTTCGTCGCCGATGACGACGAGCCTGCCGTCGTACCCGCGCTTGCGCAGCGCGCGCGCCGCCGACAGCCCGGCGAGGGAGGCGCCCACCACGGCGACGGTCCTCACGCCGGGCCGCCGGGGAGCCGGGAGGAGACGCAGGGCGGCAGGTTCGGCGCCTGCGCGGAGGGCCGCACATAGATCGTGCCGTCCTCGACGACGACCTCGTGGGTGCGGACCGGGCGCTTGGCCGGCGGGGCGTCGACGGCTCCGGTCCTGAGGTCGAACTTCGAGGCGTGCAGCGGGCATTCCACCTCGCACCCCTCCAGCCAGCCGTCGGCGAGCGAGGCGTCCTGGTGGGTGCAGGTGTCGTCGATGGCGAAGAGCTCGCCGTCCTCGGTGTGGAAGACCGAAACCGGCGGATCGATGTCCATCCGGAAAGCCTCGCCTCGCGGCAGATCCACGAGAAGGCACGCGGGAATCATCATGACACCTCGGTGCGTATAACGAAACGGATTGCGATGAGCGCAACGTCAGTGTGCGGGCGCCCCCCACCCTTGTCAAGGCACTCAGAGGGCCGACGGACTCGTCTCACGGTTGCTTGGTGCGCAACACGTAGCGCCATGGACAACACGCGGCGAGGGGAGGCCGACCGCCGACCGGACCGTACGGCCTGGTCACGGCGGATGCCGGCCCCTCCCGCCCGGGGCGGTCAGTGGCCGCGGTCGATCCACTCCTGGAGATGCGGCGCCTCGGCGCCGACGGTCGTCGTCGGCCCGTGGCCGGTGTGCACGACCGTGCCGCCCGGCAGGGTCAGCAACCGGTCCCGGATCGAGTCGATGATGGTCGGGAAGTGGCTGAACGACCGTCCCGTCGCCCCCGGCCCGCCCGCGAAGAGCGTGTCACCGCTGAAGAGCGCGCCGAGGCCCGGCGCGTACAGGCACACCGCTCCGGGCGCGTGGCCGGGCGTGTGCAGCACGGTGAGTTCGACGCCCGCCACCGCGACGACCTGCCCGTCGGCGAGCGTGCCGTCCGGCGCCCGCCCGGGATGGGTCTGCTCCCACAGCGGCAGGTCGTCGCCGTGGAGCAGGATCGGAGCGCCGGTACGGTCGGCGAGTGCGGGAGCGGCGTCGATGTGGTCGTTGTGGGCGTGCGTGCACACGATGGCCCGCAGCGTACGGCCGCCGAGGGCGGCGGCGATCGCGTCCGCGTCGTGCGCGGCGTCGACGACGACGGCCTCGGTGTCGTCGCCGATGATCCAGACGTTGTTGTCCACGTCCCAGGTGCCGCCGTCCAGCGAGAACGTGCCCGAGGTGACGAGGTGCTCGATCCGGACCCCGGCCGCGCCGGCCATCACAGGACCACCACCGAGCGGAGCACATCGCCGCCGTGCATCCGCTCGAACGCCTTCTCCACCTCGTCCAGCGCGATGGTCTCGGTGACGAACGCGTCCAGGTCCAGCCGGCCCTGCAGATAGAGGTCGATGAGCATCGGGAAGTCGCGCGAGGGCAGGCAGTCGCCGTACCAGGAGGACTTCAGCGCGCCACCGCGGCCGAAGACGTCCAGCAGCGGCAGTTCGAGCGTCATCTCGGGGGTCGGCACGCCGACCAGGACGACGGTGCCCGCGAGGTCCCGGGCGTAGAAGGCCTGCTGGTACGTCTCCGGACGGCCGACCGCCTCGATCACGACATCGGCGCCGAAACCGCCGGTCAGCTCGCGCACGGCCGCCACCGGGTCGCCCTGCCGGGAGTCGACCGTGTGGGTCGCGCCGAGCTTCTTCGCGGTGGCGAGCTTGCGCTCGTCGATGTCGACGGCGATGATCCTGGCCGCCCCGGCGAGCCGGGCACCGGCGATCGCCGCGTTCCCCACCCCGCCGCAGCCGATGACCGCCACGCTGTCACCGCGTCCGACACCTCCGGTGTTGATGGCCGCGCCGATGCCCGCCATCACCCCGCAGCCGAGCAGCCCGGCGGCCGCCGCCGACGCGCGCCGGTCGACCTTGGTGCACTGCCCCGCCGCCACCAGCGTCTTCTCCGCGAACGCGCCGATGCCGAGCGCCGGGGACAGCTCGGTCCCGTCGGAGAGGGTCATCTTCTGCTTGGCGTTGTGGGTGTTGAAGCAGTACTGCGGCCGTCCGCGCAGACAGGCGCGGCACTGTCCGCAGACGGCACGCCAGTTGAGGATGACGAAGTCGCCCGGCGCCACATCGGTGACGCCCTCCCCCACCGACTCCACGACACCCGCGGCCTCATGGCCGAGCAGGAACGGGAAGTCGTCGTTGATGCCGCCCTCGCGGTAGTGCAGATCGGTGTGGCAGACCCCGCACGCCTCGACCTTCACGAGCGCCTCGCCCGGGCCGGGATCGGGGACATTGATCGTCTCCAGGCTGACGGGGGCACCCTTCCCCCGCGCGACGACGGCACGGACCTGGTGAGTCATGGCTACTCCTCGGCTGGTGCGAGCCTGCTCGCATGTTGCTCATTACGGCACACATCTCATGTGTCGCAACACAGCATCATGGAGTGCCGAGCGAGGGTCAAGGACGTGGCACGGAACGCCCCGCCAGGGGACCCGCTCGTCCAGGACGACGCATCCCCAACGCGCGGCCGCGCCGCACCGTTACGGCCTTCGGCCGGTCCGCTGAGCGGAACAACCCTGGACATGACGGACCACCCATGCCACCGTCCCCGTCATGGCTCGGCGTGCCGGGGGGAATCGGCGCCGGGGACAGGGGACATGAGCCGGTCACGGGGGACGGCGGCGTACGGACGGGTGGGCGCCTTCGCGCGCGCCCGTCCCGTACGCCGCGCGCCGCCCTGACGGTGACGCCGGGGGGCGCCTGATGGGTACGGACACGACGACGGACACGGCCGCCGCCGGCTCGGTGATCTCGCTGCCCAAGGGCGGCGGCGCGATCGGCGGCCTCGGCGAGACGTTCACGCCGGACCTGTTCACCGGGACGGGAAACTTCTCGGTGCCGCTGGCGATTCCGGCCGGCCGGCACGGCGCCGCCCCGGGGCTGACCCTCACCTACAGCACGGGCAACGGCAACGGACCCTTCGGGCTGGGCTGGCGGCTCGGCCTGCCGGGCGTGTCGCGCAAGACCTCGCGCGGGCTGCCCCGGTACGTGGACGGGGAGGGCGCGGCAGGGGCCGGGGGCGAAGCGGCCGATGTGTTCGTGCTGTCGGGGGCGGAGGACCTGGTCCCGGTGGCGGGCGGGGCTCCGGGGCGGGCGCGGTACCGGCCCAGGACCGAGGGGCTGTTCGCCCGGATCGAGCATGTGACGGAGGACGGCGCCGACTTCTGGGAGGTGCGGGCCAAGGACGGCTCGCGGACCCGGTACGGCACACCCCGTCCGGCGGACGCGCCCGCCGGCTGGCGGGACCCGGCCGTCACCGCCGACCCCGCCGCGCCCGGCCATGTCTTCGGCTGGCGGATCACCGAGACCGCCGACCCGACGGGCAACCTGATCAGGTACTCCTACCTGCGCGACGCGGGCAGCGGGCCCGGCCACACCTGGGACCAGCCGCTGATCGCCCGGATCGCCTACGCCGACTACGGCGACCCGGCCGCCCCCTCCTTCCTGGTGACGGTCGACTTCGCGTACTCCGCCCGGCCCGACGCCTTCTCCGACCGCCGGGCCGGCTTCGAGATCAGGACGTCACTGCGCTGCGACACCGTCACGGTGACCACGCACGCCGCCGACGGCGTGGACCGGGTGGCCCGCGAGTACCGGCTCGGCTACGCGCAGGCGCCGTTCAACGGGGTGTCGCTGCTGGCCTCGGTGACGGCGGTCGGCATCGACGAGTCGGCGCCGCTCTCCGATCCTTCGAACCCGCCCACCGAGCCGCTGCCGCCACTGCGGTTCGGCTACGCGCCGTTCGAGCCCGCCGGGCGGACGTTCACGCCGGTCACCGGGCCCGGACTGCCCACCGTGTCGCTGGCCGACCCGGCGATGGCGCTGGTCGATCTGCGCGGGGTGGGGCTGCCCGACCTGGTGGAACTGGGCGCGGTGCGGCGGGTGTGGCGCAACGCCGGGGGCGGGCGGTTCGAGCTGCCCCGGGAGATGACCCAGGCACCGCCGGTGCGACTGACCGATCCCGGCGTGCGGTTCATGGACGCCGACGGCGACGGGCGGCCCGATCTGGTGGTGTCCGCGGCGGGCGGGGGCCGCTCCGCCGCGGGCGGCGTGGCGGGGTACTTCCCGCTCGCGTTCGGCGACGGCTGGTCGCAGCGGTCCTTCCAGCCCTACCGGCAGTCCCCCGCGGTGGGACTGGCCGACCCGCGGGTGAAGCTGGTGGACCTCGACGGCGACGGGCTGACCGATCTGCTGCGCTCGGGCGACCGGCTGGAGTGTTGGTTCAACGACAGCGACCCGCGGCTGGCCTGGCGCCGTACCGCCGTGAGCGGGAACTCCCGCCCGCCCGTCGACCTGGCCGACCCGAGGGTGCGGCTGGCGGACATGACGGGTGACGGCCTGCAGGACCTGGTGCTGATCCGCAGCGGCGCGATCACCTACTGGCCCCACCTGGGCCGCAACCGGTGGGGCGAGCCGGTGACGATGCGCCGGTCGCCGCGCCTGCCCGACCGGTTCGACCCGCGCCGGGTGCTGCTCGGCGATGTGGACGGGGACGGCGCGGCCGACCTGGTGTACGTCGACCGGGGCACGGTGCGGCTGTGGGGCAACCACTGCGGCGACTCCTGGACCGAGGAGCCGGTCACCATCACCGGCACCCCGGACGTGGTGAACACCGACGCGGTCCAGCTCTCCGACCTGCACGGCAGCGGGATGGCCGGGCTGCTCTTCAGCCGGTCGGCCGGCGGCCCCGGCCCGAGCGGCTCCCAGCTGCGGTTCCTCGACCTCACCGGCGGCACCAAACCGCATCTGCTGACGGACATGGACAACAACCTCGGCGCGCTCACCCGGGTCACCTACGCCCCCTCGACCGCCGAGTACCTGCGCGACCGGGCCGACCCCGCGACCCGCTGGCGGACCACACTGCCCTTCCCCGTCCATGTGGTCGTCAAGGTCGAGGTCACCGACCGGATCTCGGGCGGCCGGCTGACCACCGGCTACCGGTACCACCACGGCTACTGGGACGGCGTGGAACGGGAGTTCCGCGGGTTCGCCGCCGTCGACCGGTTCGACAGCGAGGTCTTCGCCGACGCGCCGGCCGGTGGTCCGGGCGCGCCGCCCGACGGGCACTTCTCGCCGCCGACGCTGACCAGGAGCTGGTTCCACCCGGGCCCGGTGGCCGCCGCCGAGGCCGGGGACTGGACGGAGCTGGATCTGCGGCACGAGTTCTGGGACGGCGACGCCCCGCTGCTGCCACGGCCGCCGCAGCAGACCGCGTTCCTGGCGGGGCTGGACCGCGGCGCCCGGCGGGCCGCGCTGCGGGCGCTGCGCGGGCGGGTACTGCGCACCGAGCTGTACGCGGTGGACGGCAGCGCCCGGGAGACCCGCCCGTACACGGTGACCGAGTCCGTGCCCGGCGTCCGGGAGGAGGAGACCGGACGGGACGGCGCCGTGCCGGACCGCGAGCGGATCTTCTTCCCGTTCACCACCGGCAGCCGCACCACGCAGTGGGAGCGCGGGACCGAGCCGATGACGGCGTTCGACTTCCCCACCGGCTACGACGCCTACGGTTTCGCCACCGGGCACCTCTCCGTGGCGGTGCCGCGCGGCCGTGACCCGCTCGCCGCCGCGACGGCGGACGGGGAGCCGTATCTGGCCACGTACACCACCACCGAGTACGCGCGCCGGGACGACGACGGGCACTACCTGATCGACCGGGTGGCGCGCACGACCGGCTTCGAGGTCGTCAACGACGGGCTGCTGCCGGTGGCCGGGCTGCGGTCGGCGGTGCTCGCCGGGGCGGGGCCGGGCGTGTCGCTGCGGGTGATCGGACACACCCGCACCCACTACGACGGCGAGGCGTTCACCGGTCTCGCGACCGGTGTGCTCGGCGACTTCGGGCTGCCGGTGCGTACGGAGTCGCTGGTGTTCACCGACGGTTTCCTGGACGCGCTCTTCGACCCGGCGGACCCGCGGGCGGTCACCCCGCGCCCGGCCTTTCTCACGCCGGGGCCGGTCGTCTGGCCGGACGAGTACCCGCGGGAGTTCCGCGCCGGGCTGGCACCGCTGGCGGGGTACACGCACTACTCCGACGCGGACGTGCCCGGCTCCCCCGGCGGGTACTACACCGCCTCCGCGCGGCACCGCTACGACGTGCACGACCCCGGCCGGGTGCCGCGCGGCCTCCCCGTGGCCTCGCTCGACCCGCTGGGGGCGCGGAGCACGATCGACTACGACCCGCACGACCTGCTGCCGGTCAGCAGCACGGATCCGGCGGGCCTGGTGACCTCGGCGGTCCACGACTACCGCGTGCTCCGGCCGCGCGAGACCACCGACGCCAACGGCAACACCGCCGCGGTGGCCTTCTCCCCCGCCGGGCTGGTCACCGCCCACTTCGTACGGGGCAAGGACGGCGAGGGCGACCGGACCGCCCCCTCCGCCCGGATGACGTACGACCTGCTGGCGTTCGCCCGGCAGGGCCTGCCCGTGTCCGTGCGGACCGACCGGCGGGTCCACCACGACACCGACACCGGCACCCCGGCCGACCGGCGCGACTCCGTCCTCACCTCGGTGGCGTTCTCCGACGGCTTCGGACGGGTGCTGCAGACCCGCACCCTCGCCGAGGACACGCTCTTCGGAGAACCGGTCTTCGGCGGCGGTGTCATCCCGGCCGGCGACCTCGCCCCGGCGGGCGACACGGTGGGGCGGACCAGGACCGCCGCCGACCCCGACAACGTGATCGTCTCCGGGCACCAGCGCTACGACAACAAGGGCCGGGTGGTGTGGACGTACGAGCCGTACCGCTCCGTCGGCTACGACTGGTCGCCCGCGCTCGACGCCCAACTCGGGCAGAAGAGCGTCATGTTCCACGACCCACGCGGTCAGGTCGTCAGGACACTGAACCCCGACGGCAGCGAGCGGCTCGCCGTCCTCGGCGTCCCGCACGACCTGTCCGACCCCGGCGGCTACGCGCCGACACCGTGGGAGACGTACACCTACGACGCCAACGACAACGCCGGCCGCACCCACCCCGCCACGTCCGGCGGATACCGCGCCCACTGGGACACCCCGGCGAGCACCACCGTCGACGCCCTCGGACGGACGGTGGTGAGCGTCGCGCGCAACAGCCCGGCCGCCGCGGACCGGTTGACCACGATGTCCGCGTACGACATCCGGGGCGACCTGATCTCGCTCACCGACCCGCTGGGACGGGTCGCCTTCGACTACCGCTACGACCTGGCCGGACGGCGCTGGCGCAGCGACGGCATCGACGCGGGGCGGCGCGACAGCGTGCTCGACGCGCTCGGCAGCCCGGTCGAGGCCCGCGACGCCAAGGGGGCGCTGTCGCTCAGCACGTTCGACCCGCTGCGCAGACCGGTCCGCCTGTGGGCGCGGGACGGCGCCGGCGAACCGGTGACGCTGCGTCAGATCCTGGAGTACGGCGACGGCGGCACGCCCGACCAGCCCGCCGCCGACCGTACGGCGGCCCGCGCGCTGAACCTGATCGGCCGCCCGGTGCGGCACCACGACGAGGCGGGCCTGGTGACAGTGGCGGCCGTCGACTTCAAGGGCAATGTGCTGCGGTCCGCCCGGCAGGTGGTGGCCGACGCGCCGATCCTGGCGTCGTACACCGCGGCGGCGGCCGACGGGTGGCAGGTCGTACCGTTCCGCACCGACTGGACCCCCGCCGCCGGCCAGAGCCAGGACCAGCGCGACGCCGAACTGCTCGAACCGGTCGGCTACACCACCACGAGCGGCTACGACGCCCTCGACCGGCTCGTCTCGTATCTGTTCCCGGCCGACACCACCGGCCACCGCGCCGAGTTGCGCCCCGTCTACAACCGGGCGGGCGCGCTGGAGTCGGTCACCCTGGACGGCGTGGCCCATGTGCGGCACCTGGCCTACGACGCCAGAGGACAGCGGGTGCTGGCCACCTACGGCAACGGCGTCATGACCCGCTTCGCGTACGACCCACTCACCTTCCGGCCGGTCCGGCGGCTCACCCAGGCGTACACACTCGTCGACGGCCTGACCTACCGTCCCTCCGGTCCTCCGCTGCAGGACCTCGGCTACGACCACGACCTCGCCGGGAACATCCTCGCCCTCCGCGACCGCACGCCCGGCAGCGGCATTCCCGGCAACCCGGACGCGCTCGGGGCGACCGACCCCGCACTGCGCGCCCTGCTCGGCAGCGGCGACGCCCTGGACCGCAGATTCGGCTACGACCCGCTCTACCGGCTGCTGTCCGCGACGGGCCGCGAGTGCCAGACGCCCCCGCCCGGCGACCCGTGGCCGGACGTGCCGCGGTGCACCGACGCGACCCGGGCCCAGGCGTACACCGAGACGTACGGCTACGACCCGGCGGGCAATCTGCTCACCCTGTCGCACGCCTCGGCGGGCGGCTTCACCCGTACCTTCACCCCCGCCGCCGACAGCAACCGCCTACTGCGGATGACGACCGGTACCACCCCCTACACGTACGCGTTCGACGCCAACGGCAACATGACCGGTGAGACGTCGTCGCGGCACTTCGGCTGGGACCACGCCGACCGGCTGCGGTCGTTCGCCACCCAGACCGCGGGCGCCGAACCGTCCGTGCACGCCCAGTACCTCTACGACGCCTCCGGCCGCCGGGTGAAGAAACTGGTCCGCACACAGGGCGGCGCCTTCGAGGTGACCCACTACCTCGACGCGGACTTCGAGCACCACCGCTGGGGCGCGGGCGAGAACCACCACGTCCATGTGAAGGCCGACGACGAACGCGTCGCCCTGCTGCGTTTCGGCCCCGCCCACCCCGACGACCGCGGTCCGGCCACCGCCTACCACCTCCCCGACCACCTCGGCAGCAGCTCCGCCGTCCTGGACGACACCGGCGCGGTCACCAACCGGGAGGAGTACACCCCGTACGGCGAGACGAGTTTCGGCAGCTACACCAGGAAGCGGTACCGCTTCACCGGGAGGGAGCGCGACGAGGAGAGCGGTCTCGCGCGGCACGGCGCGCGCTACTACGCGCCCTGGCTGGGGCGTTGGTCGGCCTGCGACCCGCTGGGCGCCCCGGGGGGCGCGAACCTGTACCAGTACCTGGGGAGTTCGCCGACCGGCGCCGTCGACCCGTCGGGCACCGAGCCGCAGGCGCCGCCCGGCAACGACGGCGTCGGCAACATCGCCCCCTACAACAAGCAGCCGAAAGCGGGGCGGGACGCCTCGGGAGCGCGCACCACCGAGAGCGAGCACGTCGTGCACAAAGCGGGGCTGAAAGACGTCACGCACGACGCGCAGACCGGGAGATCGGACTACACCGACAGCCACTACCGCAAGGACACGACGGTGAGGATCTCCCGCGACACCGCCCTGGACAAGACACACGCCAGTCGCGGCGGCGCGAACGCGGACAACGCACGGGCGAGCGCGCTGAAGGAGAAGGTGCGGACAGGACAAGGCATCAACTACCGCGAGGACGTGTTCCTGCCGTCGGTGGAGAACGCCCACCGGGCGGCCGCCGCAACCAACTCCCCCGTCTCCCAGTCCAGGATCAACGAGGCGGCGCTCGCCCAGGACGGCAATCTCTTCGCCCTCCAGACGCCCCAGCAGTCGGGAAGCGTCCTGTCCGGTACCGGCCGCGCGATCGCCGACCACCCCGACACCCTCGCGTTCGACCTGGTGCCCGAGGCGTCGTCGAGTTCCCTGCCGTCGACGCTCCCGCCACCCGGGCCGGAACTGTCCGCGTTCCGGAAGTTCGCCACGCCGGAGAACATGGCGAAGACCCTCGAAGTCGCTTCCTACGCGGTGCTCGCGTACGACCTGGCCACCGCGAAGACGCCGCAGGAGGCGGTCCAGGCGAGCACGAACTTCATGAAGGCGACGGTGGGCGCCACCGTCGGCGGAACGGTCGTGGGCGGCGCCGTCGGAGCGGTGTGCCCGGTGTGCGAACCCCCCGCGCAGGCGGCGGGAGCGGCGGCCGGGACGTACATCGCCACGCACACCGATGACATCGACTGGACGGAGGTCGCCTTCATCGGCGTGTTGATCCTGTTCTAGCGGGCCGACGGACTCCTCGCGCCCGGCCTCCCGGGCGGTGACCTTTGTTGCGCACCAGGAAGGGAACTTCTCGTGACCACTGACCGACCGCCCGCCGCGGCCGCCGCACACGCCCCGGCCCTGCTGCCCCCGGGCGGCACCCCCGCACCCCCCGATGTCCAGCCGTCGGTGACGATCGTGCCGGTGACCGCCCATGTGGTGGCCGGCACCGCGACCACGGTCACGGTCCGGGCCGACCCGGGACAGCACTGGGTGTGGTCGACCCTGGACAACGGCTGGGACGACGAGCCGCTGGTCACCTACCAGCAGACCGCGGTCAGCATCGACGGGGTGCAGGTGCTGGTGGACCACCGCGGCGGCGGCGGTGCCGAGGCGCTGACCTTCCAGACACCAGGAGTGCACACCGTCGGCGCGGCCGCGACCACCACGACGGGCTCGGTGATCTCGGCGGCCCCGGTGAGCGTACGGGTCTTCGCCGCGGCGCCGCCCGCCTTCATGCTGACGGGGCCCGTCAACGGGACGGCGGTCGCCCTCAACGAGGCCGGGCAGGACATCACCGTCCAGGTCGGCACGACGGGCAACCAGTACTTCCCGCTCAATGTGGCCGTCACGGCCGACGGCCGCACGACGTCGGGGCGGATGGACAGCGCCAACCTCCAGTGCCAGATACCGGTGCACCTGGACCCGATGCCGCTGGGCGCGCGGACCCTGTCGGTCACCGTCTCCGACCCCGACGGCCAGGCATCCACCCAGACCGTCACCGTGACCGGCCACGACGCCGCCGCCCCGCACCTGACGGTGGACTTCCCGCAGCCCGCGGCCAACCTGGTCGGCGACGCGAACGCGGCGGTGACCGTGGCCATGCACGGCACGGCCCTGGACGCCCAGAGCGGGATGAGCGGCGGCGCCGCCAAGGTGGAGTGGGCGCTGACCGCGGGCGGCACCAGGACGGCGGCCGTGCCCTCGGCCGGCACCGACTTCAGCAGCTGGACGGCGAACGTGCCTCTGTCCGGGTTCGGCGCGCACACCCTCTTCGTGTGGGCGACCGACAACGCGGGCAACACCACGTCGAAGGACAT
The DNA here is from genome assembly GCF_040680795.1 of Streptomyces sp. NPDC051976. Lineage (NCBI taxonomy): Bacteria > Bacillati > Actinomycetota > Actinomycetes > Kitasatosporales > Streptomycetaceae > Streptomyces > Streptomyces sp. NPDC051976. The sequence goes on from NZ_JBFAXL010000003.1 coordinate 226,497, forward strand.
CCAGGTCGACGTGATCAGCTCGTACGTGCCGGCCACCCTGGACGAGCGGCTGAGCGAGCGCGAGTACCTCGCCGCGCTGCTGTCGTTCGCCCAGGAGCAGATCAGCGTCCCCGGGCCGCCGGTGACCCCGCTCGACACCGCCACCCTGGTGGCCGCGCTGGGGCAGCCGCTGGACCGGCTGAGCCAGCCGCTGTCCGCGACGGCCGACCGGGGCGGCCGCGAGGTCAACCAGTTGCGCGTACCCGTCGAGTTGCTGCGGGCGCGGATCGCCGCCACCGCGACCCCCACGACCCCCGCGGGCGCCGCACTCGCGGCCGGCTACCGCGACACGGTGTACGCCTCGCTGCTCGCCGCCGCGGGCACCTCGTACGCCGAGCTGCGGCTGGCCAGGGGCGCCGACGCCGCCACCCGCCAGGCGCTCGCCGCCCGGCTGGGGATACGGCTGACGGGTCCGGCGCCCGACCAGCTCGACCAGTTGCTGCTCGACGGCCCCGCGCTGACCGAGACGGCGCTGGAGACCCTCTTCGGGCTGCCCTCGACCACCGCCGCCGACCCGCTGCGGGCGCCCGCGGCGCCGCTGCTGCTGACGTGGCGGCTCGCCGCGCAGTCGCTGGCATGGGCCGAGCAGGACCAGCGCCCCAGTCCGCCCCGGGCGTTCGGGGTGCTCGCCGACCCCGACGTGATCGGCGCGGCCGACCTGGCGTCGGGGCCGAACGGCGACCGGGTCCGTACCCTGCTGACCGGCCGGGCGCAGACGCTCAGCGCGTTCACGGCCTCGCTCACCGCCGCGAGGACCGGCAAGAGCGCGGCGGCCGGGCTGGCCGCCATGATCGCGCCGGCACTTCCCGCGGGCGTGGACCTGGCGGCGCTGGCGGCAAAGGACGCGCAGGGCACCGACATCGGCGCCGACCTCGCGGCGGCCGGACTCACCCGGAGCGGATTCCTGTTCCTGCGCAGGCTCGGCGCCCTCGCGGACACCGGGACCGTCACCGCGAGCGAGTGGGACGACGGCGCGGCCGTGCTGACGGGCGCTTTCAAGCGGCGGGTGCAGTATCCGGCGTGGCGGACGGCCGAGTCCGCGGTGGTGCTCTCGCCCGACTTCTTCGTGCCCGGCGGGGCCGCCCCGGCCGTCAGCCCGTACCGCGTCGACGACCGGGCCCGCGCCGACTGGCAGTCGCTGCTGGAGGTGCGGACGGCGCAGCGCCAGGACCTCGTGGAGGCCGGCGCGCGCATGGTCGCCGACGCCGAGCAGGCCGCGCTGCCGGTCCTGCGGGACGCCCTGCTCACCGACCTGGCCGCGACGACCACCGGCGATGTCGGAGAGGCCATGTCGGCGCGGTTCTTCGTCGACGTCCTGGCGGGCGGCACGCTGCGCACCACCCGCACCGGGCAGGCGATCGAGAGCGTGCAGTCCCTGCTGTCCGCGAAGAGGTCGGGCGAGGTGTCGTCGGACCATCCGGCGGCGGGCTGGTCGCTGAAGAACGGCGTCGACACCTTCAACGCCGCCTGGGCCTGGATGGGCGAGTACGGCACCTGGCAGGCGGCCACCACGGCCTTCCTGTTCCCCGAGCGGAACCTCGACCCGACCCTGCTGGTGCCGGGCGCGGCCACACCGACCGCGCTGGACACGCTGTTCGCGGCGGTGACCGCACCGGGCACCACCTTCACCGCCACCACGGCCGCGGCCCAGGCGGCGGCGTATCTCGCGGTGAAGAAGGTGACGCTGCCCGCCCCGTACACCACCTACCTCGACCCGCAGCGCAGGGACGACCACCAGGCCAAGCTGGCGGCGCAGTCGGCGGCCAGGGAGGCGGTGGACCACGCGGACAACCGGGAGGTGTACTGGGCCGTCCCGATGCTGCTCGCGCAGCGGTTGCAGGCGGCCGGGGACTACCGGGCCGCGCTCGACTGGTACTGGATCGTGTACCCGTACGACCGGGCCGCCCCGGTCTCCGTCTACAGCCGGATCAACTCCGAGACGCTCGCCGCGCCCGATCTGACCTTCCCGCCCGGCTGGACGGCGGGGCTCAACCCGTTCACGCTGGTGGAGTCGGCCGCGGCCCACCGGCCGGCGCCGTACACGCGGTACACGCTGCTGTCGATCATCCGGTGCCATCTGGACTACGCCGACGCGGAGTTCGCCCGGGAGACCGACGAGTCGGTGGCGCACGCCCGCACCCTGTACGTCACGGCGCGCCGACTGCTCGGCGTGGCGGCCCTGGTGCCGCGGCAGCCGGTGAACTTCGGCGAACCGGCCCTGGCCGTCCCCGAGTCGCAGACCCTGCGGGCGCGGGCGGAGATGCAGCTGGCCAAGCTCCGGCAGGGCCGCAACATCGCGGGTATGCCCCGCACCCGGGGGACCGGCGCCGCCACGGTGGTCCAGCCGACCCCGTACCGCTTCAAGACGCTGCTGGAGCGGGCCAGGCAACTCGCCGCGCAGGCCGCCCAGATGGAGGCCGGGTACCTGGCCGCGCTGGAGAAGTACGACGACCGCACGCTGCGGGTCTACGACGCCCTGAAGGCCATCGACCTGACCGCGGCGCAGGCCACGGTGGCGGCGAGCCGGGTCGGCGAGGCCGACGACGCGGTGACCGCGGCCGCCGCGCAGCAGACCAAGGCCGACACCATGGCCAGGTCGTACGCCGACGCCATCGCGGCGCCGCCCAACCGCTACGAGAGCGACCTGCTCGGCGAGTACGACGACATGCGGGACGCCAAGAACCGCGTCTCCGACGCGAACGCGGCGATCGGGGTCATGCAGGCCGCGTCGGCCGCCGCCAGCATCACCAGCGAGATCTTCAGCGGGGGCGCGGTCGCGGCGCTCTCCGCGGGGATCGCGCTGGCCACGGGTACCAGGGACTGGTTCGAGCACTCCCAGAACAAGCTCGAGGCGCAGATGCAGGCCAACCAGCTCCGGGCGGGCATCGAGCAGCGCAAGGACGAGTGGCGGCTGCAACTCGTCTCCGCGCAGCAGGACTCCCTCGTGGCCGCGGCGCAGGTGGCGACCGCCCGGGACCAGGTCACCGTCGCCGTCCAGGAGGAAGCCGTCGCCTCCCTGTCGCACGACCAGGCGCGGGACACGCTGACGTTCCTCAGCGGGCAGTTCACCAATGCCGACCTGTACCTGTGGATGAGCGACACCCTGGGCGGGGTGTACCGCTACTTCCTCCAGCAGGCCACCGCCACCGCCCGGCTCGCCCAGGCCCAACTCGCCTTCGAGCGGGCCGAACCGGCCCGGGCGCTGATCCGGCAGGACTACGGCCAGGCGCCGGCCGAGATGACCGCCAACGCCGCGCCCGACCGCCACGGGCTGACCGGCGCCGAGCAGCTCACCGAGGATCTGGCCCGGCTCGACGAGTACGCCTTCAGCTCGGCGCGCAGGCGGCTCAACCTGTCCCAGACGTTCTCGCTGGCCCGCCTGATGCCGGTGGAGTTCCTGGAGTTCCGCCGCACCGGCACGCTCGCCTTCGCCACCCCGATGTCGCTGTTCGACGCCGACTTCCCCGGTCACTACCTGCGGTTGATCCGCCAGGTGCGCATCAGCCTGGTCGCCCTGGTGCCGCCGGACCGGGGCATCCGCGCCACCTTGTTCTCCAACGGCATCTCCCGGGTGACGACCGCGGCGGACGGCACCTTCCAGGACGTGGTGGTCCGCAGCGATCCGGGCTTCGTGGCGCTGACCTCACCGGTCAACGCGGGCGGCGTCTTCGAGCTGGACGCCCAGCCCGACATGCTGCTGCCCTTCGAGTCCAGCGGGGTGGACACCACCTGGGAGTTCCAACTCCCGCCCGCGGCCAACCCGTTCGACTTCGGCGGCATCGTGGACCTGCTGGTCACCATCGACTACACGGCCGCCCACGACGACACCTACCGGGGGCGGCTCGTCGACCGGCTCAACGCGGACCGCGGCCGCGGCGCCGACTGCGCCTTCAGCCTGGCCAGGGACTTCCCCGACCAGTGGTACGACCTCAACAACCCGGCCGATCCCGCCGACCGTTCGGTGACGATCCCGCTGCGGGACATCGATCTCCCGCTGGGCATCGAGGACATGACCACCGCGGCCGTCGCCGTACAGCTGTCGGGCACCGGCCCGGTGCCGCCCACGGTGGTCACCCTCACCCGCGGCGCCGCCGGCGGCCCGGCCACCACCACCGACGGCATCGCCAGCACCCGCCGCGGCAACGCCCCCGCGTGGGTCCCGCTGTGCGGCATCGGCCCGTCCGGCGACTGGCGGCTCTCCTTCGGCCCCGAGGCCGCGGCCCTGTTCACCGAACAGGCCCTCGACGACGTCGTGTTCGTCGTCAGCTGGACCGGACAGGGACCGGCCTGGACGCCGTGAGGGACCGGTCCCCGGCTTCCTCCTGACGGGAGGTCAGCCGGGGACCGGTACGGCCCCCAGATGGCGGGCGACCTGGGCGGGATCGATGAGTTGGGGGTAGTGCCCGGCTCCGGGGACCTCGGCCACCGGGTGGCCGACGGCCGTGACCAGCGGGTCGGCCGCGCCCACGACGATCAGGACCGGGACGGTCACCCGGTCCAGCAGCGCCCGGGACCGCCCGCGCTCGGCGACGTCGGTACGCAGGGCCGCGGTGACCCGGCGGGCCGTACCGGGACGGCGCAGATCGGCCGCGGCGCTCACCACCTCCGGTCCTTCGGGGACGCCGAGCGTGCGGGCCAGCCGGGCGGCGGACATGCGGCGCATCATCGGGGCGGCCAGGCCCGACCGGGCCATCCGTGCGGCCGGTGCCTGGAGGAAGGACGGGGAGACCAGGACGAGCCCGCTGACCCGGTCCGGACGGTCGACGGCGTAGCGCAGCGCCGGTCCGCAGGCCGCGGAGTGGGCGACCAGCGTGGGGCGGGTCCGTACCGGGCCGAGCAGTTCGGCCAACCAGGCGTCCACTCCCTGGGTGGTGGCGGCGGAACGGCCGAGACCGGGCAGGTCGGGGGCCAGCACCGGGCCGGGGAGGTGGGGAGCCAGCGGAGCCCAGAGGTCGGCGTTCATCGGCAGCCCGTGCAGCAGGACATGGGCGGGGTGCAGGCGGTCGCCGGTCACCCAGGTGCGGCTGCCCGCCACGGAGGTGTAGCCGTACGGGGTCAGCCAGGGTGACGCCGTGCCGAAGCGGGCGGCGACCAGGTCGTCGGCCCACGCGCGCAGGGCGTCGGCGGCCGGCGGCGTCTCCAGCCCGGTGGCGGCGGCGAAGGCGTCGGCCGAGGCAGTCGGGTAGCGGTCGGCCGACAGGAACGACAGCGTCTCGGGATCGGCGCCGGTCAGCCCGCGCGGCAGGCGCCGTATCAGTGCGACGGGCACGGTCCTGCGAGGTGCCCGCACGCCCGTGTGGTCGGCGAGCAGGGCGATCAGCTCGGGCAGGCGGGGAGTCGCGTCGTCGAGCACCCAGTAGTGCTCGCCCGCGGGCGAGGTGGGGACCTCGGCGAGGAACCGGGCGAGGTGGTCGATGGTGGTGATCGGTACGAAGGTGTCCCGGCCGCCGGGCACCGCGGGGAGCCGCCCGTGCCACAGGTCCTCGACGAGCGAGGCGAGACCGATGTACTGGCCCGGCCCGATGACACTGCTGGGGTTGACGAGGGTGAGCGGGACATCCAGCTCATGTGCCCGGGCGCGCACCGCGAGATCGCCCTCGACCTTCGACGCCTCGTACGCGCCGAGGCGGGCGTAGTCGGGGCGGCCCTCCTTCCCGCTCACCCGGTAGCCGCTGAGGTGCACCAGCCGGCGCAGCCCGGGCAGTGCGGCGGCCCATTCGAGCACGTGGAGCGCCCCGGTGACATTGACCGCCCGGGCCTGCGCCACGTCGAGGCCGAAGGCGTAGCGCCCGGCGGTGTTGTAGACGTCCCGCGCCTCGGGAAGGCCGGACAGCGGACGCGTGATGTCGGCGGCGACGAGGTCGAGACCGGCGGTGTCCACCCCCTGGGAGACCAGCCAGGGCGTGAGGGTGTCCTCGCGTACGGCGGCTGCCACCCGCTGCCCCCGGGTGAGCAGTTCGGCGACGAGGGAACGGCCGATGAAGCCGGTCGCGCCGAAGACGATCGCGTCCATGGATCTCCTTAATAGATCGGTCTACATATTTTCAGGGCGTACGAAGGCCCCCGGGGTGTGGCCCGGGGGCCGTGTCAGCTCAGCAGGACGCCGATCTGGCGGGCCACGCTGTCCAGCGGCCTCCTGCTGCGGTGCGCCCGCGCCAGCAGGAGCGCGCCCTCGATCAGGGCCAGGATCGTCACCGCGAGGTCGTCGGCGTCGGCACGGCCCTCCAGCCGGGCGCGCAGAGCCGCCTCCCACGAGGCGTAGACATCCGAACACGCTTCCTGCAGCGGGTCGTTGTCGGCGGCGGTGTCCAGCGCCACGCTCGCCACCGGGCACCCCTTGCGCCAGCCCGACTCCTCCAGCCGGTCGCCCAGGTGCCGCAGCACTCCCCCGACGAACTCCCCCGCCCGCGGCTCGGATTCGGCCAACCTCTCCATGGCCTCCTCCATCACCCGCCCCGCCTGCCGGACGGACTCGCCGACCAACTGGTCCTTGCCGCCGGGGAAGTGGAAGTAGACCGACCCACGCGGCGCGCCACTGGCCGCGATCACCTGGTTGAGACCGGTCCCGAAGTACCCCCCGCCCTCCATCAACTCCTGCGTCGCGTCCAGCAGTCGGTCGCGCGTCTCGGCGCCCTTCTGTCCCATGCCGCCAAAATAGACCGACCTACATATTTTCTCAACCACCGATGTGCGTCGGCCGCCGGGGGCGCGGACGAGCGGGCCGGGGCGGGCCCGGAGGGGTGGGCGGGCTGGGCATGGGCCACCACACTCCCGGCGACACCCCGGCCCGGCCTGCCTCGGTGCGCATAGGTGCCCTCCTTGTCGGAGCGTGAGGGTGCGGACGACCGCGGCGCGAGAGGACGTCCGTGGTCGGCGGAGATCGGCGGCCGGAGGCGCGGCGCTCCGGTCCGTCACCGATCCTGCGCAGCCACCGAGGGGGTGACCAGGAAGTACGACCGGAAGAAGAACCGGCAGTTTCCCCGGCAGAAACTCTGTGGTGTACTCGCCTGCGCAGGTGCAAGTCATCCCGGGGGGGGCCTGATGAGCGAGGGCGGGTTCGGGGAGCTGTTGCGCGCGCGGCGCGGTGGAGCGGCCCTGACGCAGGAGGAACTCGCCGAGCGCTCGGGGCTGAGCGTGCGGGCGATCCGGGATCTGGAGCACGGCAGAGTGGCCCGGCCGCGCCGGGAGACGGTCCGCATGCTCGCTACCGCGCTGGGGCTGCGCGACGACGACCGCGAGGAACTCCTGCTGCTCGCCCGGCAGGGGTCACCGGCAGCACGGCTCCGCCCCGCCGTGACCGAGCCCGTCGCGGAGCCCGCCGCCGAGCGGGTCGCCGCGTCGATCGCCTCGTCGGTCGCCGCTCCCGTGACGGCGGCGGAGCCCGCCGGCGCCGAGGACCGCGGCCCCGCGGTGGTCCCGGCACCCGCGACACCGCCGACGGCACGGACGGGTGCCCGGCGGAGACGACATACCGTCAGCTACGCCCTGCTACTCGCCGCCCTGCTGACGGTCAACGCCCAGTCCTGCTACCGCGGCCCGCTGCCCGCCACTCCTCCGGCGTCCCGGCACACCCCGGCTCCTTCGCACACCACGGGCCGGGCCGTCTCCGGCGTCTGGGTCGCCAGTTACGACACCGCTCCCGGCCAGGCGTCGACCACCGGGGACGACCTCCAGGTGCTGCGCCCGGTCGCCCGGGACGGGGCCCTGATCGTCACCGTCGCGCTCACCGGCACCGGCCCGGACACGGTCTCCGTCACCGACACGGCCGGCAATCGCTACCGGCCCGCCGGGAAGGTCGAGTCCGCCGACAAGCGCCACAAGCTCTACCTCTTCGCCCTGATGCACGCCCGCCCCCTGGACACCCTGGACGTGATCACCGTCCACTGGCCCAGGACCACCGACGCCCATGTCACCGTCGACGCGTTCGACGGCGTCACCAGCGCGGGACCCCATGGCGGCATGTACTCGGACAACGGCTACAACAAGGAGAGCGAGCCCCTCGCCAGCGGCGACCTGGCCCTCTGCCCCGCGGGCGACTACCTCTTCGCCGCCGTGAGCACTCCCGACGGCACCGGCGCCCAGCTCGACACACCCTGGGCGCCGATCACCGGACCCCAGTTGTCCAGCCCCACGCTCGCGACGGCGTACCGCGCCATCGCGTCGGCGAACGACCACTGCGAGGCGCACGGCACCGCGGCCATGCCCTGGCTGATCCTCACCCTGCACCTCCACTGACCCTCGATGCAGCGATTCGATCCCCGCCGTTGCCTTTGCTTCGAAGGCGAGGAGGGGAGCGGGCCAGGAAAGGCACACATCGGACCGACTACGTAAAATGACAGGAAAGCGCACCGCAAAGGCTGAGCCGGTGACAAGCACGATCGACTACCAGGCGTTGTTCGCGGCCACGCCCAGTCCCTATCTGGTGCTGGGCCCTGACCTGGTGATCGTCGACGTCAACGAGGCGTACCTGAGGGCGACGGCCCGTACCAGGGACAACCTCGTCGGACAGTATCTGTTCGACGCCTTCCCGGACAATCCCGCGGACCCCGACGCGGACGGGGTGCGGAATCTGGACGCGTCGCTCCACCGGGTGCTGCGCTCGAAGGCGCCGGACACGATGGCGGTGCAGAAGTACGACATCCCCATCGCGGGGCGGCCGGGGGCGTTCGAGAAGCGCTGGTGGTCCCCGATCAACGCGCCCGTACTCGCGCCCGACGGACAGGTGGCATGGATCATCCACCGGGTGGAGGACGTGACCGCGTTCGTGCTGTCCCACTCCGGTCACCTTCCGGCCGGCCGCGGCACGGTCAGCGAGCGGGGCGCGATGGAGGCGGAGTTGTACGCCCGGGCACGCGAACTCCAGCGGCTGAACGAGGAGTTGCGCGAGGCCCACACGCGCGAGCGCGAAGTCGCCGTCACCCTGCAGGAGGCGATGCTGCACTCACCGGACCTGGCACGGCACGAGGAGGTGGTGGTGCGCTATCTCCCCGCCGTCGGGTCACTGAACGTGTGCGGCGACTGGTACGACGTGGTCGATCTGTCCGGCGACAGGTTCGCGGTCGCGGTCGGTGACGTCGTCGGCCACGGCCTGCCCGCCGCCGCGGTCATGGGCATGCTGCGCAGTGCGCTGAGCGCCGCGGTCAGAGCCGTCGACGGGCCCGCGGCGGCCCTGGAGGTGCTGGGGCTGTACGCCCGGTCCGTGGAGGGAGCGCTCACCACCACCGCGTTCCAGGCCGTGATCGACACCCGCAGCCGGCAGATCACCTACAGCAGCGCCGGGCACCCGCCCCCCGTGCTGGTGCACCCCGACGGCACCCACGATCTCCTGGGCCATGCCACCGACCCGCCCCTGGGCGCGCGGCCGCAGCACGTCTCGCGCCCGCAGGCCGCCCTGCCGTACACCTCCGGCGACACGCTCATCCTCTACACCGACGGCCTCATCGAACGCCGCGGCGAGGACATCGACACCGGCCTGCACCGGCTCACCGACGCCCTCGCCCACTACAGCGGTCTGAGCCCGCAGCGCCTCGCCGACATGATGCTCACCCGCCTCGGCGTGACCGGTGGCGGCCGCGACGATATCGCCCTGATCGTCGTACGCCTATAAACCCTTCGCCGGCGGTCCGGGACGCACCGCTCGGCCATCTCATCATAGGCCGATTCCCGTCGGCGTCGAGAGCGCCGATCGGCATTCCCGCTTTCGTTGACGCATTTCTCGGCCGGACCCTACTTTGAGCAGGGCGCTGAATGCCCCCAGAAGAAATGCCAGCAGCAATGGAGGTATGCCAGATGCAGGCTCTCGAGAGCACCAGGCCGACCAGCATGTACTGGGAGGTCCAGGACGGGGCCCGTCCGAACAGCATGTACTGGGAGGTCGAGGACGCCGCTCGTCCCAACAGCATGTACTGGGAGGTCGAGGACGCCGCTCGCCCGAACAGCATGTACTGGGAGGTCGAGGACGCGGCCCGTCCCAACAGCATGTACTGGGAGGTCGAGGACGCGGCTCAGCCGAACAGCCAGTACTGGGCTGTCGGCGCCACCGCCGAGTAAGGCCCCGTAAGGGCAGCGTGATGTCACCGGACGGGACTCCGTCGGCTCACCGCCTGTCGTAGACAGGACGCCCTCGGCGGCCCGGCCGTCGCCCCGTTCGGGGCGGTTGTCGATGGGGGGAGACGCGGTCGTTCGAGGGACGGGATTTTTGCCTGGCCCGAGCCACGCGGACCCTGTCCATTGACGCCCGCGTCTCCCTTCCTCTCTGCACGTGTGCGGAAAAGAACACCAGTGTCCAGCAGATTTGTCGCGGCTTGAGCAAGGAGATACAAATGCCACAGGTGGATGACAGTGTGCAAACTGTCGCGGATTCTGCCTTCGCCCTGGGACCTGACAAGCTGATCTCCCTGCTGGAGGGTGAAAGGCTGGAAGCCGACGCGTCGGTGGCCGCCGCGCTGGCGCATACGGACGGCGGCCCGCGTACGACGTCGCTGCCGGAGCTCGTGAACGCCGCTCCCGGGCGTGCCGGAATCCACTTCGAGACCGCCGCGCGCGCCGGGCAGGGCGGCACGGACGAGCCGTCGCCGCGCGTCGATCCCGCGTTCCTCGCCGAGGTGGCGTGCGCGTCCGGCGTTCCGTACGCGCGCGAGGTCGCGCACGTCCATTTCCCGTCCTCCGGCATCACCCTCCTGCCCGCGCAGGGCACGCGGCAGAAGTCGCTGATCGAGGCAGGCCCCGAAGGCGTACGGGTCACAATGCGGGGCGCCGGGACCGTACACCTCGGTGTCGGTGCCGAGGGGCGGCTGCTGCTCGCGGACGACACCTCCGTGCCCAGCGGGGTCGAGGCCCGGATCACGGATGAACTGGTCGACGGACTGCGGTTCGTCACCCATGGGACCGCGATCGCCGCGGTGGCCGGGACCGACGTCACACCGCTGTCGGCCCGCCTGTCCCCGTCGGAGCTGGCCTGCGTCCATGAGGCGGTCAGAGTGCTGGACCGGACCGCCCCGGAGTTCCTGGAGCAGCTGCGGTCGCCCGGATTCAGCATCGTGCCGCTGGCCGGCCGACCCGGGGTCGCCCGGCAGAGCCTCAGCCACCGGCAGCTGCCCGGCGTCGTGTTCGCCAGTGTCACCAGCCCCGGCGAGTTCATCGACCTGGTCTGCCACGAGTTCCACCACCTGCGGCTGTTCACCCTGGACGCCGCCTTCCCGCTGCTGGCGAACCCGTCCGCGGGCGTGCTCTCGCCGTGGCGCAGCCAGCGCCGTACGGCCGAGGGGCTGCTCCACGCGATCTACGTCTTCGCCCAGCTGAGCGCCCTGTTCGGCCGGATCTTCGACACCTATCCGGCCGCGGAGGCGGGCAACCAGCGGGTCGCGACCTGGCTCGTCTGCATGAGCGTGGGGCTGGAGCTGCTGCGCGAATGCGACGGGCAGCTCACCGAGCACGGCGACGCCGTCGTCTCCCGTATGGAGGCGGACACCTCCGAGAGCCTGCGCGGGATCGAGAAGCTGGTCGGCGCCTCGGTGATCGCCCGGCTGCGTACGGAGGTGGCCGCGCATCTGGCCCAGGCCGGGAACGCCGACAGCCGGGCTCCCCGGTACCTCTTCTGACAGCGGGCATCGCCCAGCCGGCAGCGAGGACGACGCCGGATCCCCTTCACCCGACTCCCTCCCTTGGACCCATGGCCCACCTCCACCGCGCACTCGACGCGCGTCTCGCCGCCGCCTTCCGCTCCGCCGCCGGGGAGCCGGTGGACCCCCTGCTGCGCCCGTCACGGCGGGCGGACCTCCAGGCGGACGGGGCGGTCGCGGCTCATCAACGGGGCCGCGCACCGCGCGAGTTGGCGGCGGAGGTGGTGCGGCGGCTGGAGATCGGCGACCTGTGCTCCGCTGCCGAGGTCGCCGGGCCCGGCTTCATCAACCTGGTGGTGCGCGACGACGTGGCCGGGCGGCTGGCCACGGCGATGAGCGCCGACCCGCGCCTGGGTGTGCCGACCGCGTCGGCGCCCGACACCGTGGTGGTCGACTACTCGGGCCCGAACGCGGCCAAGGAGATGCACGTCGGCCATCTGCGCTCGACGGTCATCGGCGACTGCCTCGTCCGGCTGCTCGAATGGCGGGGGCACACGGTCATCCGGCAGAACCACATCGGCGAGTGGGGAACGCCGTTCGGGATGCTGATCGAGCACCTGCTGGACCGGGGAGAGGGCGCGGCCGCGCACGAACCCGGCCCCGGCGAGTACGGCGACCTCGGTGAGTACGGCGACCTCGGCGACCTCTACCGGGCCGCCCGCGTGCGGTTCGACGGCGACGCGGCCTTCGCGGCGCGCGCCCGGCAGCGGGTGGTCCTGCTGCAGAGCGGCGACGAGTCGACCCTGCGGCTGTGGAAGATCCTGGTCGACCGGTCCACGTCCTCCTTCCAGAGCGTGTACGACCTGCTCGGCGTCCGGCTGACGGCGGCGGACATCGCCGGGGAGAGCGCCTACCACGACCAACTCGCCGACGTGGTAGAGGAGTTGGGAGACGCCGGGCTGCTCAGCGAGAGCGACGGCGCCATGTGTGTGTTCCCCGCCGGGTACACCAACCGGGAGGGCGAGCCGCTGCCGCTGATCGTCCGCAAGGCCGACGGCGGCTTCGGCTACGTGGCGACGGATCTGGCCGCCCTCCGGCACCGGCTGCGGGAGCTGCGGGGCACCCGGCTGCTCTACGTCGTCGGCCTGCCGCAGCGGGTCCACCTCCGTATGGTCTTCGCGACCGCCCGGGAGGCCGGTTGGACCGCGCCGTCCGTACGGGTCGAGCACGTCGGCTTCGGCTCGGTCCTCGGTGAGGACGGGAAGGTCCTCGCCAGCCGGGCCGGGACGCCGCTCAGGCTGGCCGACCTCCTCGACGAGGCCGTCCGGCGGGCCGCCGCGCGCGTGCGCAGCGCCCACCCCGGCCTGGGATCCGAGGAGGTGCTGCGTATCGCCCGGTCCGTCGGCATCGGCGCCGTGAAGTACGCCGACCTGTCGACCGACCGCGCCAGGGACTACGTGTTCGACCACGAGCGGATGATCTCCTTCGACGGCGGCACCGCCCCGTACCTGCAGTACGCGCACGCCCGCATCCACGCGGTCTTCCGCAGGGCGGGCACCACTCCCGCCGCCGCCTGCGGGGCGATCGAGGTGGGCACACCGCAGGAGCACGCGCTCGTCCTCGCCCTGCTCGGCTTCGAGGCTCTGGTGAGCGACCTGGAGACCTCACTCCAGCCGCACCGCCTCTGCGGGTATCTCGCCCGCCTCGCCGCGCTGTTCACCGCGTTCTACGAGAACTGCCCGGTGGTGCGGGCCGAGCAGCGGGTGCGCGACGGGCGGCTGGCGCTGTGCGCGCTGACCGCCCGGGTGCTCGCGCAGGGCCTGAGCCTGCTCGGCATCGAGGCACCGGAGCGGATGTAGCCCGTTGCCCGTTGCCCGCCGCTCCCGCTTCTCGCCGTTCACCGGCTACTGCTCGCGCTCCACCGCACCTGAATTCGGCCATCGACCCGGAAGGGGCTGACCCGCCCGTGCGCGCCACCATTGTCGAGACCGTCGGGGAGTACGCGCGGGAAGTCGGCGCCCTGCTCTCGGAGTTGGGCGGCGCCGGTCCAATGCTGGACTTCCCCGTCCTGCACCCGCGCACGTCCCTGCTCCCGCCACCGGAAGCCAACACCGAACAGACCGCGGACGGTTCGGAGCGTGGCGATGCTCCGCCGCCCAGGCAGCCCTGGCCCCCGGTGGCCGACTGCCGCGCGGCGGACGTGATGCGGTGGCGCGGCGCGCCCCCGCGCGCTCCGGGTCACCCCGGGACCGGGACCGTTCTCGGGTTCGGGGACGCGGACTGGGCGCTCCCCGCCATGCTGCACGCGCACGCGGACGGCCGGACCTTCGCGTGGTACGACGACGTCGCGGATCTGCTGACCGCGGCCGCCCGCGGCAGCGGACCCCTCACCGTGTGCGCGCCGCCGCAGCGGCTGACCAGGGACGTGCAGCAGGCGCTGGAGGACGCGCTGTCGTTCCGGGCCGCCGGATCGGAGTTGGCCGCGATCGGCCTGCCCGCCCGGCCGCTGAGCTATCTGACCGCCCGGACGCTGCCCATCCTCAGCCGCGTCGTCGCGGCCCACCAGCGGCACCGGGCGGCCCGGACACGTACCGCTCTCGGGCTGTTCGCCGAGCGGATGACGGGTGTCGGCGACGACGAGGTGCTGACCTGCCTGGTGGAGGAGAAGCTGGACGGGGACGCGGTGCGCGCCGCCCCGGCGCCCGAGTTGCTGATGATGTGGGGCCACAGCCGGGAGGACCTGTTCCATCTGGGGCGGGACGGACTGTGCGGACGGTCCCTGGAGTACGGCGGCGCCGCGCCCGACGCCTTCGTGCCGAGCTGTGTCGTCGACGGCGGCTGCGTGAAGCCGGGCGGCCTGGTGCAGGTGCAGGAACTCGGCGCGCACACCCTGGTGATGGGGGGCTGCAACATCCTTCGGCTGGGAGACCGCGGGCTGTTCGCGCCGGAGTTCTCGCTGGCCTTCAGCGCCCAGGAGGGCGGGGCCAGTGCCGTGGTGACCGCCTCCGGGGTGGTGATGGGCTCGCCGATCGAGTTCCTGTTCCTCTACCGGCTGCTGCGCGGCGGGCTGCCGATCGGTGAGGCGGTCCGGGTGCTCAACGCGGCCCTGCCGTTCCTCGGCCCCGACGCGCCGAGCTACCAGGTGCTCGGCGAGGGCGACCGCGTGTTGTTCGATCCCCCTCGGGACCGCGGCGAGCGGCGGTGCACCGAGACGGCGGACGGAGTACGGGCCGAGTTCCGCGGTGTGCACGCCGAGTATCTGACGATCGATCTGCCGCGGTTCGACGACGCCCTGCAGGTCCGTGTCGTCGAGGACGGCACCAGCACCGACGCGCGGCTCCCGGAGCTGTACTTCGCCGCCGTGCCCACCCCCGCCGGCGGCGCGACCGTCTACCTCTACGGCCCGCGGCGGCTGGAGGACGCGGACCTCACCGTACGGCTGGACCTGCGCAGGCCCGGCGCCGACGCCGCGGCCGCGGTGGCCTCCGCGATGACCACCCACCAGGCGTACGCCAGGCTGCTGCGCGCGTACCAGCCGAAGCTGAAGAACCAGGAGCAGGAGTGGCGTTCCACGGCGGCCTACCTGGTCCGGCAGGCCACGAAGGCGCGCTACGACGTACGGGCCTGCGCCGAGGCCGACCGCAGGGCGGAGGCGGCCGAGGCGGCCGTGCACGCGATCGACCGTGATCTGTGCCGCCACTACGTGGAGCGCGCCGCGTCGCAGCGCGGCTTCACCTTCCACGAGCAGTGCCTGTTCGAGGACGGCACGTTCACGGTGGCCGAGCACTTCGTCGACTCCGCCTGCCCGTACTGCGGCGACCAGGTGCTGGGCCGGGTGGTCAGGTCGCAGCCGGTGCCCGCGGCCGAACGCCGGATCGGCATCTGCCGTACGTGCGGCACCATTGGGGACCGCCCGGCGCGGATTCCCGCGCCGACCCTGCACCTCGATCCGGTGCTGCGCCCAGGACAGGCGCGGCCGGTGACGCTGGAGCTGCACAATCCCGAGGACCGGCGGGTACGCGGCTGGGCGGGCATCACCGTGCGCCGCGCCCGGCAGTTCGGCTATGTCATCGAGCCCGCACTCCACGAGGTGGTGCTGGAGCCGGGCGGCCGGCAGACCGTCACCTCGCTCCTGTCGACGACCGGGGGGAAGCCGAACGACGCCGAGTTCCTGCGGGGCTACTGGAGTTGTGAACTGGCCGTCGCCGTGGCGCAGCGGACGATCTGGACCGCCTCCCGCCCGGGCGCGGTCCGCCGCCCCACCGGCGATCTGCTGCACGGTCCCGGAACCGGGGATGACGGGCTGGCCGGATCTGATGACATGCCCAACTCCCCTACTGCGCCTGCCCTATAGGGTGCGGGCCATGGGGCAGTTCACCTTGGCGGGCAGGGTCGCCGATCACTCGGAGGTCCCGCGGGTCCCGCTGCGCGGCAACACCTTCTGGAGCGGGGAGTCCTGGCTGCGTTTCACCGCGCGGGCCAACGGCCGGGAGCTGAGGTTCCTGGTGATCGAGGACGAACACGGGACGCCGTGCGCGGTCGCCCCGCTGATGGTGTGCACCGCCGACCGCGGGCCCTTCTTCCACCGGATTCCGGGCATCATCGGTGACGAGCGCTCCTTCGGCGACGTGACCAGGCTCTCCGAGCCGGAGCGGACCTGGTACGAGAAGCACCTGCCGGAACTGGACGACCTGCGCGCCGACCAGTACCCGGCGGTCGCGCTCGGTGCTCGCGGCTCCGACCACGGCGTCCGCTTCGCCCTGGAGTCACCGGTCCCGCCGGACGAGGTCATGCGGGCGCTGCCCCGGCTGCTGGCGACCGCCGCCGCCGAACTCGGCTGCCGCGGCTACGGGATTCTCAGCCTCACCGCGGCGGAGGAACGCATGATGCGCTCGGCCGCCGCCGACGAGGGGTACCACCAGGTGCTGCTGGGCGCCGACGCCGTGCAGACGCCCGTTCCCGCCGACAGCTACGACGCGTATCTCCAGACGATGTCCAGCAACCGCAGGCGCGGGCTGCGCCGGGAGATGAAGCTGTACCGGGAGAGCGGACTGCGCACCACGGTGCAGTCGGGACCGGAGTCGATCAGCGACCAACTCGCCGAGTTCCAGGCGCGGTTGCGGACCAAGCACGACATGCCCGACGCGGAGGCGCTGACCCGGGCGGAGTTCGCCGACCTGCGCGAGACCGTGGGCGACCACAGCCTCGTCTTCCGCGCCGAACGCGACGGCCGGCTGGTCGGGTTCGCGATGTGCCTCCACGACCGGGAGCGCCAGGAGATCTACGGCCGCTCGGTCGGTTTCGACGACGCCGACCCGGCCAGCCGCTACTGCTACTTCGTGCTGGCCTACCAGGAGATCCCGGCCTGGTCCGCCCGGCACGGGATATCCAGGATCTGGTACGGCATGTCCACCTCCGAGGCCAAGCGGGCCCGCGGGTGCACGCTGGTCCCCCTCCACGGCCTCGTCCACTTCCGCGGCCCC
Organism: Streptomyces sp. NPDC051976; assembly: GCF_040680795.1. Taxonomy (NCBI): domain Bacteria; kingdom Bacillati; phylum Actinomycetota; class Actinomycetes; order Kitasatosporales; family Streptomycetaceae; genus Streptomyces; species Streptomyces sp. NPDC051976. The sequence goes on from NZ_JBFAXL010000003.1 coordinate 243,580, forward strand.
GGCGCGGACACCCTGTACCGGGTGGGCGAGTTGCAGAGCCTCGGCGAGCGACGCCGGCTGACCGCGCTGGGCTGTGAATTCTAGAGCCGACAGATCCTAGTTGGCCGGGGACACCGGCTCGGGCGTCGGCTGGAGGGGCGGTGTGCCGGGCGCGACCGCGTTGCGGGCGAGCAGGTGGAGACCGGCCCCGCAGGCCAGGAACATCACGGCCAGCATCGCCCAGCCCCAGCCTCCGTGCGCGATGGCGGTGGCGGCGAAGGCGAGCGGGCCGAGGGTCTGGCCGGCGGCGTAGGCCATCTCGGCCACCCCCTGGTAGCGGGCCTGGTTCCGCGGGTCGGCCAGCTCCATCGTCAGGCCCCAGGCGCCCGCCTCGCTGTACGCCTCGCCCGCGGACATCGACACGACCGCGACGAGCAGCAGCCCGGAGGCGAGCACGGCGCCCAGACCCCCGGTCAGCGCGCAGAGCGCGCAGGCGGCCGCGATGAGGGCGGCGCCGCGGAACGCGCTGCGGCCGGCCAGCCTGACCTCGTCGGTGCCCTTCGACGCGGCGACCTGGAGGAGCACGATGACGACCGTGTTCGAGGCGAGCAGCACCGAGATGAGCGCGACCGGTGCGTGGGTGTGCTGGCTGACCCACAGGGGGATGCCGAAGTCGAGCAGCGTGAAGTAGATGGCGTTGACGCCGACCAGCAGGGACAGCGTGAGGTACCGGACGTCGGCGAACGGCGACCGGCCCCGGTCGGGGGCGGCGCTCTCCCCGGCGGCGTGCGCGGGCGCGGCCTGGTGGTCCACGAACCTGGCTCCGGCCTGACGTGACATCAGGGGCAGCGCGCTCAACGCCGTCAGTACGCCGACGGCGACGATGGCCGCCTTGAGCGCGGGTGTGGTGCCGAAGGCGAGGACGATCCCGGCCAGCAGCACTCCCGCGCCGGTCGCCACATTGGTCACCACCCGCATCCGGGCCCGGAGTTGGACCCGTTCGGGTCCCGAGAAGCCCGAGGCGATCATCGTGGCCCGCGCGGTGGTGTTGGCGTATCTGAGGACCGAGACGGCGGACGCGAGCACGGTGAAGGCGACCATGTCGGTGGCGAGGACGTAGGCGCAGATCACCAGGCCCAGCACGGGGAGGCTCAGGACCAGGGTGCGGCGGGAGCCGATCCTGGCGGCCACGTGGCCGCCGAGGTAGCCCCCGCCGATCCCGGCCACGCCCGCGCAGGCCAGCCCGGTGCCGATCTGCGCGGCGGACAGGCCGATCACCGTGGAGAAGTAGATGGCGGCGACCGCGTAGTTGAGTCCCGCGCCGAGGCAGGTGACGATCGTGGCCCATATGAGTGCTCTGGCCGCCCGGTCCTGGGCGTTCAGGGTCTCGATGAGCTCTGCTTTCGCCGCTGCGGCGAACGTACGGATAATTCCCCCTCGTGGTGCCGCGTGCCGGTTCACCGCGCACACGCAATCGTTGAGCAAACCGAGCGGAAAGCGCGCTCGGCAGAATATCGTGGCGCGCCGGGTGAGGGATTCGAACCCCCAAAGGACCGTGGTCCGCCCGCTTCGTATGCGGGTGCGTCTTCCTATTCCGCCACCCCGGCGGGGTCATCGTAGAGCACCGCGGTCCGGAAAGGACACCTGAATCAGCCGGATCTCACTGCGTCACGACCACGTTGAACATGGCCGAGCGCGAGGCGACGCTGATGATCCCGGCGGAGTCGTCGGCGAAGAAGCGGATGAGCATGCCCGCGGGGCGGCGGCCGAAGAGCATCGGGCTGACCACCGGGGTCACCGGCACCACTTCGGGGGCGTCGAGCGCGTCGGTCAGCACCGGCTGCAGAGCGGGCTGGGCCTCCACGAATCGCTGCACCACCGAGGTGCCCGCCGCGGCGGCCGACTCGACGGTCTCCCGCCACATCCCCGCTTCGGTCTCCCGGCCGATGACGACCTGCCGGCCGTTGCTGCCGATCCCCCGTTTGACGACCAGGTCCTCCTGGTGGTCGATCGCGTAGCGAAGGAGCTGCACCTCGGTGCCGCCCACGTGCGTACGGCGGTCGGTCAGGACGCGGGTCCACGGCAAGTACCGCTCGACGAAGGCGTGTTCGGCGGCGCTCATCCACGGCCGCCCCTCGGACAGCAGGCCCAGCGCCATCTTGTTGCCCAGGAACCCGGAGGTCTGGGTGGACAGCAGCAGGCAGCCGGCGTCCAGCGCCCGGCGGACCGGCTCGATGCCGATCCCCAGCGTCGCCAGGTCCGCCACGTTGAAGTGGCGCAGCCCCAGCGGGTACCGGTCCCGCGGAGCACAGTCCCACAGCTCGTCGGCGTCCGCCACCTCGACGTAACGGGCCTCGAATCCACGGCTGTTGAGGTAGTCCGTCTCCAGGTCGAAGTACCGCGTCCGATCGGTGGGCACGGTGGACTCGCGTACCGTGCCGACCCAGGCGAGCCGGCGCGGCAGGGCGAGTTCGGCGCAGACGGTGTCGAAGAGGTCGGCGCGGGCGGCGAACGGCTCGTAGTGGCTGAACGGCAGCTCTCCCCCGGCGCCGCCGCCGTAGAGCGCCCGCCAGGCGGCGTAGCCGCAGTGGCTCTCCACGGTCCCGGCGAACCCGCCGCTGATGTTGAGCTCCAGGAACTGCGGTCCGGTCGGGCCGATGACGATGTCGGGGCGGACCAGGCAGGAGGCGTAGCGCTCCTCGATCAGGGGGTCGGCGAGGAACAGCGGGTAGTCCTGGTCGGTGGCGCGGAAGACCGCCATGCGCTCCGCGGTGGTCGGCCCGGCTTCGAGGGCGGCGCGGTGCAGCAGCCCCGCCATGGTGTCGGTGGCCCGGAACAACTCGGCGTAGGAGGAGCGGGGCAGCAGGAACGGTGCGCCCGGCAGGTACTCCGAGTCCGGGTGGCCGATGTCGCGGATCTCGTGCCGCTGCACCGTGCGGATGTCCTCGGCCGTGGCCTTCGGCGGATCGAGCGGGCCGCCGAACCACGGGTGGATCCTGCTGTCAGCGACGCTCTGCGACATCGGTCCTCGCGATCGGAGAAGGTCGGGGCCGGTCCGGTCACCGCCCCGCGGGTGCCCCACGATCCGGATGCGTGAACCCGCGGTCAAGGAAGGGTGAGTACGCCCGCGAGCATGGCGGAAATTCGCCTGCCGACTCCCCCCGGGGCGACGCGCTTTCGCCGTACCCGGTCGATATATAAAGTGGCGAAAAGGGCCCCTGCCTTTTCTTCGTCGCGGGGAATGTCACCCACTCCCGAGTTTTCACGAACCGAGAGGTGGATCATCATGGAAAAAAACGCGCGCATTCCCGGCGGCACCGTCCGCCGAAGATTGCCTTACGCGGCCCGGCACATCGGTATCTGGCTGACAGGCTGCGTGATTTTCTCGTTCGGAGGCTATCTCTTCATCTACGCCTCACTCGGCACGGATCCGCTCGACGTCTTCTCCCTCGGGCTGCTCAAGCACGTGCCGCTGACCATCGGTGTGGGGCAGTCCGTCATCGCGGTGCTCTGCATCGGCGTCTGGGCCGCGTGGTACCGCCGTCGCCCGGTGGTCACCCCGCTCGTCACGTTCTTCCTGTGCGGGAGCATCATCGATGTGCTGCGTCTGCGGGCGGTCGACCCGGCGCGTTTCCTGCCCTTCTCGCACGTGGCCGACATGCTGCTGGCGACCGTGCTGTGCGCCTACGCCTCCGCGCTGATCATCATGAGCGGGGTCGGGATACGGGCCATGGACCTCGTGGCGATCGCGATGGTCGACAAGTGGCACTGGCCGCTGTGGATCTCGAAGATGACGCTGGAAGGCACGCTCCTGGTGTCCGGCTGGCTCATGGGCGGACCCGTCGGCGTCGGCACGCTCTGCTTCCTGGGCCTGGTGGACACGCTCATCCAGCCGTGCATGTGGGCGAACGGGCGGGTGCTGCGCATGCGCAATCTCGGGATGCCGGACCTGGACCGGTCCCTGCCCCGACCTGAAGGTGAACTCGCGTCCGTGTGACCGCATGTGACGTACGTTCGGACCGGGCGGGGCAAAGAGTGTGCGCCGCCCGGTCACCGGAACCGTGCCTGGACCATCGTGGCCAGCAGCCAGGTGTTCTGGACCAGGATGACGCCCGCGACGGCCATGGCGATCGCGGAGACCGCCCGGGTGTTGACCAGCGGACCCATGAGGGACGGGTCGCGGGTGCACGAGATGAGCGGCACCAGGACGAACGGGATACCGAACGACAGGATCACCTGGGACCAGATGAGCGCCGCCGTCGGATCGGTCCCGGTCAGCAGCACCCCGAGCGCGGGCAGCGCGGTGATCAGGCGGCGCAGGGTGAGCGGGAGGGTCCGGCCGGTCAGCCCGGCCATGATGACCTGCCCGGCGTAGGTGCCGACCGAGGTCGAGGCCAGGCCCGCGGCGAGCAGCGCGACGGCGAATCCCAGGGCCGCCCCCTTGCCGACGTCGGTGCCCAGGGCGCTGTGGATGCTCTGCAGGGTGGCGGCGGCCGTAGGACCGGCGTGGGACAGCCTCGTCCCGAGTACCAGCATCGCCATGTTCGCCAGTCCGGCGATGCCGAGCGCGACGAAGACGTCGATACGGACCTGCCGCCGTAGGCGCGCGAGCGCGGGCTTCGGCGACTCCGCGGTGTCCGTGGTCTCCACGGTCTGCTCGGTCTCCTTGGTCTCCCACGTCCCTGGCAGCTCCGCCCGGTGCCGCGCGGACAAGTCGGAGTGCAGGAACACCACATGGGGCATCACGGTCGCCCCCACGATTCCGCCCGCGACCACCAGGGCCGCCGAACCGGGCGCGTGCGGTACCAGGCCCGCGGCCACCGCACCTCCCGGTCCGGTTCCGGCCCGGGCCAGCTCCACGGCCAGTCCGGCCAGGACCACGGCCAGGCAGCCCGCCACCACCGCCTCGAAGCGGCGCCTGTTCCGGTGCTCACCGGCCAGCAGCAGGAAGGAGCAGGCGGTGGTGAGGACGCCGCCGACGAGCAGCGGCAGGTGGAAGAGGAGTTGGAGGGCGACGGCGCCGCCGATCACCTCGGCCAGGTCGGTGGCCATCGCGACGCACTCCGCCACCAGCCACAGGCCGAGCACCACAGGAGCGGGGTACCGCTCGCGGCACAGTTCGGCGAGGTTGCGGCCGGTGGCCAGGCCGAGTTTGGCCGCCAGGATCTGCACGAGCATGCCGAAGGCGTTGGCCACGGCCACCACCCAGAGCAGGCGTGGCCCGAAGTCCGTCCCGGCGGCGAAGTCGGTCGCGAAGTTGCCAGGGTCGACGTACGCGACCGCCGCGGCGAACGCCGGGCCGACCATGACCAGTCCGGACGCGAACCGCAGCCGGGGAGCGCGCGGTGCGCCGCGCTCCCCTCCGCCTCCCCCGGCGCGTGCGCGGTGGCGCTCCCGTTCACGGTCGCGGTCGCCGATCGTCTCCGCTGCCATCAGGTCCTCTTCCTCTCCCGCGGCCGGGCGGACGGGACCGTCCGATCAGCCGTCAGCCGGACGGTCTCTGACCGACCCTCAGATGCAGATGCGCCAGCCGCAGCAACGGGACGTCCACGCCCCGCTCTTCGGCACGTACGACCAGGTCGCCGATGATGTGGTCGGCCTCCGTGGGACCGCCCCTCAGCAGGTCCCGGTACAACGACGAGGCCCGCTGCGAACCCTCCTGCGTGACGGCCTCGGTCACCTGCCGCAGTCCCCCGGCGCCCAGCGGCACACCGCAGGCGGCCGCGACGGCCGCGCACTCCGCGGCCACCTGTTCGGCGAAGCGACGGCCGCCCGGTGCCGCGACCACCTCGCCGATCACGCCGCGCATCAGGCAGGTCACCGCGCCGATGGCGGCGACCAGCGCCCACTTGCGCCACATCGACGCCCGGATGTCGTCGGCCGGGAGGGCGTCGAACCCGGCGTTGCGGAGCCCCGCGTGCACCCGCCCCAGACCCGCCGGTTCCCGCGCCCCGCACGGCCCGTACTCCAGCACCGCCTCGTCGGTGTGCTGCCGTACCGCGCCGTCCGGATCGAGCGCCGCCGACACCCGGCAGACGCCGCCGAGGACCGCGTCCTCGCCGAAGCGCGCCGCGAGCACCTCCACATGGCGCATCCCGTTGAGCAGCGGGAGGAGGAGCGTCCGCGGCCCGACGGCGGGCGACAGGTCCTCGACCGCCCGGCCGAGCGCGTACGCCTTGACCGCGAGCAGGATCAGGTCGGGCGGCTCGACCGGATCTCGGGCCGTGACCAGTACGGGTTCGATCCGTTGTACGCCGCGCGGCCCGTGGAGTACCAGGCCGTCGCGGCGCAACTGCCGTGCCCTGTCGGGCCGGACGAGGAAGGCCACCTGGCGGCCGGCGAGTGCCAGCCGGCCGCCGAAGTGGCCACCGGTGGCACCCGCGCCGACGACCAGCACGCTGAGCGGAGCGTCGGATGCCACGAGGTCAGCCGGCCACGGCCATGCCGCGCTCGTCCCGGGCCGCCACGGGCTGCCAGGGCCGCCGGGTACGGGCCAGGCTCGCCGCGGCGGCCTCGACGATCTCGTCCGCGATCGCGGCCAGTGCCAGCGCGTCGGGCGCGTACTGCTCGGGCTCGGGCACGCCCGCGGGACCGAGCAGGCTGACCGCGTCCCGCAGTTGACGGCCGAGCCAGCCCAGCGGGTCGCTGCTCAGCTCCGGGTCGAGCGAGCGCTTACGGCCCTCTCCGCCCGGCATGTGCGGATGCCAGTGCATGCGGTCCTGGGCGTGCGGAGCCGTCTCCAGCAGGTCGAAGCGGCACACCGCCCGGTCGACGGCGAGCGCCCGGGACACATAGATCGAGCCCGGCTCGGTGTCGGGCCGCACGAGGCGCAGTTCGAGCCGGGACCCGCACTCCCGGCCGTCTTCGAGCTTGTTGGGGTTGAGGAAGTCGAGGTCCTCGACGGAGACGCAGAAGCGTCCGGCGATGAAGAGTCGCATGGCGCGATCGTCCAATCCGATGTCCGGTGGGAAAGCCGATGCCGTGAGGGTTCCGCGGGCACGACCCGGGCAACCGTTTTGAGGGCTCAAGGGCAACCGCCTCAGGCGCGTGGCACCGGCAGCCCGTTGCGGATGCGGTGGTCGCGGAACGCGGTGCGCTCGCCCGCGACCACGGTGAGGTCGGTCAGCGGCCGCGCCGAGCAGAGCAGGGCGAAGCCGGCCGACTCGTCCGCCGCGAAGAACCGCCGGGCGGCGGAGTGTTCCGTCCGGCCCCGGGTGATCCGCGCCGCGCAGGTCGTGCACAGGCCCTGGCGGCAGGTGCGGGGAAGCCAGAGGCCGTGCCGGGCCGCGGCGTCGAGCAGGAACTCGTCGCGCCCGGCCCGGATCGTGACGACCCTGCCCTCGTACTCGATCCTGATCTCCACCTCCGCCGCACCCGGGCGGAGTTCGGATGCGGGTTCGGGTTCTGGTGCGAGTTCGGCTTCAGGAGTGGTCGAACGGGCGGTTCCGGCTCCACGGGGCGTCGCCGACGGTGCCGCGCTTGAAGTGCCCGGACGGGCGGGCCTGTCCGTCCCGTTCCATGGCGAGGAGTTCGATGAACCAGGCCTCATGCTCGATCTCCTCGTTCAGGATGCGCATCGCCAGTTCGTGGGTCCGCGGGTCCTTGCCCAGCGTCATGTCGCAGATCTCCCACCAGGAGCGGACCGCGCAGCGCTCGGCCTCCAGCAGCACGGTCAGGATCTCCACCGCGTTCGCCGGGCTCGGCCCGTCCTCCAACCCCCATGTGAGGCGGCCGTCGTTGGTGTTGGGCAGGTACGCGTCCCCGCAGCCGGACCGGTCCGCGAGGTCCCTGATGTCGAACGGCAGCGTGCCGCCCAGCTCGTAGATCCGGGGGGAGATCAACTCGAAGTGGGAGCGGTCCTCCAGGCGGGCGTCCTCGCAGATCGCCTTGTAGTCCTCCTTGCCCGCGAGGAAGTGCCGCAGCACCGTGTAGTAGTAGTACGTGGTGAACTCGGCGGCCGCGTTGTCGATCAGCTTCTCGCGCAGCGCGACCACATCCACGCCGCGCTCCTCCAGCTGCTGGATGCTGACGCTGCGGGTCACGTCGCCCTCTTCGATCCGGGCGCTCGCGGAGGTCCGGGTGGTGGCACCGCTGCCCGGCCCGGTAGCGCGGGTCGTCAGCGCCACCTCGGTCCGTGCGGCGCCGCCGCCCGCCCGCTCCTGTGCGGCCTTGCGCTCCTTGCAGCAGCCCGAGTCGGCGGATGTGCGCACCGGTGCCTGGATCTCCCGGGCCTCGCCCTTGACCATGTAGCGCTCGAACGCCTCCAGCGGGGACATTCCGGAGCGCATCGCGTCACGGGTGGCCTCCTCCTTGACCGAGATCCCGGAGACCTGCTCCGCGACCTGGGCGGCGACCTCCTTCGGTACCACCACCACGCCCGAGCCGTCGGCGACCACGTAGTCGCCGGGGGTGAACCGTACGCCCTCGATCAGCACCGGCTCCTGGCCCCAACTCACCCAGTCGCCGCGCTGGATGAACCCCTGCGGCCGGACGAACCGGGACATCACCGGGAAGCCCATCTCGTGCAGGGCGTGCAGGTCGCGGGTGCCGCCGTCGACCAGCGCGCCCGCCGCCTCCCGGGACTGCAGGGCGGTGATGGACAGGTCACCGAAGACGGAGGCGTCGATCCCGTTCATCTGGACGACGACGATGTGGCCGCCGGGCACCGAGTCGAGCATCTCGAACAGGCCCCTGGCGGACTTGCCGTGGGACACCGCGAGCGGATTCGGCGTGCATTCCACCGGATAGACCGGCCCGACCATCCGCATCGTCGGATCCCGGAAGAGGAAATTCCCGGACAGGCTCTGCTTCACATAACCGAGCCCGTCGAGAATGTCCGTGAGCGCTCCGGTGTACGCGTCCTGAAGTCTGTCGACGATCGACTGGTCGACGGGCCATTCCCGAGGTGTGGTCTCGCTCATTCTCACCGATTCCTCTGTCAAAGTCCGCGGACGGCACGCTGGGAAGCACAGGATGCCCGGATCGCGGCGCCGCCGTCCACAGCCGGGCCGCTCACCGAGTTCCCTCGCCGAGTTCCCTCGCGGGGTTCCCTTGCCGAGTACACCGACCGGGCCGCAAGCTGCGGTGGTCATCAGTCCGGTACCGCTTCCCCGAAGCCGGGGCGATTCGAGAGGATGACCACATTGCCTTCCCGTTCCCGCCCGTCCGAGGACTACCGCTCCGCCTTCTCCCGGTGGGAGGAGAGGTCGAGCGTCCGGGTGAAGCCGCGCCGGATCCTGGAGGAGGTCGAGCAGGGCAAGGTCCCGTTCCCGCCCGGGTTGGTCCCGCTGCTCTACCACCCCCTGGTCAGGGAGCAGAGCGAGTCGGTGATCAGCGCGATCCTGCTGCGGCGGCTGCATGTCTACCTGGACTTCACCGCCGACCTCGAACAGCTCGTGGTCACCCCGACCACCCAGCTCATCAGCCGGCGGCGCAGCGGTTTCGACCTGCCCGAGGAAATGCTCAGCGACTCCTACAAGATATGCACCGACGAGGTGTGGCACGCGCAGTTCTCCGACGATTTGCAGCGACAGCTCGTCGCCGCCACCGGCCTGCGGCCGAAAACGCTCGGGGATCCGTATTTCATGGCCCGGCTGAGTGAGATCAAAGCCGAACTCGACACATCGCTGCGGCCCTTGGCGGACGTCTTCTTCACCACGGTCTCGGAAACCCTGATATCCGGCATCCTCGGCGCTGTTCCCCGGGACCAGGCGGTGTTCACCGCCGTACGCGAGACGGTCGCCGACCACGCCGAGGACGAGGGGCGGCACCACGCCTACTTCACCCGGTTCTTCGAATACGCCTGGCCTCAGCTCACGGCGTCGCAGCGGGAAACGATGGGGGCGCTGCTGCCGGAATTCGCGGTGGCATTCCTCAAGCCGGATCTGGCTGCCATGGTCGGCATCCTCGAACCGGCGGAGCTCGACCCCGATGCCGCACTGGCGGTCATCGAGGAGACATACCCCGATGACCGGGTGCACGCCGACATGCGCGCGGCGGCGGGCGCCATGCTGCGCCTGTTCGAGCGCAACGGTGTGTTCGCGTCGGCCCGCGCCGCCGACGCCTTCGGGCGGTGCGGGCTGCTGAGCTGAGCCGCGGCGGCGGTCCGCCGCGGCCCACCGTCAACTCCGCGCACCCGCACGCAGATCCAGCAGGATCTTGCCCGTCGCGGCCCGGTCGCTCAGCGCCTTCAGGGCCGCCGCGACCTCGTCCAGCGGGTGGATCTGGTGGATCGGGACCGTCATGGCGCGGCTGTTCAGCGCGGCCAGCGCGGCTTCGATGCCCGCGCGTCGTTCCCGCGGCGAGGCGGTCAGGCCGCCGTAGCCGAGGAGCCGGAGGTTCTTGCGGTAGACCGACCGCATCGAGACGGTGACGTCGGGGCCGGCCGAGACACCGTAGCTGACCAACCGGCCGTGATCGGCGAGGAGTTCCACGGCGGCGCCGGTGAAGGAACGCCCGAGGGCGTCGAAGACCAGGGTCGGCACCACCGAGTCCGCCTCTTCCAGGAGCTGCGCGGCCGTGCCCGCCACGATCGGGGTGGCTCCCAGGGCGGCGATCCCCGGCGCCTTGGCGGCGTCGGCGGTCTGCGCCCAGACCTGGGCGCCCTCGTCGACACAGCGGCTGACCACCGCCTGGCCGACGCCGCCCGACGCGCCGAGCACCAGAACCCGGTCCAGTGGGCCGACCTCGCCGACGTCCCTGGTCACCCGGATCGCGGTCGCTCCGGCCACCGCCGCCGTGGCGGCCGCGGTGAGGCTCAGCCCGTCCGGCACCGGCACGACGGCGTCGGCGGGCGCGATCACCCGAGCGGACCAGGTGCCGTCCCTGACGATGCCCAGGCCGCCGCCGTGCACCACGACCGGACGGCCGCCGCACAGGCCCGCGCCCTCGACCCCGACCGTGCGCGGCAGGCTCGCCTCCGCGCCCACGGCGCCCGCGATGACATAGGTGTCGACCGGGTTGAGGCTCGCGTAGTGCATCTCGACCAGGACGTCGCCGGAGTCCGGCTCCGGCAGGGCGCACTCGGTCACCTCCGGCGCGGCGCCGAAGGCGGTCAGGCGGGCGGCGAGGGTGCGGGCCGTCATGCCGGGCTCCCGAGGGCGAGCAGCGCGGCCTCCACGGCGCCGAGCGTGCGCTGGATGTCGGCCTCGTCCACGGTGCCGAGGTGTCCGATACGGAAGGTGCGCTGCCCCGTCGCGGGCAGTGTCCCGGCGGGCAGGATCACGCCCTGCTCGGCCACCGCGCCGAGGAACCGCGCCGGATCCAGTCCTGCCGGGACCGCCGCCACCGTGACGCCGTTGGCGCGCTCGGCGGGATCCGGTACGAGCAGGCCGATGCCGAGTGCGGTCAGCCCGGTGTGCAGCAGGTCGCGCAGCGCGGCGTGCCGCTCGACGCGGGCGTCCCGGCCCTCGGCCAGCGCCAGCCGCAGGGCTTCGGCCAGCGCGAGCACCAACGACCCCGCGGGCGACTGGAAGTAGCCGGACTCGCCGCGCTCGGTGGCGGCCATGACCGGCAGCCAGGGGGCCAGGTCGAGCGAGTACGTCGACGGCTGCCAGCTCCGTGTGCGCAGCACCTGCCGCGCCCGCTCGCCCAGCAGGTGGAAGGCCAGGCCCGCGGGGGCGGCAAGGCCCTTGGGCGGCGCGCCGAGGTAGCCGTCCAGATCCCAGGCGTCGAACTCGACCCGCTCGGCGCCGATCGCCGAGACGCCGTCCGCCAGCAGCAGCGCGCCGTGCCCGTGGGCCAGCCGGGCCAGCTCCGCCAGGTCGGCGCGTACCGCGCTGCTGGAGTCCACATGGGCGACCAGCAGGGCCTGGTAGGGCCGGCGGGAGAGTAGTTCGTCCAGGGTGCCGATGTCGGGCGCCCGGCCGACCGGTGCCTTCGGTCCGTACGCCGGGATGCCGTGGCGCAGGCAGATCTCCCGCCACCGGTCGCCCCACATCCCGGTGGAGGCCACCAGCACCGGGACGCCCGGCCGCAGCAGGCTCGCCGCCAGGCTCTCCATTCCGTTGGTGCCGCTGCCGGGCGTCACCACGGCCCGCGCCCGCTCGGCGCCCGCGAGTTCGCGCAGTGCGGCCAGGCAGTAGCCGAACTCGGCGATGAAGCCGGGATCGGTGAGCGGCGGTGCGGGGCTGTCCAGCCGTGCCAGTACCGACGGCGCGGGCCGCGTCGGGCCGATCACCATCGCCAGCGGCTGGTCGGCCCGGTCCCCGCCGGTCCGCCGCTGGTCCTCGAACACGCTCGTCAACGTGGCCACGACCTTTCAGGGCTCGTAGGACCGGCGGCGCGGCGCACGGCGGTGCTGTCGCCGCCCGGGCCGCGCCGGGCTCCGGGGACCACGCGTCCCCGGGCCCGGCACGGCGCCGCCGGTCTGTTCTCCTCGGAATCAGGAACTGCTGTCACGCCATTCGACGTAGTCCTCGCGGTACGGCGTGAAGATGTCCAGCGCCACCGACCGCTCCAGGGCGTGCACTTGGTGCTCCACGTCGCCCCGGACCACGAAGCTGTCCCCGGCGACGGCCTCGAACTCCTCGTCGCCCGCGCGCACTCTGATGTGCCCGGAGAGCAGATAGGCCAACTGCTCGTGCGGGTGGCTGTGCAGCGGGAAGACGGAGTCCTTCTCCATCACGTGCTCGACCAGCATGAGTTTGTCGTTGTGGGCCAGTACGCGCCGGTTGAGGTTCTCGAACGCTTCACGGCCCTTGACGTCGGCGCCGCGGACGGTCACCACGTCCGGCACCTGCCCGGCGCTGTCTTCCTCGGTCATGGGAGTCCCCTCCGGTCAGCGCTGCGGCACGAACAGCGGCAGCGGGGTGACGTCGGCGTTCAGCGAACCGCTGTCCGCCTCGGTCGTCGGGAAGTGCGCCCGGTCGAAGACCTGGTGCAGCGAGGAGGTGCAGTTCGGCGGGACCGCCACGGCCACGCCCGCCTCCTCGGCCTCCGACTTGGCGGCGATGAAGCGGTAGCTCTCGTTCGGCTGCAGGTCGAGCACCGACCACTCGCTGCTGCGGGTGTCGCTGAGGTTGCGCCGGTAGTAGACCTGCTGCTCCTGGGCCGAGTCGTTGCGGACCTGGACGTGCAGGGCGCGCACATCGCCGTACCAGTCGAAGGTGGCGGTGTCGAACTTCACGTCCGCGGGCAGGTCCTGGACGACGGCGGGCCGGCGCACGCCCTTGGGGATCCGCTTGATGTTGGCGTCGGCGCCGCACTGGGTGCACAGCCCCGCCATGGTCACGCCCAGGATGCGGGCGTTGAGGCCGTAGCGGGTGACCTGGAGCTGCCCGCAGCTGTAGCACCGGGTGTTGACCGACTCGGTGTCGTAGACGTTGCCCAGGTAGACGTGGCGCAGGCCCATGTCGAGGCCCACCTGGCGGGCGGCCTCCAGCCGGTCGATCGGGGTGCGGATGGTGTCGGTCATCTTGTAGTCCGGGTGGAAGCGCACGTAGTGCGTGGGCACTTCGGGGCCGAGCCGGTCGAGTACGAAGCTGGCCACGTCCGCGGCCGTCTTCTCGTTGTCGCTCAGGTCGGTCACCATCAGCGTCGAGACCTCGACGTGCTTGCCCGCGCGGTAGACCTGCTCGGTCCCGTCGAGCACCGGCTCCAGCCAGCCCTTGGTGATCTTGCGGTAGTACTTCGGGTCGATCGACTTGATCGAGATCGAGAAGATGTCGATGACCGGGATCAGTTCCTCGATGGCCTCGGGGGAGATGAAGAAGGCCGACTTGTAGAGGTTGACGATCCCGGCTTCCTGCGCCAGCTTGGCGGTCTCCACGACGAACTCGTGCCAGACGACCGGGTCGTTGTAGGTCCAGGAGATGACATCGATCTGGTGCCGCCTGGCGATGTCGACGACCTGCTCGGGCGTGTAGTAGAAGACGTCCTTGTCCGCCACGTAACGGGCCTGCGAGGTCTTCCAGTTGTGGCAGTAGTCGCAGTTGAGCATGCAGCCGATGTTGCCCATCGACAGGATCCGGGCGCCGGGCTCGTAGTGGAAGACGGCCTCGGTCTCGATCGTCTCTTCCGTGGCGTGCACCGAGCGGCCGTAGTTCAGGCTCACCAGCCGCCCGTCCCGGTTGGCGCGCACCATGCAGAAGCCGTGCTGGCCGGGCCGGATCTTGCAGTTGCGGGGGCTGAGATGACACCGCACGACGTCATCCGGTAGCCGCTCCTCCAACCGCGCCGGATAGCCCTCTTCCTTCCACTTCATGTCCTGCATTCTGAGCATCCTTTCGAGCCGTGGGACGAGCGCTGACGACCGGGGCCGAGCGGACCACCAGGCCCTAGTCCTTGGTCGGCTCCCGCCGGGCCAGGGCCGCTACGACGGGGTGGTCGACGGTCTGCTGCGGGACCGTGGAGGCGCCGCCGGGATTTCCGAGGTCGGTGACCTCGACGAAGAACGAGCGGTTGATATCCGCGTACTCCGACCACCGGTCGGGCAGTTCGTGGTCCGGGTAAATGGCCTCGACCGGACAGACCGGCTCGCAGGCGTGGCAGTCTATGCATTCCTCGGGATTGATGTAGAGCGACCTGGCGCCCTCATAGATGCAGTCGACCGGGCACACGTCGAGGCAGGCCTTGTCCCTGATGTCGACACACGGCTCCGCAATCACGTACGTCAAGTGAGTCACCGTTCTGCCGGATTGGCGTGGTGTGGGGTCCGCGAAGGGCCGATAACCGAGAATTGTTCGAGCGCTGGCCTGCGAACGAAATGATGGTGCCAGCGCCGAACCGCGCGGTCAATGTCACCCGAAGCCGCCGCCGGGGAACGGGAATTCGCCTTGACCGCACGGCGGTCGCCTCGTCAGGGTGGTCCGCGGCCGACCCCGCCCGGCACCAGCCCGGACGGTATTCGTGGTCGATGATTTCGAGAAAAGGGACTCCACACCGTGTCGAATGACGAGCGGCGTCACTCCGGGGCCCCGGCCCGGGTCCTGGTTCTGCAGCACGCCTCATGGGAGAAGCCGGGCCTCTTCGGCCGCCTTGTCGCCGAGCGCGGAATGGAGCAGGTCACCGTACGCGTGGACCGGGGGGAAAGCTTTCCGGAAGACGTCGACGCGGTTCTGGCCATGGGCGGTCCCATGAGCGTCAACGACGATCTTCCGTGGCTGCGCCCCGAGCAGGAATACATCCGGCGCGCCGTCCGCGCCGGGTCGCCGTATTTCGGCGTCTGCCTGGGGGCGCAGCTACTCGCCGCCAGTTTCGGCGCCGCGGTCGCGCCGGCGGAAGCGGTGTACGGAATACACACGGTGCAATTCGACTCCCCCGCTTTCCGTGACCCGCTGTTCGGCGGCCTGCCGCGGACACTGCCGGTCTTCCAGTGGCACGGCGAGAACGCCCAACGCCCGCACCACGCGACCGCGTTGGCCACCTCCCCCGGCTGCCCGAACGAGGCGTTCCGGGTCGGCGACCGCGCCTACGGGGTCCAGTTCCACCTCGAAGTCGACCCGGAACTGCTCGACGAGTGGCTGAACGTGCCGGACTGCGCCGCCGAGCTGATCGGCAGCAGGGGCGCCGACGGCCCGAGCAGCACCGCCGCCCAACTGCGGGAGCAGAGCGTGCGGATGGAGCGGTTCGCGCGCCGGATCTTCAGCGGGTGGCTCGACCTGGTCGCCGCCCACGCGGCGCGGCCGTAGGGCCTGCCCGCCCGGGCGGCCGGTCACGGGCTCGAACGCCGCTGCAACTGCGCGGCGAACTCGTGGTAGTCGTCGATGCACTTGCGCATCAGCTCGGCCAGCAGGTCCAGCAGATGCTCGGGCATCGCCGCGGCGAGCTGGTCCCAGCGGTCGGTGGCGCACACATGCGCCTGCAGGATCCGCAGGACGGTGCGGCCGGCGTCGGTGTACCGCAGCGACGGGTCCGAACTCAGCAGCCGCAGCACCGCGTTGGCGTCGGCCGTGGCGGACACCATCTTGACCGATCGCCCGCGGACCTGCGCCTGCGCCTCGGTGGAGCGCGTCTCGGACCCCGCCGGTCCGCCGCCGTCCGGCGACACACCGAACTCGCCCGTACGGCCGGGCCGCCCGTCCTCCAGCTGCGCGGGCGCGCTCACCCGCACCTTGCGCACCCGCCCGTCCTGGCCGACGCGCTCACCCAACTGGGGAATTTCCCCACTTGACCGGCGCCGGATCGCGCCCACCGTCTTGTGCGCCAGACCCGTCTTGGCCGCCACCGCCCGGTCCGACCAGTGCGGATGGGAGCGGACGATGCGCGCCGCCGCCGCCTTGCGGTCAGCGAGCGTCAGTGGTAATCCGTGGCGGACGTTGGACTCCACGGCGAGCACGAACACCGCGTCCGGGTCGCCGTCGACGTACCGCACCCTGATCGTCTCGGCGCCGCGCATGAGGGCCGCCTCCAGCCGGTGCATCCCGTCGATCACCCGCATCGTGCCACGGCAGACCAGGATCGGCGGCAGCTCGGCGTCGGTCTCCGCCAGCAGCCGGGTGTGCCCGCCGTCGGCGCCCTTCAGGCGCGGGGAGTCGGCGGCCCGCAGCAGGGCGATCGGGACCTCGAAGGTCCGGCTGTCGACCAGACCCGCGGTCCCCACCGGGTCGAGCCAGGAACTGGACGGCGGTGCGGCGCCGATGCGCTCACCCGTACGTACGGGCGCGGCGCGGTCGAGCGGTCGAGTCGAACTGAGACCCGGGGCCGTCACGAGCGGCCCGGCAGGTCGGCGGTCTGCGTCCCGGTCGATTGCCTCAACATGTCGTCCTTCTGTTGGGGTCCGGCACCTGTTGCAGGCACTCTCCCCCGCCCCGCCGCGCCGCAGCTTCGGTGGAACTACGCATCGAGGTACGTAACTTCACGTGTCCGCCCCTGCGCGTTGCGCATTCGCCGGAGGTGTGGCAGCGCCTCCGCGAGGGCCGCGGCACAGCAGCGCGCGGTGGGCTCCCCGACCCCACCGCGCGCTCTCATCCGTGGTACGGGATGCCGCTCAGTCGCCCATGCCGTAGGTCGGGCTCATGATGTTCTCGCCCTGGTCCAGGGCGCTGCGCAGGTTGCGGGCCTGCTGCTGCCAGGTCTTCTTGGCGAAGCCCAGCTTCGTCCCCAGCCAGCCGAGATAGCTGGAGCCGGTGGTCCAGCCGTGCTGGGTGAGGTAGAGGCCGTTCTTGCGGGAGGAGATGGAGAACGTGATCTGCGAACCGGGTTGGTCGAAGTACCCCTTGGCGATGACCGTGAAGGTGAATGAGGTGTTGGTCTTCATGGACACCCGCACCTTTCCCGGTCCGCCGGCGAGGTTGCCCAGGCCGTGCAGTTCGGAGTCCCCTGGATGGAGGACGCAGACCGCGCCGTTCACGAACGACCCGCAGCCGGTGACCTTGAACGGGAACACGTCGTGCGGATGGTGCTCGAAGAACCACATGACGCCCTGCGGGTCGCCGAGGCTGTTCGGGCCGATGTACTCCGAGGTCGTGTAGTCGTAGCGCGGGTGGAAGTGGGTGTTCCAGTACTGGGCCTTCAGGGACGCGTTGGAGTTGTCGATCGCACGTTCCTTGGACTGCCCGTAGACCGACTCCAGCAGCTGCTGGTACTCGGGATCCGACGGTCCGGAGAAGCCCAGGGTGTCGCACAGGTCGCTGCAGTGGTGCGCCTCGTAGGAGACCTGCCGCTGCTTCTTCAGGCTCACGTCGGGGTTCTGGTTGACCTTGCTGTTGCTGCACTCGGTGTGCACGCAGTCACCGGTCTGCGTCGCCCAGGCGCTGCAGTCGGAGCCGCACGCGTTGCCGTGCTCGTCGCAGCCCTCGTGGCCGTTGCGGCAGGTGTACAGGCCGGTCGGGTCGGAGTTGCTGACGGGGTCGTTGCCCCCGTAGGCGTAGCCGTTGAGCGACTGCGGGTCGGAACTGTCGAGGTCGGGGTCGACCGACAGGAAGCGGCCGGTGGTCGTGTCGTAGTCGCGGGCGCCCAGATGGGTCAGGCCGGTGCCGGGGTCGTTGGTGCCCCCGACGAAGCCCTTGTCGCCCGACCAGCCCGATGGCGTCGTGCCGCGAGTGCCGCCGAACGGGGTGGTGCGGCGCTCCTGCATCGTCAGGTCCGCGCTGTTGACCTCCAGCTGGCCGGTGTCCTGGCTGTCGGCCAGGAGGAAGTACACCGAGTTGTCGTCGTTGCGCACCGCCTCGTTGCCGTCGCCCAGGTCGTAGTAGCGGGTGGCGTGCGGGGTGCTGGAGCCGGCCGCGACGGTGACCTCGGTGCCGCCGAGGTTCAGCGTGGCGGCGGCGTCGGTACGGGTGACGAGCCGGTTGCCGTCGGCGTCATAGACGTAGGAGGTGGTCTTGGTGCCGCCGCTGCCGTCAGGGGCGGTCATCTGGGCCAGGTGGCCCTCGCCGTCCCAGACGAAGGTCTGCTGCGGCGCGCCCCCCAGGGTGCGGGTCTGGGTGTCGCCGTCCTTGTCGTAGGTGTACGAGTCCTGCGAGGTGCCGCCGGGCCCGGTGGTCGTCACCTGGGTGACGCCGTGCGGCTGCGGGCTCGTGGCGGGCGGGTAGGCGTAGTCGTGGACGGTGTCCTGGGCGGACCCGGCCGTGGAGTGGTCGGTCTCCTTGGTGCGGTCACCGGCCAGGTCGTAGCCGAAGGACTGCCAGTACGGGGCCGGACCGCCCATGCTCGCGGCCGACGGGGTGGACGCGCAGCCCGCCGTGCCCTGCGCCCATGCCTCGGTCACCCGGCCGAGGTAGTCGCGCTGGAAGCACTGGGCGTCGGTGCCGTCGCGGGAGACGTCCGTGAGTGAGGTGATGTCACCGGCCTGGTCGTAGCCGTAGGTGGCGGACCTGTCGGTACCCGCCACGTCCTGGCGGTCGACACGGGAGTTGGACAGCCGCTGAGTACCCCACTCGTAGGTGTTGGTGACCTGGGTCATCTTCTTGCCCGGCGCCTGGTAGGTGTACTGCAGCGCCTGACCGATGTTGCTGTACACCGTGCCGGTGGTGTACGTGGCACCGCCGGACCCCGACACCGTCACCGGGCGCAGCAGCGCGTCGTAGGTGGGGGTGACGGCCTCGGCGGCGAGGCCGCCGGCCGCCGGGTAGCCGACGGACTGCGTGGTGCCGTCCGCGTTGTACTGCACGTTGCCCTGGTACGAGCCCGCGAGCGCGCCCTCGGCGGCCGGGATGGTCGTGGTGGTGCGGTGTGCCCGGTAGAGGTTGTCGTACAGCTGGTAGGCCACCGTGTAGGCCGAGCCCGTGGCACCGCCGGCGTAGCGGGTGGCGGAGGCCACCTGGCCCTTGAAACCGGTCGGGTCGTAGACGTGCTTGGTCAGCAGCGGTCCGCTCGCGTCGGTCCCGTCATGTGTCTCGGTCTCCCGGCCGAGTCCGTCGTAGACGTGGGCGATGCTCTTGCCCCGCTGGTCGGTGGTGTACAGCAGCTGGCCGCGGTCGTCGTAGTGGGAGCTGGTGGTGCCCTTGTCCGGGTCGACCGCCGTGAGCTGGTTGCCGCGCTGGTCGTAGGTGTAGGACCAGATGGTGCCCGCGGGGTTGGTCAGCGTCCACAGGTCGCCGGCCGGGGTGTAGGTGTACAGCGTCTTGTCGTAGCCGCCCGTGGGCGTGGCCGCGTGGTACTGGTCCAGCTCCACGGTCTTGCCGCGGGCGTCGACGAGGGTGGTGGTCGGCGTGCCCCCCTGAGGCGGCGTCACCGTGGTGCGGTCGCCGCCGTAGACGGTCGTGGTGGTGCCGAGCACCTGGCCGCCGTCGCCGTTGCCCGCCACCTTCTGGCTCTGCACGACACGGCCGAGGCCGTCGTAGGTGTTCCAGGTCTGCGTCTCCACCGACGAGGCGTCGTCCAGCGTGAACAGCACCGTCGACGGTGCCTTGGCGGCGTAGTACGTGGCGAACGACTTCGCGGTCAGACCGCGGGAGTCGTAGAAGGTGTCACTGACCAGCATGCCGTTCTGCGGTCCGGGGGCCTGTGCCTGCCGGACCCGCAGGAACCCGTCGTAGAGGGTGTACGAGGTCGCGGTGCCCGTCCCGGCCAGGGTGGTGGTGGCCACCGTCACCGGCTGGCCGTCGGTGACGGTGTACGCGAAGGAGTCGTTGGGCGTCTGGCCGGCTTTCGCCCGGTCGGGCAGCCAGACCTTCAGCTTGCGGCCGAGCGCGTCATAGGTGGTGTCGGTGCGCTTGCCGTTGGTGTCCACCACGGTGACCGCGAGGCCGCGTACGGGCTCCAGGGTCGTCGTGGTGGTCTGCGCGGTGGCCGAGTTGGCCGGCGTGGCGGGCGGCGTGGTGACCGTCAGTGTCGTCGGGAAGCCGGTGGTCGGCGCGAAGGCCGTCGTGGTGGTCCGTCCGTCGGTGCGGTCCGTGCGCTGCGGGGCGCCGGTCTCGGTCGCGGTGACGTTGCCGGTCAGGTCGGTGGTCGAGGTCTTGCGCCCGTAGGTGTCGTAGCCCGCGCCGGACTCCAGGTAGGTGATGGTGGTGCCGTCGTTGGACTTGAGCGTCGCGGTGTGCGTCGCCTCACCGGCCGTCGGCGCGGCCCCGTAGGCCAGTCCGTCGTAGGCGGTACGGGTGTCGGACAGGACGTCCTTGGCGTAGTCGGGGGTGGCCGTGCAGGACACCGACAGGGTCAGCACCCGCGACGGGTCGTCCAGGATCCAGGCGGTGGTGTTGTCCACGTAGCTGGTCCTGGTGCACCGGTCGTCGGTGGCGGTGGAGATGTCGCCGTGGTCGTCGGTGGTCAGTACCCGGCCCGCGGTGTTCTCGAAGGTGTGGGTGACGTCGGTGGTCCGCCACGACGACCCGGCGCCGTCGTCCAGCGACGTCCACGACCGTGTCTCCGCGGTCCCGGTAAGGTCGGCGGCAATGGTGCCCCAGCTGCGGGTGACCGACGCGGTCTGGTGGTGCCAGGGCGTGCTGACGGTCTTGGCCAGGACCTTGCCGCCCGGCGCCGCGTACGTCTCCGTCCTGTACTCCCGCCCGGCCAGCGCGTTGTCGTCGGTGATGGTGCCGCCGTTGTCGTCGGAGACGGTCACGGCGCGGGTGCCGCCGGAGGTCTTGTCGCCGTCCATGCCGCGCAGGAAGTAGTGGTCGGTCTGCGACAGCATGCCGACCGGGTCCTCACCGCCGGTCTCGACCCGCACATGGGCGTATCCCCGGTAGGTGGACCAGGTCTTGTACTTCTCCTTGGTGATGCCGTCGTCGGAGTCCCAGTGCCAGGCGGCCCCGCCGAGGTAGTCGTACCTCGTCACCTCGTCGGGGGACTTGGTGGTGCGGTCGGTACGGATGACCTGGTTCACCACGTACTTGTTGAACCACTGCAGGGACGGGTCCTCGGCGCCCTGCTTGGTGAAGTACTGCGGGTAGCAGAGTGTGGTGTTGGAGTCCGGTGTCGGCAGGTGGGCGGCGTCGCACGCCGCGGTGGAGTACGTGACGTCGGTCTGTCCGCCGGTCTCGTCGTCGATCGTCGACAGGCGTTCCTTGACGAACGGCGAGGTGTTGTCGCCGGGGATGTTCAGCCGGTTGGTGCGCTGGTCGTAGCCGAAGGTGACCTTGGGCAGGGTCAGGTCGGGGGCGCCCTCGGGCGTGTCGGCCTTGCCGACGTGCTGGATGGAGGCCAGTTCCAGCTGGTAGTCGATGTCGGCCATGCCCCACTGGTGGGCCAGGTTCCAGGTGTCCACCGGCGCGTACGTGCCGTCGGACTTCAGCACCTGGGTGTTCACCGAGGTGAGCTGCTCGCGGGTCCAGAACGACGGCCCGAAGGTGTCGCAGTCACCGGTGGACTTGCAGTTGAGGTCCCACGGAGTGTCGTACCAGTACGTGGAGTTGGTGTCGATCTTCGAGGCGTCGCAAGTGCCGGAGGTGGTCTCCAGGCAGCGCTCGGCGCTGGTGAACTGGACCTGGCCCAGGGCCTTCGCCGAGTACACCGTGGTGGACTTCAGGCCGTAGTCGATGTGGTCCAGGGAGCCGCCGCGGTCGTACACGGTGGCGTCGGCCGCGGTGTTGTCGCGGCCGTAGTAGTTCGTCTCCTTGTTGTAGTAGTACGCGATGGCGTTGCCGTGGGGGTCGACGGAGTAGTCGAGGTTCCACCGCCAGCCCTGCTGGCACCACGAGGTGGCGAAGGTGGAGCCGTGGCACTGCTCGTCGGCGTTGTTGCCGAAGACGGGCACGTTCCAGGCGGAGTTCGTGGTCGCCTTGCCGCCGGCGTAGCCGGGCAGGCGGTTGTAACCGAAGTAGTGCTGGGTGCCGTCGGTCATCGTCACCCGCCAGTACTCGTCGTTGTGGGCACCGTTGCCGCGCACGTCACCGGCACTGCCGTAGATCCGGTCGACCTTGGTGCCGTCGTCACCCTCGATCCGGAAGGAGTTGGCGCCGGTGGCGACCAGCTGACCGGAGTGGCCCTCGAAGGAGATCGTGGCGTTGTCGTAGGACCAGCACAGGTCGCCGACCTTGTTGCCGCTGGAGTCCTTGACGCCCTCGTCAGCGCACGGTTTGTAGCTGCGCTCGATGTAGCCGGGCGACAGATCGAAGCCGTCACCCGCCCAGGACGCCTGGTTGTTGGTGGCGCTGGTGCGCCCGTCGACCTGGCCGGAGTCGTAGGAGAGCGTCACCTTGGGGCCGAACGCGCCGGGCACGGCCGGTGCGGGCATGTCGTACGACCAGGTGAACGCGCCGTTGTTGAGGCCGACGTTCCAGGTCGAGGAGGGCGCGAGCGAGGTCGCGGTGTAGTCGCCGTGGTCGCTGGAGGTGCCCGCGGTCGCGGCCAGCACCGTCGTCGCGGCGGCGGAGCCGGTGGCCGCCAGCGGGACGGCCGCGGCCGACAGCGTGTGCGTGGCCGCGTCGTTCGTGGCGGGCAGCGCGGTGGCGGTGGTGCACCCCGTCCTGGTGGGCGTGGTCAGCGCACAGGCCGGCAGCCGCACCAGACGCAGCCGGGCGGCGTACGACCCGCCGTAGGCCCGCGCGTAGTCACTGGCGTCCACCCGCACACCGACGGTGTCGCCGGTGGCACCCCGCTGCGGGGTGACCGTGAACAGCAGGCCGTCGACCCCGGCGGCGCGGGCGCTCTTCCGGTCCAGGACCCGTACGGTGGCCGGTCCGCCGAGCGGCGCCGCCTTCGGGGCCTTCCCGGTCTTCGGGGCGGCGGGCACGGTCAGGCTCACCGGAAGGCTTCCGGCGTGCGCCGCGGCGCCCTGGGTGTGCGCGGCGGGCAGCGTCACGGTGGCGCTGCCCGGCCGGTTCCAGGTCTGCTCGGCGGCGAGCGCCGGGTGGTGGGCGAGCCCGTCCCGCGCCCGCGCCACCGTGGCGGTGCCGGAGTGCCCGGCGACCGGCTTGCCCGCGGAGGGCTTGCCCGGCATGTCGTCCGCCCGCGCCACCGGCACGGCGGCCGCCTGCAGCACACCGGCCACCAGCAAGCCGCTGACCAGCAGCGAGAGTCTGCCCCGTGCCCCACCAGAAGAGGTGCGTCCTCGTATCACGCGCGTTCCGTCCCCATCCCTCAAGAAGGCCGCGGCGCACAGCCGCGCCGCGGTCCGCCCGCCCTCGTCGTCCGATCGGTCACCTGATGACATGCCGTGTCGCGGGGCGGCGCGCGGTGACCTGCGCGCCGCCCCGGGTGCCGCCGGGTCAGGGACCGGCGGTGGTGTCCAGGTCCACCCCGCTGGCCAGCGAGGCGATCTGGGTGTCGGAGGCCACTCCGGCGAAGACCCACACGTCGTCGATCACACCGGGCCAGTACTCGCCCCAGGTCGACGCACCGGTCTTGATGCGGCCGAGTTGCAGGCCCTTGGTCGCGTCGAACGGCAGCACCGAGGAGTTCCACGACACCGACTCCGTGCACGCCGGGTCGTCGGGGATGCCGTCGTCGTCGCTGTCGGAGCACAGCGTCTGCTGCAGCTGGGCGTTGACGTACAGCCGCATCTGACCGGCCATCAGGTCATAGACCACGGTCAGGTGGTCCCAGGCCCCGTTGCTCTGGAAGCTGGAGTCCGAGGCCGCCGAGACGGTCGCCGTGGTGCTGTCGGCGTTGGCCATCTGGAGCTGCCAACTGCCCGCGTTCGCCGGGTCGGTGGAGTCGGGCACGTACCGCACCGCGAATCCGTTGGCGTTCGCCCCGGCCATGCTCATCACCGTCACCGGTTTCGTCGGGCGTGCGGGGGTGGACACCCACGCGCTGACGGTGAAACTGGTGTTGGTGTGGATCGGCGAGCTGCTGGTCGACGCGTAGCCGGCGGAGGTGCCGTTGAGCACCAGGGCGCCGGCCCCGACCATGTTGTTCGCGCCGGTGGCGTCGATCTGCGCGCCGCTGCCCAGGGTCAGCGGGTGCTGGTCGGCGGCCGTGGGCAGTGCGTCCGGCGAGACCTGCGGAGTGCCCGAGGCGCTGTCCACCGTCCAACGGCCCTCGACCTGCAGCTGGTTGTGGTACATCGCCGCGGCTTCCGGCGCCGACAGCGCGCGGTCGTACATCTGCACGTCGTCGATCTGGCCGGGGAAGAAGCTGGCCGCGACGCCGTCGAAGGACGACGCGCCGATCTGCGTCGGGCCGCCGCCGTAGAACGGCGAGGCGAACGTCGTCGTGGACACCCAGGCACCGTTGACGTACAGCCGCATGTCGTCGGTGTTCGCGTCGTACGAGCCCAGGACCTGTGTCCACACGCCGGCCGGCGAGTGGGTGGTGTCTCCCTGGGCGGCGCGGACGATCGTCGCGCTGTCGGAGTCCGAGGTGTAGCCGTCGAACGCCCAGCCGTAGGTGGCCGAGTAGTACAGCTCGAAGCCCGGGCGATAGGTGCCGGTCTGCGCCGCGATGACGGCCCCATGGGTCGGTTTGGCGGACAACTTCGCCCAGCCCACCACCGAGAAACTGTGCTCGTTGTTGACGTGCGAGGACTTCGTGGCCGCATAGCCCGTGGTGCCGTCGAACGTCAGCGCCTTGTCCTGTGCGCCAGGTGTTCCCGCCGTGACCCCGCCGTGGAAGACGGCCGGCTCCACGTCGGCCCGCCCGTGGACCTCGGTGGTCGCGGTGCCGTCGTCCTGCGTGGCCTGCTCGTCCAGCGGGAAGACCGCGCGCGCCGGGCGGCCGGTGCCGATCGGCTCACCGTTGTACAGGTGCGCCACGTCGCCGGGCACCAGCGCCTTGTCGTAGATCCGGACGTCGTCGATGGTGCCGGGGAAGAAACTCGCCGCCGTGCCCGAGTAGTTGCCCGCGCCGATCTGCAGACCGCGCCGCGCGTCCCACGCCGTGCTGTACGGGGTCGACCCCACCAGGGTGCCGTTGACGTACAGCGACAGCACATGGTTCACCGCGTCGAACTCACCGGCGAGGTGGTACCACTGCCCCGGCGTGACCCCGCCCGCGGTGGAGGACATCGCCCGCACCGGGGTGGCGGAGGCCGAGTCCGAGCTGTACTGGTTGAACACCCACCGGTCGTAGCCCTGCGAGTAGTACAGCTCGAAGCCGGGTGCATCGTTGCCCGGCTGGGCGGCCACGATCGCCGCGGTCGTCGGCATGCGGTCGAGCTTCACCCAGGCGGCCACCGTCACGCTGATGTTGGTGTGCACGGTCGGGATGTCGGACTGCAGGTAGGAGTCGGTGCCGTTGAAGTCGATCCCGGTGCCCACCTTGCCCGGCGCGCCGAGGGTCGGTGAGCCGACGACGTCCAGGGTGCGGTCGCCCGCGGTGCCGACGGCCGCAGTGGCGCCCGTCGCGTCGTCCAACTGCCATTCCGCCCGCGCCGGTTGTCCTTCCTTGACCCGGAACTCGTACACCTCCGGCTCACTGCCGTTGCCCGCGCTGTCGAAGGCCTGCGCGTAGAGGAAATTGGTGCCAGCCCGGGTCGGCCGGAAGGTCACCGGCTTCGCCGCGCCACCGGTCGTGGTCACCGTGTGGTCGGTGTCGCACACCGGGTCGGCGTTGACTCCGTAGCAGTACTTGACCACATCCGAGGAGGCCGAGTCGAAGGAGAAGGTGCCGTCGCGGCCGACACCGTCGTACGACGGGTCGTTGGGGTTGCTGTCGTCCACCGCCGGGTAGTCGCCCGAGCCGATCACCGGGCCGGCCGGCACGCTCGTGTCGTACACCCAGTAGCAGGCCGTCGCCGAACCGGACCACGACCACGGGGAGTAGCTGTAGTACGTGCCCTGGTCGTAGTCGACCGAGCGGACGTACCAGTTGATCGTCTTGTTCTTCGGGATCACCTTGCCGTTCGACAGCGTCGAGGTCAGCTTGGTGGTGAAGGTCGACCCGGACTTCTTCGGCCCGATCTTGGCCGAGGTCCACTGGGTGGTGACGCCCTTGCCGTCACCGGCGTCCCACGACAGCGCGAACTGCACGCTCACCTGGTCGCCGTCGGGGTCGGTGACGTTGCCGGCCGTGAGCGAGGGCAGCGTGCGGATGCGTACCGCCTTGGACGGCGCGTGGCACGTCCCGCCCGGGCTCATCGACAGCTGCGACATGGCGATCTGCTTGGGGGGCATGTTGTAGTGCACCCGCAGATACGCGTCGTTGGAGAACCGCTTCCAGCCGTACGGGTCACCTTCGTCGCCCGCCTGGAGACCGAAGGTGGTCGTCGAGGAGTCGTGCGAGGCCGCGTACTTCACCCCGCTCGTGGCGTTGAACTCGACGTCGGAGGCGGCGCATCCGGACCAGCCGTGCGCCTCGTTCTGCGTGTCGAGCTTGTCCAGCCAGTTGTCCGAGGTGGAGTTCCACGTCGAGCCGGAGGTGAAGCCCTTGGTACGCCACAGCTCGATCGGCTTGGCGGTGCACGAGGCCGACCATGTCTCGTGCCCGACGAAGGTGGCCGAGATGATCGACTTGCCCGCGAACTTCGAGGTGGGGAAGGAGTAGAACAGCCGCTTCACGTCGTACGGCGAGCAGTAGTACCAGGCGCAGTCGCCCACGCCGGCGTCCGGGTCGCCGTTGAAGTGGTACTGCGGGCTGGACGCCCAGGTCTTGGAGACCATCGTCCAGTCCCCCGCCTTGGGGGTGTACGTCTGCGGGTCGATGTAGAGCGGGTACCTGGTGTGCGTCCCGGTCAGCAGGGCGGGGTCGGGCGTCAGCGTCAGCTGCCCGGTGCCCTGGCCGGCGCTCCGGCCGACGCCGACCGCGATCGGCGCCACGTGCGAGGTGTCGGTGGGGCCGGCCGCCGGGCCCGCGGTGTTCCCGCCGGGGCTCGCGTCCTCCGCGACCGCGGACCGGTTCTGCGGCTTGGTGGCGGTACTGGTGGTGCCGGAGTCCCACATGATCGGCCGCGGCGCGGCGAACACCACTCCCCCGCCGGTGCTGTCGGTGGCCTGCAGACCGCCGCCGGCGGTGCGGGCCACCTTCAGGCCGGTCGTCCGCACACCGAAGGCCAGCTTCGCCAGCTTCGGGTTCTTCGCGGCGGCGGCCGTGTTGACCACGACGAGTTCGTGGAAACCGTCGATGTCGGCCCGCATCTGCAGGTCGACGCCCGGCAGCACGTCCTTGTACGTGGCGGTGTCGCCGCTGAGCCGCGGCGCCGGAAGCGCCGACGGCCACACGTACGAGAGCTTCCGCCCGTCCTGCTCCAGCGTCACCAGGGGACCCGAGCCGCCGCCGGACAGCGTCATCCCGACCGCGGCCACCGCGGGCCCGACGCTCCCGTCCGGTCGGGTGACCAGGGTGTCGTCGATCGCCTTCCAGGCGCCGCCCACCCGTGCGCGCACCGGCCGCAGGTGCTGGTCCGTCCGCAGACCGCCGTCCGGCGTCGCGTACGTCTCGCTGGACTCGGTCCGCTGCGAGGTGATCTCCACCGTCTGCCCGGTCCGCGCGGCCGTCGTCACCGCCGCGTCCTGCGTCAGCGCCGTACTGTGCGCCCCGGTGCCACCGGGCTTCGCCGGCTTCGCGGTCGCCGCCGGAGCGGCCGCGGCCGCCTGCCCGGCACCCAGGACCCCGACCCCGGGCGCAACCGCCACGAGCGCGGACACAAGCGACACGACCAGCACACGAGGCGAACGCACCCGTCTACCCCCACCCAACGCCATGACCCTCCCCAGACACGCAGATCCCACAGGTCTCTGCGAGAACACATGAGCGAGCACCGTAGATCACCATGACCACGTCAGGCAATGGCTTTCACCTGGGAATATCACGGAGCGAGATGCTCTGGTGACGGTTCGTCCACTGTGCTCGCTTCCGGGAGGTCGTGCCCGGATCTGGACGCAGTGGTCCGGAAGCTTCTCCCTGGCCGACGGGTACCCCGGGCGGCAACGGGTGATCGGGATCCCCGAGGGACACCGCGTGCCGGATGATGGGCACTGAACGGTCGGACGGCGGACGTGAGGGCCCCGGCAGCCGCGAGGAGGCACTGCGATGGCTGAGCGCATGATCCGTACGGGCGGTGTGGAGCTGGCGACCGAGTCCTTCGGGGATCCGTCGGACCCGGCGGTGCTGCTCATCATGGGCACGGGGGCCTCGATGCTGTGGTGGGAGGAGGGGTTCTGCCAACTGCTGGCCGGGGGTGGTCGGTTCGTGGTGCGGTACGACCACAGGGACACCGGCCGATCGGCCGGTTACGAGGTGGGCAGGCCCGGATACACCGGTGCGGACCTGGTCGGCGACGCCGTCGGCGTGCTGGACGGGTACGGGGTCGCGGAGGCGCACCTGGTGGGTGTCTCCGCCGGAGGCGCGCTCGCGCAGGCGGCCGCGCTCGGGCATGCCGAACGGGTCCGGTCGCTGGTGCTGATCAGCACCTCCCGTGCGGTGCCCGGAGGGCCCGAACTGCCGCCGCCGACCGCGGAGTTCCTGCGCTTCGTCTCGTCCGCACACGTCGACTGGTCACGGACGGCGTCCGTGACGGACTATATGGTCGACTACTGGCGCGTGCTCGCGGGGAGCCACCGCCCGTTCGACGAACCGGCCTTCCGGCAGCTCGTACGCGACGACATCGCGCGCGCCCGCCACTTCGCCGCCGTACGGAACCACGACGTACTCCCGGACGGCGAGCAGCCCCGCGGCCCCCTGTCGTCGATCGCGGCGCCCACCCTGGTGATCCACGGCACCGCGGACCCGCTCTTCCCCTGGGAGCACGGCCAGGCCCTGGCCGAAGAGATCCCCGCCGCACGGCTGTTGACGCTGGACGGGGCCGGCCACGGCGTCTTCCGCGCCGACTGGCAGGCGATCACCCGCGCGATCCTGGCCCACACCGCGTCGGCGGGGTGAATCGACCGCTGCATGTCCCGACTGAAGGGGGGCAGACGGCTGTTCGGAGGTTGATAACCATGGGACCGCTACTCGTCGTACTTCTGCTCGCCCTGCTCCTCTTCGGCGCCGGCTTCGCCCTCAATCTTCTGTGGTGGGTGGCCGTCATCGTCCTGTGCGTGTGGCTGCTCGGCTTCATCATGCGAGGCACCCACCCCAGCGGGGGGCGCAACCGCTGGTACCGCTGGTAGCAGGACCTCGTGCGTCACCGGGCAGCGCTCCCGCCGGACCCTTCCGGCGGGAGCGCTGTGCCGTGCGCGAAGCCGACGATCCCCACCGAGGATCCCCGGCGGCGCCACGCCGCTGCCACGCTGGGTGAGTGCTCGCGCACGGTCCGCGCTTCCGGCCGCTGCCGGGGCCGTCCGGGCGCGTCACATAGGTGCCGCTGCTCACATCATCGGATTTGGTACAAGCTCGCGGAACCGCCATGATCGCACCAGCGTCACCGTTGTCGGAACGTGTTGACGAGACGAGTGGAGTACTCATGGGCCGGGTCAGGGTCGGGATTGGTTTGGCGCTGGTGGCGACCGCCGTGGCTGCGGCGACGAGCGCCTGCGGCCCCTCGGCCTCGGGGGCGGCACCCGCGCCCAGCGACGCGGGGAAGGGCGGCAGCGTCGCGCCCTCGAAGTCGGCGAGTGCCAGCCCGAAGCCGACCACGCCGTCCGGTCCGCCGATGCTGCTGAACACGATCACGCCGGCCAACGGTACGACGGTGGGTGTGGTGATGCCGGTCTCGGTGCTCTTCAGCAAGCCGGTGGCGATATCCGGGCGCGCCACCATCGAGAAGCATCTGAAGATCACGACCTCGGTGCCGACCACCGGCGCCTGGCACTGGTTCAGCAGCACCCGCGTGGACTTCCGCCCGGAGCACTACTGGAAGCCGGGCACCAAGGTGTCGATCGACGCCGCGCTGACGAACGTCACCGACGGCAACGGCCGCTACGGCACGCACGACTACCACCACTCGTTCACCATCGGCGACGACAACGAGACCAAGGTGTCGGTGACCCACCACACCATGCAGGTCACGCACAACGGCACGGTGGTCAAGAACTTCCCGATCGACGCGGGCAGCCCCGACTTCCCCTCGTGGGACGGCACGATGGCAGTCATCGACAAGCAGGCCAAGGTCCGGATGAAGTCCTGCAGCGTCCACATCACCTGCGACAAGAAGAACCCGAACTTCTACGACCTGACCCTGCCGTGGGACGTCCACCTGACCAACTCGGGCACGTACATCCACTACTCGGACGGTGACCCGTACCCCGGCCACAGCTACGGCTCCCACGGCTGTGTGCACCTGTCGAAGGCGGACGCCATCTGGTACTTCAACTACGTCAAGCAGGGCGACCCCGTCACGATCACCGGCTCCCCGCGCGGCAAGGCCGACGGCGACAACGGCTACGCGGACTACAACCTGTCGTGGTCCCAGTGGCTGTCGAACAGCGGCGCCGGCGAAGTGAACACCACCGTCGCCTGATCTCCCTCCGCATCGTCATACAGCCAGGGTCCCCGCCACCGCGGGGACCCTGCGCGTATGCCCGGGGAGGCGGCTGGGGTCAGGCAGGCCACGGAGCAGTCGTACAACCAGGCGGTCGTACGGTCAGGGCGCCGGGCTGAAGGTGGCGCCTGTGTCGGTGACGCTGAGGCGTACGGGGTGGCCGGAGACCGGGAACAGGCAGCCTTCGCGGACGCTGCACGCCGCGTAGCTGACCTCCACGACCGCCGGGCCGGCGCTCTGGTGACGGAGCGTCAGGGTGGTGGTGACCGGGCCGTCGGGGTAGACGGGCACAGGCTTCGTGCTGCCGGTGAGGGTGAGTGCGCGGGTGGCGGCGTGGGCGGTCAGCTGCCCCTGGGCGGCGAGAGCGCCCGAGACCTGGATCGCGGTGGGGCGGCCGACGCCGTCGACGCCGTTGGGCGGCAGCGAGGTGCTGTAGAGGTGGAAGCCCGCGCGTACGGGCGCGAAGACGGCGGTGAGGACGCTGCTCCCGGCGTGCCAGGGGCCCAGCCGCAGGGTGACGGTGACCCCGCTGTCGGTGAAGGAGGCGGTGGCGGGCTGGGGCGAGCCGGCCGGGTGGGCCGAGGGGTCGGCCGACGGCTTGGCGGCGGAGCAGCCGCCGCTCAGCCCCGTCAGACCCAGCGCCAGGGCGGCGGTCAGCGCTGCCGCGGCGGGGCGGTGGCGCGCGAGCCACAGCCGTAGCCGAATCGCGGCATTCCGCATCGCGGCCATCGTCAGGCCCACGTGTTCAGCCAGGCGGTGAAGCCGCCGGTGGACAGCTCGGGCAGGCCGGTCTTGTTGGTGTTCGTGCGCACGGTCCCGCTGGGCGTCACCACGATCATCACCGGCAGCGCGTAACCGCCGGAGGAGTCGTAGCGGCTGAGGAGGTTCATGTTGGTCGAGTTGTTCTTCTCGCCGATGTCGATCTGGACCAGGTGGTAGTGGGCGGCCAGCACCTTCTTGACGGACGACTCCGCGTAGAGGCGGTCGATCGCCTGGCAGTTGCCGCACCAGGTGGCGCCGAAGTCGAGCAGGACGTCGCGGCCGTCGGCCTTGGCCTGCTTCATCGCGGTGGCGATGTCGGCGGCCGAGTCGCGCGAGGGGTCGTACCCGATGGCCGCGCCGTTCACCGGGCCGCCGCCCGATCCGCCGCCCGTCGATGTGCCCGTCCCGCCCGTCCCGGCGGTGGCTCCGTGGCTCGGGCCGCTGGACTTCTTGGGGGCGCTGGTGTGGCGCGCGGGGTGCGGGACCGCGGTCCTCGACGGCGCGGCGGAGCGCGTGGGCGTCGTCGCCGTCGGTACGGAACCGGCGCTGCCCGCGTCGTTCATCGCGACCGTGAACGGCGCGCCGGTCGACGCCGGGGAGTCGTGTCCCGCCAGGTCGGTGGCGGGGTCACCGCCGTGCTGCGCGGCGACGGCCGCCGCGGTGACCCCGGCGAGGCATACCGCCAGGGCCGCCACGACGGGCCCGCGGCGCCGCGACCGGTGCCGTCCGCGGTGCCGCGGTCTCCCTGGCGAGGGCGAACTGCTGCTGGCAGACATACGGAACGAACCTCCGGGATCGACGGGGAGCTTCGGGCCCGGAGCGACGGGGGAAGATCGCCGTTCCTGCACATCTACGGTCGCGGTCCGGCCGGGCGATCACGATCTTAGGACTCCCCCTCGCAGGGGGAAGCCCGCCCACGGCGCCTTTAGGAAGCGCTAATGCGGCGCTCAGCCTGCGTTGAGCATCACCCCGTAGGAAACGCACGCGCCCCGCGATTGCCAGGGCCGATCGGCACCACCGCCGGCCTGGCGCTCCACCGACCGGATGAAGTTCACGGAACGCGCTGACTCCCCGCCACCAACAAGGCAATATGTCCCGTTTGCATCCCTACGATGCCGCCTGGAGCGGCCATGGGTGAGCCGGTCCCCCGCACATCGGGGCCCGGACACCGGCTTCTTCGACCCCGCTTCCCCGACACCAGAATCGGCGGTACGTATGAGACGGACGATCCGTGCCCGGCTGTACGCCTTGGCCACCGCGGGCACCACGCTCCTGGCCCTCGCGGGAACGGCCGCGGCCGGGCCCACGGCGGCGGCCCACGACGACGACCTCGGGCCCGCCATCGAGGCGATCATGCACAAGCCCGGGTACGAGCACGCGCAGTGGGGTGTGCTGGAGACGGACCCGGCGACCGGCCGGGTGATCCACTCCCAGTTCGCGAACCAGTTCTTCGTCCCGGGCTCGACCACCAAGCTCGCCACCATCTCGACCGCCCTCAACACCCTGGGCTGGAACCACCGCTTCACCACGCCCGTGCGGGCGACCGGCAGCCGCAGCGGTTCGACACTGCGCGGCAACCTCGATCTGGTCGCCCAGGGCGACCTGACCATGGGCGGGCGCACCAAGCCCGACGGCTCGGTGGACTACACGGACATCGACCACACCGAGGCCGCGCTTCCCGGCGCCACCCTCACCCCCGAGAACCCGCTCGCCGGCATCAACCAGATCGCCGCGCAGGTCCGCGCCTCGGGCATCACCCGGGTGAACGGCAACGTCATCATCGACCCGCGGCTGTTCACGCCCCCGACCCTGAGCCCGCAGCCCGTGCCGATGATCATCAACGACAACCTCATCGACCTGCTGAGCACCCCGACCACGCCCGGCCAGGCGGCCAAGCTGTTCTGGCGCCCCCAGGTCGCGCCGTACCAGGTGACCTCCAGCGTCCGGACCGTCGCCGCCGGCGGCACCACCTCGATCACGGTGACCACCTCGCCCGACGGCACCAAGATCCACCTCTCGGGCACCATCGCGGCGGGCTCGCAGCCGCTGCTGAAGGTCTCCCCGATCCAGGACCCCAACGCCTTCGGCCGCACCGCGCTGATCGAGGCGCTGGCCCGCGCCGGCGTCACCGTCACCGCGCGGCCGACCGGCCCCAACCCGCAGAACCAGCTCCCCGCCTCGTACGGCAACGCCCCGCGCGTGGCCGCGTACGTCTCCCCGCCGTACAGCCAGTACGCCAAGCTGATCCTCAAGGTCAGCCACAACCTCGGCGCCAACCTGGCGCTGTGCAACGTGGCCGTCGAGGTCGGCAGCAAGAACTGCTTCGACGCGTTCCCGGTCGAGCACGACTTCCTCGCGAACGTCGCGCACATCGACCCGAAGCAGTTTCAGCTCTCGGACGGCCGCGGCGGCACGGCGGCCGACCGGATCACCCCCAACGGCCTCGTCGAGATCCTCGACTACTGGCTGCGCACCCCCAAGGCGACGGCCTTCCGGCTGCTGCTCCCGATCCTGGGCGTGGACGGCTCGAACGGCATCTCCTGCACCACCGACTGCCCCGCCAAGGGCAAGGTGTTCGCGAAGCCCGGCACCATCATCGGCGAAGACCTGCTCAACCAGGAGCTGGAGGTCGCCGCCCAGAACGAGGCGGGCTATCTCCAGACCGACGACGGCCGTCTGCTGACCTTCTTCGTCGGCGTCAACGGCGCCAGCAGCCCCAGCCTCGACGCCTTCCTCAGCATCTTCAACGACGTCAACCAGATCACCGCCCTGCTGCAGGAACAGGCTTCCGGCCGCCCCACCCGGCACCACCACGCGGGCGACTTCCTGTGACCCATCCCCTCCCTCACCCTTCCCTCACCCCGGCCTGACCTTCCCCGGGCCGCCACCGGCGGGCGTCAACCGCGTACGAGCTGCGCGCGGTTGACGCCCGCCTCGCGTCACCACCGGGCAATGCCCTGCCGGGAGGGGCCAGTCGTGCACCATGGGTGCCGGACAGTCACGGGTGCGGGCGAGGAGGACGAACCGGATGGGCGCCACAGAGGTGTCGTTGATCTCCACGTCCGACGCGAACGAGCCGTTCCGGCCGGACTTCGTGGCGCACATGGAACGTGCGGCCGCTCTCAGCGGTGCCGAACTGCGGTGGCATTCAGGCCAGTGGGTCGCGGAGTTGCGCCACGGCGGGCGTCGGCGCCTTGTCGTCGGCTACCACTTCCCGCTCAACGACGCCGCGTCGGCACTGATCGCCACGGACAAGGTGGCCGCCTCCGTACTGCTGACATCCGACGGCGTGCCCAACGTGCCGCACCGCCTGCTGCGCCCGCGCCCGGACCGTCGGGCGGCGGAGACGGCCGCGGGCGTCCCTCTCCCCCTGGTGATCAAGCCGCTCAGCGCGAGCGGCGGCCGCGACGTCCACCGGGCCTCCACCCGGCTCGAGTTGACCGATGTACTCGCCTCCCTGACGACGCGCTACACGGCGCTGGCGGTCTGTCCCTGGGTTCCCATCGGGCACGAGTACCGGGTCGTCGTCCTCGACGACCGGCTGGAGCTGGCCTTCGAGAAGCGTCCCGCGGACCGGGCCGCGAAGGAGCCCGGGAGCATGGGCTCCACGTCCGAATGGCGGCACAACCTCAAGTTCGGGGCGACCGCGGTCCTGCTGACGGACCCGGATCTGTGCGGCGCACTCGGCGACCTGGCAGGACGCGCGATGCGATCCCTGGGCTTGGTGTTCGGGTCGGTCGACATCGTGGCCACCGACGGCGGCGACCTGACCGTGATCGAGGTCAACAGCGGCGTCTGCCTGGAGCGGTTCAGCAGGCAGAGCCAGGAGTGCCACGCGGCGGCCGAGCGGGTCTACGCCGCCGCCGTCGCGGCGTGTGTCAGCTGATCCCGCAGGCGGCCGCCCGTCGTCGGTCCGGGCTCAGGCCAGGGCCGCGTCCACGGCCGCCTCGGCGTGGAGGCGGGCGGTGGGGAAGAGCGGGACCGGGCTGTCGGCCGGGCCGATGAGAAGCTCGATCTCGGTGCAGCCCAGGATGACGCCTTCGGCTCCCCCGGCGACGAGCTCCCGGATGATCCGCCGGTAGGCCGCGCGGGACTCCTCCCGCACCCGGCCGAGGCACAGCTCCTCGTAGATCACCCGGTGCACCAGCGCGCGCCCTTCGCCGTCCGGCACCCTCACGTCGAGGCCCCGCGCTTCCAGGCGGCCGCGGTAGAAGTCCTGTTCCATCGTGAACGCGGTGCCGAGCAGGCCGACATGCCGGACGCCCGCGGCGCGTACGGCGTGCGCCGTGGCGTCGGCGAGGTGCAGCAGCGGGACCGACACCGCCGCTTCGACCTGGTCGGCGACCTTGTGCATGGTGTTGGTGCAGATCAGCACCATGTCCGCACCGGCACGCTCCAGCGAGCGGGCGGCCCCGGCCAGGATGTCCCCCGCTGCCGCCCAGTTCCCCCGCACCTGGAGTTGCTCGATCTCGGCGAAGTCCACGGAGTACAGCACGCACTTGGCCGAGTGCAGCCCGCCCAGCCGATCCCGGGTGAGTTCGTTGAGCAGCCGGTAGTACTCTGCCGTCGACTCCCAACTCATGCCCCCGATCAGACCGATCGTCTTCACCGCCGCGCTCCCTCACCGTCCGACATCCGTGAAGAAATGGTCAGGGGTCGAGCCTCTCAAAGCAATTCAAGGAGCCATGAGAGAATCCATAAGTTTCTCTTATAGGCGATCCGGGTGCGGGGCGGCCCGCACTGAGCGGGCCGCCGCGGGCTAGACGTCGACTACAAGGTGAGGGTCAGGACGCGGTGGCGGTGGCCGTGGCGGTCGGGAGTTGCAGGCCGCGGGAGGTGACCAGCTGGGCGGTGCCGTCGACGAGGCGGTAGGCGAGGCCGACCACGGCTGTGCGGCCCGCGTCGACGGCCTCGGCCAGGATGCGGGAGCGGTCCATGAGCAGGTCCACGGTGTGCTCTATCTGCGCGGCGATGAAGTCCGCGTCCTCGGTGCGCCCGGCGGCGTTGGCGGCCAGCACGCTGGGGGTGACCTTCTCGATCACGTCGCGGACGTAGCCGTCGGCGGTGGTGCCGTCGGCGACGGCGGCCCGTGCGGCCGCGACGGCGCCGCAGGAGTCGTGGCCGAGCACGACGACCAGCGGGCAGCCCAGGATGCTGACGCCGTACTCGATGCTGCCGAGCACCTCACCACCGAGGACATGACCGGCGGTACGCACCACGAACAGGTCGCCCAGCCCGCGGTCGAAGATGATCTCCGCGGCGAGGCGCGAGTCCGAGCACCCGAACAGCACCGCGAAGGGGTCCTGTCCCGGCGCGACCTGCGCACGGCGCGCCGCGTCCTGGTTGGGGTGCTCGGGAACGGCGGCGGTGAACCGCCCGTTGCCGTCCATCAGCAGGGCGAACGCTTCGCTGGGTGTCAGGTGATCGGCCATGTGCAGCAGCCTACGGCTCGACCCTCGGCCACGCGCGACAGGGTGCCGCAGGTCCGCGGTCCTGCCGCACGGGGACGGAAGCGGACGGAAGCGGTGCGCGTCAGCGGGGGATGAGGTCGCGGAGGTCGGCGAAGATGCGGTCGTGGGCGGCTGCCGCGGCGGGGTCGGTGAGGTCCATGCCCTGGATGAAGCCGTGTTCGAGGCCGGGTTCGCAGCGGTGGCGGACGGTGACGCCGGAGGCGGCGAGGCGGTCGGCGTAGGCGTCGCCCTCGTCGCGGAGGGGGTCGTGCTCGGCGGTGACGATCAGGGCGGTGGGGAGGCCGGACAGGTCGGGGGCGTGCAGGGGGGAGGCGGCGGGGCGGTCGGCCGGGTCGGGGACGAACGCCGCGACGAAGGCCGCGAGGGCGGCGGCCTCCAGGCCGTGCCCCGTGCCCTTCTCCGTGACGGACGGACGGCCGAGCGTCAGGTCGGTGTTCGGGCAGATCAGGGCCTGGACGGCCGGCAGCGGACCGCCCTCGTCGCGCAGCGCCAGACAGGCCGCCGCGGCGAGCAGCCCGCCCGCGCTGTCCCCGGCGACGGCCGCGGGCCGCGCCCAGCGCAGGACCGCGGTCGCGTCCTCGACGGCGGCCGGATGGGGGTGCTCGGGGGCGAGCCGGTAGTCGACGGCCAGCACGTCGACGTCGCAGGCGGCGGCGATACGGCGGCAGGTGCGGTCGTGGGTGTCGAGGTCGCAGAAGACGAACCCACCGCCGTGCAGGAACACCACCAGCGGGCGGGGACCGTCAGCGGGCCGGTACCGGCGCAGCGGCAGTCCCCCGGGGCCCTGCAGGTCCTCCACGGACGCGAGTTCAGGGCCGCGGGGGCGCGTCGCGCGGCGCTCACGGGCGCCGGCGCGCAGTTGGCTCACAAGATCGGCGGGCATCGACATGGCCCCATCCTGGCCGATGCCCGGAGCCGGTGGACGTGGGGGTCCTCCTGTAGGTTCGTCAGGCTCGTCAGGCCCGCAGGGTCACGGCCGCAGGCGGACGACGCCGTCGATCGCCGCCGTCCCGCCCACCTCGACCGCGATGCCGGACGCGGTCGGGTGGGCGGCCGCGGTGACGGTGGCGGGCGCGCCCAGGGAGTCGCCCATGTCGACCGCGACGGTACGGGCCGCGCCGCTCACCCGGGCGAGATACGCGGCCAGGCACGCCGTGCTGTTGGCGTTGGCGATGTCCTCCGGGACACTGATCGAGGGGGCGAACATCCGCGCGGCGGCCCGCCCGTCGGGGGCCGGTGCGCTGTAGACGTAGCAGCCCAGCAACCGGAGTTGGCCGCAGGCGGCGCGCAGCCGCTCCATGTCCGGTACGAGAGCGGCCAGTTCGGCCCGAGTGGGCACTTCGACCAGCAGCCTGGGCCGCCCGACCGAGGCCACGCACATCGCGGCGGGAGCACGATCCGGTCCGAGCTTCAACGCCTCCAGGACCGGGGTGAGTTCGGCCGCCGCGCGTGCGCTCAGCTCGACGGGTCCGGGGTCGAACGCGGCCGTGAAATCGCCCTGTTGCCCGAGGGGCCGGGATGCCCGTCCGGTGAGCACCCGCCCGGCCGTGC
The DNA here is from genome assembly GCF_040680795.1 of Streptomyces sp. NPDC051976. Lineage (NCBI taxonomy): Bacteria > Bacillati > Actinomycetota > Actinomycetes > Kitasatosporales > Streptomycetaceae > Streptomyces > Streptomyces sp. NPDC051976. The sequence continues at coordinate 281,965 of NZ_JBFAXL010000003.1, forward strand.
GGACGGTCGTACGGAACTCCCCGCCCCCGGCGCGCTCGGCCAGCACCGCCAGACCCGCGACCGTGCCGTGCCCGCACGCGGGCAGTTCCCCGGCGGCGGTGAAGAAGCGCATCGCCACGCCGCCGTCCTCACCCCCCGAGACGAAGACGGCGTGCGAGGTTCCCGCCAGCGTGGGCACCGCGCACCGCGCCCGGTCACTCATCCCCGGTACGTCGTCCAGCACAGCGGTCGGACTCCCGCCCGACTCCCCCCGGCGGCAGGCGCGCACGATCGTGACGGGCAGACCGCCCCCACGCTCAGCCGCGACATCGGACACCCGGCGATCGTAACTCCGCCCCGGCCACCGGCTGGGGCGGACCCTGGGGCATGTCCTGTGGATCACGCCCTAGCCGAGCTGCTCCGTCACCTGGTCGATGTTCGCCCGATAGGTGCGCAGCGCCCGCATCCCGGCGTCGTAGCGGTCGCGGTGCGCCGCGATGTCGGCGGTCTGCTGCCGCGCCTGTACGTCCTGCCAGATCTCGACCGTGTGGTGGCGGCGCTTGCAGGTGACGTCCGCGACGGCGGTGGCACGCTCCCGTTGCGTATGAGGGGTGTTGCCGTCGCTCTCCCGGTGCCAGGCGCCGGCGGTGTACGCCGCCACGGGGTCGGGGTAGCGGGGGAATCCCTGGGCTGCCAGGCACTGGGACCAGGTGTTCCAGGCGGCGCGCAGGCGCGGGTCCCGCTTGACCGCCTTGTCGACCTCGATCGACCGCGTGGTGGCGTAGAGCCAGTCCCGCTTGACGTCGATGCCGCGCATCAGCCGCTGGTCCGCCTCGGCGTTGCAGGCGGGAAAGTCCGCGTACTCCGCCGAGGTCATCCGCCGGCCCTTCGGCTGGATGTCCAGGTTCTTGTCCGGGTCCCAGCCGTAACCCCAGCGGCGGGCGGCGTCCATGTCGAGGACGCCGTAGTCGGTGCCGACCGCGGTGGTGGAGAAGGGGTCCATGGGGTAGCGCGGATCGAGCGGGAAGTCCGCGTGGCCGCGCTTCGCCATGCACTGCCGCACCAGCAACGCCGTTGCCCGCTTGGATTGTTGGTAGTCGTCCGGTGTGTACCGGTAGCGGTCGGCCGGTAACGGGCCGGCATCCGACGCCGTACGGGCGGCCGCCGCGTGTTCCGGTCCCGAGGCGCACACCGCCGCCAGTACCGCCACTCCCGCCACAGCGCCCACCCACTGCCCCCGCCTCACCATGGCACGGGATGCTAGCTCCATGGACATCACCTTTGCAGGCCATGTGATCGAGTGGCGGGGCCCGTCCCCCTTCTACTTCGTGCCCGTGCCCGACGAACAGGCCGCGGACGTACGCGAGGTGGCGGCGATGGCCACGTACGGCTGGGGGGTCGTGCCGGTGGAGGCGCGCATCGGCGACGCCGTCTTCACCACGTCGCTCTTCCCGAAGAACGGCGGCTACCTGCTGCCGGTCAAGAGCGCCGTCCGCAAGGCCCAGGGCATCTCGGCGGGGGACGCGGTGACCGTGGAGATGACCGTACGCCTGTAGTACGGGTAGTACCGGGCGAGGCGGCCGACGGAATCGGAACGACGTGCCGTGGCACCGATGAGTTCCGGGGCGTGCGCCGGTCTACCGTGCGACCGAGAAAAACCCACTCTCCGGGAGTACGGCATGGGCCTCATCGACATCGAAATGTTCTCGACCCTGGACCTCGTCGGGCAGGCGCCCGGCGGCCCGGACGAGGACCCGGAGGGCTTCCCGTTCGGCGGCTGGCAGGCGCCGCTGATCGACGACGTCGCCGGGGCGCAGATCCAGGCCGCGTACGAGGGTACCGACGCCCTGCTGCTCGGCCGGCGGACGTACGACATCTTCGCCGCGTACTGGCCGCACCAGGACGACGAGTTCGGCGTCCTCTTCAACAGCATCCCCAAGTACGTGGCCTCCCGCGGCACGCCCGACCTCCCCTGGGCCGGGTCCACCCAGCTCGGACCGGACCTCCCCGCCGCGGTGCGCGAGATCCGTGACCGGCACCAGCAGGTGAAGGTCGTGGGGAGCCTGGACCTGGTGCAGACGCTCCTGCGCGAGAAGCTCTTCGACCGCCTCGACCTGTGGATCCACCCGATCGTGCTGGGCGTCGGGAAGAAGCTGTTCGACGGCGGCGAGGTGCCCGCGAACCTCACCCTCCTCCAGCCGCCCGCGGCCACCCCGAAGGGCGCGGTGTACCTGCGCTACGGGATCGCCGACGGCCTGCCCCGCACGGGTGACATGAGCGCACCCGACCGCGGCCTGGGCCACGAGGGCTGACCTCCGGTCCGACCGCCCCCGCGCTCGCGCCGCAGCCGACGGCGCTCGCTAGGTCCGCACCTGCGGCGGCGTGCCCTCATCCGTTGGCTGCTGCCAACGCACCTGGAGGCCGTCGCGGCGGCCGATGGTCTCGATACGGGCGGCGATCGCATCCTGGAGGCGCCGTAGGGCCGCCTCGTCGGTGGCGTCGACGCGCAGGGTGAGGGTGTCCGCGGTCGCGTCGAGGGTCCACCGGCCGTCAGGGAAGCGGACGGTGCCGTGGGTGTCGGTGTGGTCGACGTACGGGGCCGCGGGCGGTGTTCCGCCGTGGCCGCCGGGTGGCCGGTGGGTCATGCGGCCCGGATGGGTCGGATGGTTCATCTGGCCGAGGTGGCGGCAGAGTTGGACGAGGTAGCGGCTCGCGCGGTCGGTCGTCAGGCGGGCTTCAGCGGTCGGCATGACCGCTCCTTTCGCGTCAGAGGCGGGTCAGGGAGGTGCGCCGGCCGCGGATCTCGTCGAGCACCCGGCCGCGCAGGGCCCCGCTCTCCGCGAGGGCGAGCAGTGCGGGCCGGGGCCTGCCGATGTCCCAGGGTGGCGCGGCGACGGACACGGGAACCTCACTTCTTCGTACGGATCGGCCCCTCCAGACTTATCGATACACATTGTCTATGTCAAGGCAGAGTGTCACGGGTCCGTCGTTGCGTATGCTTGGAGCATGCCGAAGCTGTGGGACGAGACGATGGACGCGCACCGCCGCGCCGTGCGGGACGCCATCCTGGAGACCACCGTGGCCCTGGTGGACGCGCACGGCCTGGCGGCGGTGACGATGTCACAGATCGCGAAGGAGGCCGGGATCGGGCGCGCGACGCTGTACAAGTACTTTCCCGACGTCCAGTCGATCCTGATCGCCTGGCACGAGCGCCATGTCGCCGTCCACCTGGACCGGCTCGCCCACGCCCGCGACAGCGCGGACGGCCCCGCGCACCGGCTCGAAGCGGTCCTGCGCGGGTACGCCCACCTCACCCACGAGCGGCGCCAGGACGGCGAGATCGCCGCCTTCGTCCACGGCGACCAGCACGCCGTCCACGCCCAGCGGCAGTTGCACGGCCTGGTACGGGACGTCATCGCGGAGGCGGCCGCGGCCGGTGCGGTCCGCGACGACGTCTCCCCCGCAGAGCTGGCCGACTACTGCCTGCACGCCCTGTCCGGCGCCGGGCGCCTGCCGTCGCAGGCGGCCGTCCGCCGTCTCGTCGACGTCACCCTGACCGGGCTCCGGCCCGCGGGCTGACCACCCAGCGCCAGGAACCCGACCGATCAACGGCCTTCCCGCACCACCGCGGTTCACTCAGCCGCGCGCGAGCACCTAGCGCAAGCCGTACGCGACAGCCCCGAGCGCGAGCACCACGGCGCCCCAGAGCACCGAGGCCGCGGGCAGGGCGAAGGCCAGGACCAGGCAGCCCGCCGCCCCGAGGACGGGCACCGGCCGGGGCGGACGGCCCTCGTCCCGGGTGAGGGTCCACGCGGAGGCGTTGGCGACGGCGTAGTAGGCGAGCACGCCGAAGGAGGAGAAGCCGATCGCGCCGCGCACATCGGTGGTGGCGGCCAGGACGGCCACGACGCCGCCGACGGCCAGCTCGGCGCGGTGCGGCACCTCGAAACGCGGGTGGATCGCGGCGAGTTGGTGGGGCAGGTGCCGGTCGCGGGCCATCGCCAGGGTGGTCCGCGAGACGCCGAGGATCAGCGCGAGCAGCGAGCCGAGCGCGGCGACCGCCGCCCCGGCGCGTACCGCGGGGGCAAGGCCCGGCACCCCGGCGGCTCGCACGGCGTCGGCCAACGGCACGGTGGTGTGGGCGAGGCGTTCGGGGCCGAGGACGGCGAGGACGGAGAGCGCGACGACCGCGTACACGACCAGGGTGACGGCGAGGGCCACGGAGATCGCCCGCGGGATGGTGCGCCGCGGGTCACGGACCTCCTCGCCGAGGGTGGCGATGCGGGCGTATCCGGCGAAGGCGAAGAAGAGCAGGCCCGCGGCCTGGAGAACACCGTGGAACCCGGCCTCCGTGCCGACCGCCCAGCGGCCCGTGTCGGCGGCCGAGCTGGTCAGGCAAGCGGTGGCGACCGCCGCGAGCACCGCCAGCACGACCGCGACGATCGCCCGCGTCAGCCAGGCCGCCTTCCGCACGCCCACGTAGTTCACCACGGTCAGCGCCACCACCGCCGCGACCGCCACCGCGTGCGCCTGCGCGGGCCACACGTAGGAGCCCGCGGTCAGTGCCATCGCGGCGCAGGAGGCGGTCTTGCCGACCACGAACCCCCACCCGGCCAGATAGCCCCAGAACGCGCCGAGGCGTTCGCGGCCGTAGACGTAGGTGCCGCCGGACTGCGGGTAGCGGGCGGCCAGCCGTGCGGAGGAGGTGGCGTTGCAGTACGCCACCAGGCCCGCCAGGGCGAGCCCGATCAGCAGCCCGGACCTGGCCGCCGCCGCGGCCGGTGCCAGCGCGGCGAAGATTCCGGCGCCGATCATCGATCCCAGGCCGATGACGACGGCGTCGAACACGCCCAGGTGACGCCGTAGCGCCCGTGACCCGCCGGACGGCCGAGGCCCCGCCGTGCTCATGCCCGTTTCCCTCCGGCTGTCGGGGCCGATACCGGAGCACGATACGGGACGGGGTTCCCCGAGCCGTACGCCGTGTGTCGCGGCGGGAGGGTGCGCCGCGGCCGCCGGGCAGGGCGGCATCGGGGCGGGAGATGTCCGCCGCCCGGGTGAGAGCCGCATCCGCCGGGGCCGCTCGTGCCGAAGCAACTGGTGTCCGCCGTGCCGCCCGCGAGAAGCGGCGGCCCCGCCGTCGAGGAGTCGTGCCCATGAGTGTGTCCGTCGTCCTGTTCACCTGCGACCTGCGGCTGCACGACCATCCGCCGCTGCGGGCGGCGGTCGACTCCGCGCCCGAGGTCGTACCGGTGTTCGTGCTGGACCGCGCCGTCACCGACGCCGGGTTCGGGGCGCCGAACCGGATGGCGTTCCTGGCGGACTGCCTGGCCGATCTGGACGCGGGGCTGCGCGAGCGCGGCGGGCGCCTGGTGGTGCGCGTCGGCGACGTCGTGGAACAGGTCCGCGAGGTGGTGGACGCGGCGGACGCCGACGAGGTGCACATGGCGGGCGACGTCAGCGCGTACGCGATTCGCCGGGAGCGGCGGCTGCGCGCGGCGCTGGAGGCCGCGGGCCGCCGGCTGTTCGTCCACGACACGGTCACCACGGCGGTGGCGCCGGGCGCGCTGACCCCGGCGGGCGCCGACCACTTCTCGGTCTTCACGCCGTACTTCCGGCACTGGTCGCAGGAGTTCCTGCGCAACCCCGTCCCCGCCCCGCGCGCGGTGCGGGTGCCCGAGGGCGTCGCGTCGGCGCCGCTCCCCGCCCGGCAGGACGTGGCGGGCACCTCGCCCGGTCTGGCGGCGGGCGGCGAGACGGAGGGCCGCAGGAGGACGGCGGCGTGGCTGCGCGGCGGTCTGGCCGCGTACGAGGACCGGCACGACGACCTGCCGGGCGACGCGACCTCCCGTCTCTCCCCGCACCTGCACTTCGGCACGCTCTCGCCGGTCGAGCTGGTCCACCGGGCGCGGCGGCACGGCGGCGCGGGCGCCGAGGCGTTCGTACGGCAGCTCGCGTGGCGCGACTTCCACCGCCAGGTGCTGGCGGCGCGTCCCGCCGCGTCGTCGGCCGACTACCGCACACGGCACGACAGTTGGCGCACAGCCGAGTCCGCGGCCCAGGACATCGCCGCGTGGAAGGAGGGCCGCACCGGCTACCCGGTCGTCGACGCGGCGATGCGCCAGCTGGTCCACGAGGGCTGGATGCACAACCGCGGCCGCCTGCTCACCGCGAGCTTCCTCACCAAGACGCTCTACGTGGACTGGCGCGTCGGAGCACGCCACTTCCTCGACCTGCTGGTGGACGGCGACGTCGCCAACAACCAGCTCAACTGGCAGTGGACGGCCGGCACCGGCACCGACACCCGCCCCAACCGCGTCCTCAACCCCGTGCGCCAGGCCCTCCGTTACGACCCCGACGGCTCCTACGTGCGCCGCTGGGTGCCCGAACTGCGCGGACTGGACGGCCCGGCCGTCCACCAGCCGTGGAAGCTGCCGGGCCTGGAACGGGCGCGATACGACTACCCGGACCCGATCGTGGAGCTGCCCGACGGTCTGGCGCGCTTCCGGCACGCCCGCGGCCAGGACTGAGCGGGGGGACCAGACACCGTGACGCCCCCGCTCAGCTCCGCAGGTCCCGCAGCACCTCGCGGGCGGCGCGGGCGCCGGAGGCGAGCGCGCCCTGCACGGAGCCGGTCGCGCGGTGGTCGCCGCACACATAGCGGCCCGTCGCGACGCGCGAGCGGCGGCTGAGCGTGAGCGGCGGCGGCATCGCGGGCAGCGCCTCCGGGACCGTGCGCACCGCCACGAGGTCCCATCCGGCCGTGTCGGCCCCGTAGACCTCGGCCAGCGGTCCGCGCAGCGCCGACTCGCGACCGGGCACGTCCTCGCCCAGCACGGAGGTCTCCACCAGGGCCTGCCCGGGCGGCGCGTAGCCGGGAACGGCCTCGCTCAGCACGCAGGTGTTGAGGAAGCGGCGCCGCGCGTCGGTGAGCAGGGTCGGCTCCGCCAGCGGCGAGGGAGCGCAGGTGTGGAAGTACGTGGTGACCACCCGGTAGCCGGGGACGTGGAGTTGGGGCAGCAGCCGGACCGCGGGGCCGGGACCGGTCGCCACCACGACGACAGGCGCGGGCAGTTCGCCGCCGTCGGCGGTCAGCACGCCCGCGTCGGTCAGTTGGTCCACCGGGGTCTCCAAGTGCAGGACGCCGTCAGGCAGTTCAGCGGCGAGCTGCCGCGGCACGGCGCCGATCCCCGTGGCGGGCAGGCAGAGGGTGCCGCGCAGCATGCTGCGCCACACCAGATGGAAGAAGCGGCTGGAGGTCTCGAGGTCCTCCTCCAGGAAGACACCGGAGAGGAAGGGCCGGAAGAGCTGTTCGACGATCTCCTCGGAGAGCCCGGCGGCCGCCAGTTCGGTCCGGGTGGTGCGCTCCTGGCCGCGGACCAGCCGCCGGGGCGGCACCAGCAGGTCACGAGCGGACAGCGCGCTCAGGGCGAGCAGGTCGCGGGGCCCGCCGAGGCGTCCGCGCACCAGGTCGCCGCTGTCGCCGGGACGGCGGGTGGGGTCGCTGAAACGCACCCGCCCGTGGTCGGTGTGGACGAGCATGCCGGGGGTGAAGGGGCGCAGGTACAGGCCGCGCAGGTTCAGCCGGCGTTTGACCTGGGGGTAGGAGGTGTTGAACACCTGGAAGCCCCGGTCGACCACAAAGCCCTCGTGCCGGTCGGAGCGCATCCGGCCGCCGACGCCGTCCGACGCCTCCAGGACGCGGACGCTCACCCCTGCCGCGAGCAGGTCGCGGGCGCAGGCGAGTCCGGCGAGTCCCGCGCCGACCACCACGACCTCGGGTGCACCGCTCGGAGCGGGCATGGCCACCACCTTTCCGCTGTTGTCTCCCGAGTCTTCCGTCCGGCGGGCGTCACCGGATGCACCCCGCGGGCGCTACGACGTCGGCGCGTCAGCCGCGGACCGGTCCTCGTCACCCCCGCAGGCCCGTACGAGAGCGGCGACGGCGTCCCGCAGGCCCCGCGGTCTGACCGTGCCAGGGCCAGGGGCGCGCCTGGCCCATCCGGGTCCCGCCGTCATCACCAGGGGCCGCCGCCGCGCTCCGCGGACGCCCCATGTGGTGGCGGCGAGACGCTGGGCCAACGGGGTGACGGCCGTGGCCGGGGACTGCGACCAGAGCACCACCGCGGCGGGTCCCACCCGCCGGACCGCGGAGACCAGCGCCTCCACGGGCACGGCGCCGCCCAGCATCCGGGTGGCCAGGCCGCGTTCCGCCAGGGCCGCGTTCAGCGCCTCCAGCGGCAGCGTGTGCTGCTCGCCGGGTACGCACGCCAGGACCACGGGCGCGACCGCGGCGGGCACGACAGTGCCCGCCGACCGCAGTGCGGCGCCGCGCAGGGTGCTGGAGACATGCCAGGACAGCAGGTGCTCGACCTCGACGTAACGGTCGCCGGAGGACTCCCACTTGCGGCCCACCGCGCGCAAGGTGGGCACCATCACCTCCTCCCAGGCGACGGTCAGGCCGTGTTCGCGCACCAGCGCCGTCAACTGGTCCTGGACGGCGGGGGCGTCGAGCCGTACGGCGGCCCGGGCCAGGCCCCGGCACTCCTGCCGGGTGTCACCGAGCGGCAGCCCGCTGGGGGCGTGCGATCTCCGGCCGGGGCGTACGGCGGGGGCGGGCGTCTCGTCCGGGCCGGTCGGCGCCTGCGCGGCGGCCGGGAGGGAGCGGGCCCGCTCCCTGGCGGCGCGCGCGGCCTCGGCGGGCGGCAGGCCGGTGGCGGTCAGCCGGCACATCTCCTCCAGCATTGCCACGTCCCCGGGGCTCCAGCGCCGGTGGCGGCCGTCGGCGCGCACCGCGGGACCCAGCCCGTAGCGCCGGTCCCACGAGCGCAACGTCGTGGGCGACACGCCGATACGCCGGGCGAGCGCACCGGTCGTCATCCCCGCGGCGACGGGATCCTGCCGGGGTTCACTCACCCCTCCACGATACGACGCACAAACGATGCGAGTGGTCCCGGCCGGCCGGAGGTACCCACGATGGGCAGGCCGGGACGCACGAAGGCGCACCGGCGGCCACCGCACCGCTTCAGGACCACAGGAGCCGACGCCATGGGCGTGCAGCTGAGCGCGGAAAGCGACTCCCGGCCGAGCGCGCACGCCGTCCGCGCGTCCACCCTGGCCCTGCCCGACGAGGAGCTGGCCCGCGGGTTCGTCCATGGCGACGAGGACTGCCTGGCGGCCGCGTATCTGCGCTGGGGGACCCTGGTGCACACCCTGGCGCGGCGCTCGCTCGGCGACGCGCGGGAGGCCGAGGACGTCACCCAGCAGGTCTTCCTCGCGGCGTGGCGGGGACGGCACGGGTTCCGGCCGGAGCGCGGCGCCATGGTCGGCTGGATCGTGGGCATCACCCGGCGCAAGACCGCCGACGCGCTCTCCGCGCGCACCCGCAGGGCCGCACTCGTCGCGGCCGCCGGATCGGCACTCCCACCCACGGCAGCGCGCCCTGAAGCGGACGCCGAGGCCGTCCTGGACGGCGTCGTGATGAGCCGCGAACTGTCCAGGCTGCCGCCCGCGCAGCAACTGGTCCTGCGGATGGCGTTCTACGACGACCTGACCCAGACGCAGATCGCCGAGCGGACGGGGTGGCCGCTCGGGACGGTCAAGAGCCACGCCCGGCGCGGCCTGCACCGGCTGCGCGACCGCCTGGAGACACAGCCCGACGTCCTCGCCCCCTGCTGAGCACGCGGCTGCGTCACGCGGAAACGGGTGACCACCCGAGTCAGCTCGCGGCGCATCCGGGCGAACCTTTGCCCCGGGGAGTGTGCGAGGCGCGTAAAGCCGGGCACCCGGTCGGCATGGCAGTTCTCAGGAGATTCGCGCGGCCGATGCTGGCCTCCATGTTCATCAGCGGCGGGCTGTCGGCGCTGCGGGACCCCGCACGGGTGGCTCCGGCCGCCGAGCCGGTGGCACTTCCACTGGCCGAGAAGGTGACGTGGCTGCCCGAGGACCCGGAGCAGCTCGTCCGTATCAACGGCGCGGTCCAGCTGGGCGCGGGCACGCTGCTCGCCCTCGGCTACCTGCCCCGCCTGTCGGCCCTCGCGCTGGCGGCCACGCTGGTGCCGACCACCCTCGCCGGGCATCCGTACTGGACGATCGAGGACCCGCAGGAGCGGGCCGCGCAGCGCGTCCACTTCTTCAAGAACCTCTCCATGATGGGCGGGTTGCTGATCGCGGCCGCCGACACCCACGGCAAGCCGTCGGCGGCCTACCGGGCGCGCGCCCGGTACCACCGTGCCTCGCACGCGGTGAGCGAGGCCGCGGACGACATGCGGCACCCCTTCGGCGGGAACCACCACCGCGTACCGCTCCCCCACGGCGCCTGGTCGCACTGAGGTCCGGTACGACGGCGGGACCGTCGCCGTACAGTGGCAGGGTGACGCTCTCCCCAGTGGACGTGCCCGTTCTCGAGGGTGTCCGGCGACGGCTCGGCAAGCAGCTCTTCGCCCGCGTCGCCGGACCCGGCGGTCCTGCCACCCGCCAGCGCATCCACGGCGCTCCCGGGACACGCTGGTTCGGCCCCGAACGGCCGATCCGCGTGGTGCACGGTGACGCCTCGATGTTCGTCGGCGGGCTGCGGGCGCTGCTGCTGCAGTCCCTGCACCCGCTCGCCATGGCCGCGGTGGCCGCGCACTCCGGCTACCGCGGAGACCCGTGGGGACGGCTGCAGCGCACGAGCACGTTCCTGGCCGTGACGACCTTCGGCACCGCGCGGGACGCGCAGGACGCCGTGGACCATGTGCGGGCCGTGCACGAGCGGGTGTCAGGTGTCACCGCGGACGGCGAGCCGTACCGGGCCTCCGACCCGCACCTCCTCGGCTGGGTCCACGCCGCCGAGGTGGACAGCTTCCTCCGCGCCCACCGGCGCTTCGGCGCCCATCCTCTGGACGACGCCGGTTACGACGGCTACGTCGCGGACACGGCACAGGTGGCCCGCGCCCTCGGCGTGCCCGACCCGCCGCGCGACCAGGCCGAACTCGCCGCCGTCCTGGCGTCGTACCGCCCCGAACTGCGCGCCACCCCGCAGGCCAGGGAGGCCGCCCGCTTCATGCTCGTCCACCCCCCGCTGCCCTGGCTCGCGAGGGGACCGTACGCCGTCCTCGCGGCCAACGCCGTGGCGATGATCCCCCTGTGGGCCCGCGGCCCGCTGCGCCTGCCGTCCCTCCCCGTCGCCGAGCGCACCGCGATCCCGCTGGCCGGGCAGGGGCTGACCCGTACGATCCGCTGGGCCATGAAGCCGCCGCCGCAGGAGCGCCAGGCCCCCGCATAGCCACCAACAGCCGCCGCGGCGGGCCGCTTTACGCATTCGTGGGCGTACGCGGCCGCACGCGCGGGCATGCCGCGCTCTACGATGCCGGAGGGCTCGCTGGGCTGATCCGGCGCCCACCGGGGGGACGGGAATCGTGGCACTGTTACGCAAGGTCCGTGGTCGCACCGCGCGCGCGGCGGAGGCCGAGGGGGCGCAGGTCGGTTCGGGGACCGCGGCCGTGCCTGGCCACGCGCGGCTGGCGAAGGCCGCCGTCGCGCAATGGGCCGCGGTGGACAGGGAGTTGGGCGACCCGCCGCCCGCCACCGGCGACTTCACGCTCCCGTGGTGGCGGATACAAGGTCTGCGGTCGCTGGCCGCCGTTCTCGTCCCGCCGATCTTCCTGATCACCGTCGGCGCCGCCGACGCGGCGAACGGATTCGCCCTGCACGGCAGCGGCCACAAGCTGGTGTTCGCGGGCTTCCTGATCCTGTTCTGCGCGCTTGCCGTGAAGCGCGCCGTGGAGCAGATACGCACCGCGCGAGCGCTGGCCCGGGCCGCGGCGTCACCCTTCACGCGGACACGGCGCTACGTCGTCGCGAACTGGCCCTGGTCGAAGGGCGACTGGCTGCTGCTGTTCCCGGCCGACGGCGATTCCCAGGCCACTCCGGAAGCCACGCTGTTGCTGCCGTACGGGCGGGTAGGCAGGCGCCGGCTGGGTTTTCCCCCCAGACCCGTGGGAGAGGTCGAACTGCGCAGCCTCCCCGCGCGCCCCCAGGACGTCGTCCCGTTCTTCGACGGACGCCCGGTATGGGCGCGCAGCCAGATGCTCGACATTCCCACCGGCGATCCCGACGCCATCGCGCCCCTGATCCACTTCGCCAACTGGGCGGCCGACGACGACAGCGACACCGACGGCGCGGAGCCGGACGGCCGCGGCCGCTGACAACTCCGCTCACGACCCGGTGGGTTCCGGGCCCTCCTCCGCTTCGGCGGTCGCCGCCACCAGCAGCGGCCAGCCGTCGACCTCCACGGGCCCCTTGTCGTCCGGCCGCCACCCGCCGGCCAGCGCCGCGTCCAGGAGCGCCCGGACGGCGCCGGGTTCATGGAGGTTCAGGTCCGGACCCCGGCTGAACCCCACGTCCCCCGAGCCCAGGGGGGCACCGCCGGGCACGTAGCGGCCCGGGCCCTCGGTGAAGACGATGCGCAACGGGCCGCCGGTGCCCGCCGGTTGGGGGTACAGCGTCAGGGTCTCGCTGCAACCGGTGGCCCGGCCGTCGGGCAGCGCGCTGTGCCGGTGGCGAAGCGTCCAGAGGTACGAACGGCCGTCGGCGACCAGCAGGCGCGGCTTCTTCGGATGGCGGGGCACGGGCTCCACCGTAGGCGACGGGGGCGACGGCACGCCCCGGCGGGGCCGGTCCTGCCGATCCGGGCGGGGGCCGGTGGGCCCGTACGGACCACCCGAACGGCCCTACCCGAGCGGTCGGCGGACGCCGAAGTGTGGGGCGAAACGACCCTGACACTCCGGAGGACGACATGTCCGATGTGCTCTCGCCGCCGCCAGAAGCACCGAGCGACAACGAGCTGCGCGACCTGGACGCCCACTGGCGGGCGGCGAACTACCTCGCCGTCGGCCAGATCTACCTGATGGCCAATCCGCTGCTGACCGAGCCGCTGCGCCCGGAGCACGTCAAGCCGCGGCTGCTCGGGCACTGGGGCACCTCCCCGGGACTGAACCTGGTCCACACCCATCTCAACCGGGCGATCCAGGCCCGGGACATGGCGGCGATCTGCGTCTGGGGCCCCGGCCACGGCGGTCCGGCCGTCCTGGCGAACGCGTGGCTCGAAGGCAGCTACACCGAGACGTACCCGGACGTCACCCGGGACGCCGCGGGGATGGCCCGGCTGTTCCGGCAGTTCTCCTTCCCCGGCGGGGTGCCCAGCCATGTCGCCCCGGAGACGCCGGGGTCGATCCACGAGGGCGGCGAGCTCGGCTACTCGCTCGCGCACGCCTACGGCGCCGCGTTCGACAACCCGGACCTGGTCGTGACCTGCGTGGTCGGCGACGGGGAGGCCGAGACCGGGCCGCTGGCCGCCTCCTGGCACTCCAACAAGTTCCTCGACCCGGTGCACGACGGCGCCGTGCTGCCGATCCTGCATCTGAACGGCTACAAGATCGCCAACCCGACCGTGCTGGCCCGCCTGCCGCACTCCGAACTCGACGACCTGCTGCGCGGTTACGGCCATGAACCGCTGCACGTCACGGGCGACGACCCGATGGCCGTGCACCGCGCGATGGCCGTGGCGATGGACACCGCGCTGGACCGTATCGCCGCCTTCCAGCACGCCGCACGCGCCCTGGGCGCCACCGAGCGCCCGCGCTGGCCGGTGATCGTGCTGCGCACCCCGAAGGGCTGGACGGGCCCCGCCGAGGTGGACGGCCTGCCGGTGGAGGGCACCTGGCGTGCCCACCAGGTGCCGCTGGCGGAGGTGCGCACCAACCCGGAGCACCTGCGGCAGTTGGAGGAGTGGCTGCGCTCGTACCGGCCCGAGGAGCTGTTCGGGGCCGACGGCCGTCCGCGCCCGCAGGTGCTGGCCCGCGTGCCCGAGGGCGAACGCCGCCTGGGCGCGAGCCCGCACACCAACGGCGGTCTTCTGCTGCGGCAGTTGCCGATCCCGGAGCTGGAGCGCTTCGCCGTGCCCGTCGACAAGCCGGGGACGACCACGCACGAACCCACGCGTGTGCTGGGCGAGTTGCTGGAGCAGGTGATGGCGGCCACCGCCGACCGCCGCGACTTCCGGATCGTCGGCCCCGACGAGACCGCCTCGAACCGGCTGCAGGCCGTGTACGGGGCGACCGGGAAGGCGTGGCAGGCGGAGACGCTCGCCGTGGACGAGCATCTGGACCCGCACGGCCGGGTGATGGAGATCCTGTCGGAACACACCTGCCAGGGCTGGCTGGAGGGCTACGTCCTCACCGGCCGCCACGGTCTGTTCTCCTGCTACGAGGCGTTCGTCCACATCGTCGACTCGATGGTCAACCAGCACATCAAGTGGCTGCGCGTCACCCGCCGCCTGCCCTGGCGCCGTCCCATCGCCTCCCTGAACTACCTGCTCACCTCGCACGTATGGCGGCAGGACCACAACGGCTTCTCGCACCAGGACCCCGGCTTCATCGACCACGTGCTGAGCAAGTCCCCCGAGGTCGTACGTGTCTACCTGCCGCCGGACACCAACACCCTGCTCTCCGTGGCCGACCACGTACTGGCCTCGAAGGACTACGTGAACGTCGTCGTGGCGGGCAAGCAACCCTGCTTCGACTGGCTCGACATGGACGCGGCCCGCGCCCACTGCGCGCGCGGGGCCGGGATCTGGGAGTGGGCGGGCACCGAGGACGGGCGGCGCGAGCCCGATGTGGTGCTGGCGTGCGCGGGTGACGTACCCACCCAGGAGGTGCTGGCCGCCGCCCAGTTGATCCGCCAGCTGCTGCCCGACCTCGGCGTCCGGGTCGTCAACGTCGTCGACCTCGCGCGGCTGCAGCCGGAGAAGGAGCACCCGCACGGCATGTCCGACCCGGACTTCGACGCGCTGTTCACCCCCGACAAGCCGGTGATCTTCGCGTACCACGGCTATCCCTGGCTCATCCACCGGCTCGCGTACCGCCGTAACGGGCACCGGAACCTGCATGTGCGCGGCTACAAGGAGATCGGCACCACCACCACGCCCTTCGACATGGTCGTCCGCAACGACCTCGACCGCTACCGCCTCGTCATGGACGTCATCGACCGCGTCCCGGGCCTGGCGGTGACCGCCGCGCCCGTGCGCCAGCGGATGGAGGACGTCCGGCTGCGGCATCACGCCTGGATCCGCGAACACGGCACCGACCTCCCCGAGGTCGCGGAGTGGACCTGGGACCACTGACGGCACCCGGCGACGGGGCGCCGCCGTGCGGCGGCACCCCGTCGCCATCACGCAACATAAGGTTGCGCATTACGGGGGCCAGGACTAAGGTCATACGCAACAGAAGGTTGCGCATGGGAGGCCCGTGATGGAGTTCGGCAAGCTGGAGCGCGAGATCCGTATCGAGGCGGCACCGGAGATCGTCTTCGACGTGGTGAGCCGCCCCGAGCACATCAAGGTGTGGTGGTCGGACGACGCGGTGTTCGAGCCAGAGCCCGGCGCGGTCGGTGAGCTGATCTGGGGCGACCGCGCCGAGGTCGCCTCGATCAAGGTGGTCGACGTGGACCCGCCCCACCGGTTCACCTTCCGCTGGATCGCCCCCGACGGCGAGGTACCCGAGGCGGGCAACTCCCTCCAGGTCACCTTCGAGCTCGAACCCGCGGGCGACGGCACGATCCTGCGCCTGACCGAGAGCGGCTGGCGCGAGAAGGGCTGGGAGGCCGCCGTACTCGAGGAGGCATTCCACGACCACGAGCGCGGCTGGGACACCTTCCTGGCCAGGCTCCAGGACTACGCGCCCTCCGTGGTGGCGCGATGACCACCGTCGTCGACGACGAGCTGTGGTCGGCGATCGGCGACCCGGTCAGGCGCCGCCTGCTCGACCTGCTGCTCGCCGAGGGAGTGGGTACGCCCACGAGCCTCAGCGACCATCTGCCGATCTCCCGCCAGGCGGTCACTAAACACCTGGGCGTCCTCGACCGCGCGGGCCTGGTGCACGCCACGCCGGCAGGCCGCGAGCGGCGCTACGAGGTCGACGAGGCCCAGCTCGCCCGCGCCGTCCGCCAGCTCAACGAGGTCGGCAGGACCTGGGACGCGCGGCTGAACCGCATCAAGCGCCTCGCCGAGGAGATACAGCGCCGGAAGAACCGGGACTGAGCGGGCGAGCCCGCCTCCCCACCCGGACACACCACCTTTGGAGGACTGTGATGAGTGACCTGCTACTGAGCGACAAGAACGCCGTGATCTACGGGGGCGGAGGCGCCTTCGGTGGCGCCATCGCGAAGGTGTTCGCCCGGGAGGGCGCGAGGGTCTTCCTCGCCGGGCGCACGCAGGCGAAGCTCGACGCCGTGGCGGACGCCATCGCCGCCACGGGCGGAAAGGCCGAGACCGCGCTGGTGGACGTCTTCGACCAGGAGGCGGTCGACAAGCACGCGGAAGCGGTCGCGGCGACAGCCGGGAGCATCGACATCGCCCTCAACGCCGTGAGCGTCATGCACGACCAGGGGACGATGCTCGCCGATCTCTCGCTCGAGGAGTTCATGCGGCCGATCGACGGCTTTCTGCGGACGCTCTTCCTCACCAGCAAGGCCGTGGCCCGGCACATGGGGCACGAGCGCCCCGGCGTCATCCTCACCTTGTCGGAGCCGGGATCCAAGCTCGCCATCCCCGGCATCCTCGGCCACAGCGTGAGCGCGGCGGGCAAGGAGGCCTTCACCAGGGGTCTTGCCGCGGAGCTCGCGCCCCACAACATCCGGGTGGTCGGCATCCGCCCGCACGCCGTCGTGGACGGTCCCGCGGCCGGTTCCTACACCGGGGAGCTCTTCCGGCCCATGGCGGCGGCGTCCGGGCAGTCGGTGCAGGAGATGCTCGAGGACGAGGCCGGACTGGCACAGGGCACGCTCCTCAAGCGGCTGCCCACGCTGGCGGAGGTCGCCGAGACGGCCGCCTTCCTGGCCTCGGACCGCGCGGGAGCCATGACGGGGGCGATCGCCAACCTGTCCGCCGGCGCCCTCGTCGACTGAGCCTGGCCGCGCCGGACCGAGCCACCAAGGCCAGGCTGCCGCGCGCCCCGCACGTCCCCGGCACACCGTTGGCGTGACGGACTCGCCCCTTCCACCCGCCGACGCGTACGGGGCCGCGTCGGCGCGTTTCTGACCGGCGGTGCCGACGGGGGGCCGGTCGGACCCGACCGGCGGCTACGCACCCGCGTAGCCGCCGGCGGTTCACGGAGCGGCGGTCGTCAGTGTCCGGTCAGCGTGTGCACCGCCCCTCCCACGACCTGCCCCGCGTGGTCGATGACGTTGCCGTTCGAGCAGTTGTTGGCCTGATCGCCGACCCAGTCGCCGAGCACCGGCACGACCGCGACCTCCTGGAGGCACACCGCGGCCGCGGTGAAGTTCCAGTTGTTCGCGGCGTTCACGCCACTGCCGAAGTTGCTGTCGTTGTCCGCGACGGCGGGAGCGGCCCCGGCAGCCGCGGTCACGACGACCGCGGCGACCGTGAGCGCCCCACGCATGATCATCTTTCTCATGCCCGAGCCAACGACCCCCCGCCCCACCGGGCACGGCCCGTCCTCCGCACGGCCCAGCGACCACCTGCGGACGGCGGGCAACCCGGGCGTCCACGCGGGGGCGCGTGCTCCCGCGGCGACCCGGAAGAGCGCGGTCGGCCGGCTCCGGAACCGCCGCACGGCTGGGCGAAAGCATTCAACGTGAGGCCGCGCGGCGCTATCCGCACGCCCCGCCACGGCGGGCGAGCCGTGGGCGCACCCGGCGGCAGTCGCGCAAGGCGCCTTTCGGCCGGATCCCCGCCAGGCGATCCCGTGGCCGGACTGCCTGCGAGTTTGTGGCTCACGCGGGAGGAAGCGGCCGCCCGGACCGGCTCTTCGGAGATGCCGTGGTTATTGACGCCCCGGGGTAACTCCCATAGATTACGCCCGCATTGACGATTTGAAACGTTTCAAACACTCTCACGTCCCCCACCGGTGAAGGAGTGCTCCGTTGGCCAGTCAGCACACGCCCCCCGACCCCCAGTCGCCCACCGCACAGGACCGACCCCCACTCAGCCGCCGCCACTTCCTGAGCGTGGGGTCGGCGCTGGCCGCGGGCGGCATCGCCGCGGGAGCCGTCGGCGCGCTCTCCGGGCGCGCGATGGCCGCGCCCGCCGTGGCGCACAGCGCGCCCGTCGACCTGTCCAGCGCCCACTGGATCTGGTTCCCGGAAGGTGACCCCACCACCAGCGCGCCGGCCGGATTCCGGTACTTCCGCAAGGCGTTCACCGTCGCGGCCGGTGCGGTGACCGACGCCCAGCTCGTGGTCACGGGCGACGACACGGTGGATGTGTGGCTCAACGGGACACCGCTGGCCGGGTCGCCCAGGAGCACCGACTCCTGGACGACCGCGCTCTACGTGGACCTGCGCCCGGCGCTGACGGCGGGGAACAACGTCCTCGCGCTGGCGAGCCGGAACTCGGGCGGCTCCGCGGGTGTCCTCGGCAGGGTCCAGGTCCTCACGGCCGGGGGGACGGCCGACCTCGTCACCGACGGGAGCTGGTCGGCCGGGCAGAACGCGCCCGAGGGCTGGGAGCAGCCCGGCTTCGCCGACAGCGGCTGGCCCGCCGCCCGGGACCTGGGCCGGTACGGGATCGCGCCCTGGTTCACCCGGGTCGCCGCCCCCGACATCTCGGCCGCATCGCCGCTGAGCGTGGCCGACTGCACCGTCGAGCACCGTACGAGCCCGCTGGGGATCGACGCCGCGCAGCCGCGGTTCGGCTGGAGCCTGTCCTCGACCGCCCAGCAGCAGCGGCAGGCCGCCTACCAGGTGCAGGTCTCGTCCAACGGCGCGGGCGGCGGCGACGTCTGGGACAGCGGCCGGGTGGCCTCCGACCAGCAGATCGACATCGCCTACGGCGGTCCCGCGCTGGCCAGCCTGACGCGCTACCCGTGGCGGGTGCGGGTGTGGGACACCCAGGGCAGGGCGGGCGCGTGGAGCACGCCGCAGTGGTTCGAGACCGGGCTGATGGCACCGGCCGACGAGTGGCGTGCGGCGTTCGTCGGCGGGCCCGCCGGTCCTGATCTGTCGGGGGCCAGCTGGATCTGGTACCCCGAGGGCGATCCCGGGTCGGGGCGCCCGGTCGAGACCCGGTACTTCCGGCGCACCTTCACCCTGACGGCCGCCCCGGCCGCCGCGACCCTGGTGGTGACGGGGGACGACACCGCGGACGTGTGGGTCAACGGGGTCGCGGTGAGCACCTCGCCGCGGGTCACCGACTCGTGGAAGAGCGCGGCCGCCGTCGATGTCACCGCCCATCTCGTCGCCGGTGCCAACACCATCGCGGTGGCGAGCGGCAACACGACGCAGTCCCCGGCCGGGATGATCGCCCGGCTGACGGCGAGCGGCGGCACACAGGTGGTCACCGACGCGTCGTGGAAGGCGTTCCAGAGCGCGCCGTCGGGCTGGAACACCTCCGGCTTCGACGACAGCGCCTGGCCCGCCGCTCTGGTGGTCGCGGCGTACGGCGGCGGCCCGTGGGGCGCGAACGTGCACGTCGTCCGGCCCGCGCCGCTGCTGCGCAAGGGCTTCACCGTCAGCAAGCCGGTGGCCTCCGCCCGGCTGCTGACCACCGCGCTGGGCCTGCACGAGACCCGGCTCAACGGGGCGAAGGTCGGCGCCGACGTCCTGGCCCCCGGCTGGACCGACTACACCAAGCGCGTCCAGTACAAGGTCTACGACGTCACCGCGCAGATCCAGCGCGGCGCCAACGCGCTGGGCGCGTGGCTGGGCAACGGCTGGTACTCGGGCAACATCGGCTTCGCCGGCAGCCAGAAGTACGGCACCCAGCCGTGGTACTCCGCGCGGCTCGTCCTCACCTTCACCGACGGCAGCACCCAGACGGTCACCACGGACGGCACCTGGAAGACGGCGACGGGAGCGATCCGCTCCGACGACCTCTACGCCGGTGAGAGCCACGACGCGCGCCTGGACATCGGCGGCTGGGACGGCGCCGGGTACGACGACAGCTCATGGGCCGCCGCGACCGTCTCCGGCGCCGCCCTGCCCCGGCTGGTCGCCCAGGTCGACGAGGGCGTCACCGTGCGGCAGGAGTTCCGGCCCGTGTCGGTCGCGCAGCCGTCCCCGGGGGTGTGGATCTTCGACCTGGGGCAGAACTTCACCGGCTGGAACCGCGTCGCGCTCAGCGGCCCCGCGGGTACCGAGGTCACCATCCGGCACGGCGAGGTCCTCAACCCCGACGGCACCCTCTACACCACGAACCTGCGCGCCGCCCAGGCCACGGACAGGTTCGTCCTCGCGGGCACCGGCGGCACCGAGACGTACGAACCGCGATTCACCGTGCACGGCTACCGGTACGTCGAACTCACCGGCCTGCCCTCGGGTTTCACACCGGGCACCGGCGCGGTCACCGGCCGCGCCGCGTGGACCAGCGCCGCGCAGCCGGGCACGTTCAGCACCTCGGACACGCTGGTCAACCAGCTCCAGCACAACATCCTGTGGGGCGAGCGCAGCAACATGCTCTCCATACCCACCGACTGCCCGCAGCGGGACGAACGCCTGGGCTGGACCGGCGACATCGCGGCGTTCTGCGCCACGTCCACCTTCAACCTCGACACCCGCGGGTTCCTGGCCAAGTTCGCCGATGATCTCACCGACGCCCAGCAGTCCAACGGCGCCTTCACGGATGTCGCGCCCGCGGTGATCGGCGGTTCGGGGACGGCGGGTTGGGGCGACGCGGGCACGATCATCCCGTACACGCTGTGGCAGCGCTTCGGCGATGTGCGGGTCGTCGACCGGCACTTCGCGGCGATGGCGAAGTGGGTGGACTACCTGCGTGCCACCGCCGGTTCCGATCTGATCCGCAATCAGCAGACCTACGGGGACTGGCTCAACGTCAACGACAACACCGCACAGGATCTGGTCTGCACGGCGTTCTTCGCCCGGTCGGCCCGGCTCGTGGCACGCATGGCGGCGGCCACCGGCCGGACGTCGGAGGCCGCGTCGTACGGGCAGCTCGCCGACCAGGTGGCGGCGGCGTTCACCTCCCGGTTCGTCGGCGGCGACGGCACGGTCAGCGGCAACACCCAGACCGGCTACGTCCTCGCGCTGGCCTTCGAGTTGCTGCCCGCGTCCCGGGTGCAGGCCGCGGCGGACAAGCTGGCCGCCAAGGTCGCCGCGACCAACGGGCATCTCAGCGTGGGCTTCCTCGGCGTGGAGAACCTGCTGCACGTGCTGGCCGACCACGGCCACGCGGACACCGCGTACCAGGTCCTGCTGCAGCGGGACTTCCCCGGCTGGGGGTACATGATCGGCAAGGGTGCCACCACGATCTGGGAGCGCTGGGACGGCATCCGCACCGACGGCTCGTTCAACGACCCGGGTATGAACTCCTTCAACCACTACGGTCTCGGCTCCGTCGGCGACTTCCTCTACCGCCAGGTCGGCGGTCTCGGTCCCGCGCGGCCCGGCTACGCCTCCCTGCGTGTCGCGCCGCGCATCGGCGGCGGGCTGACGTCGGGCGGCAGCACGTACAAGACGGCGTTCGGCACCGCGGTGAGCAACTGGTCGGTCACGGCGGGGCAGTTGACGCTGCGGGTCACCGTTCCGGTCAGTACGTACGCGGCCGTCACCGTCCCCACCTCGCAGCCCCAGTCGGTCACCGCCCCCGCCGAGGCGGTCCCGGCCGGGCCCGCCACGTACTACCTCCCGGCGGGCAGCTACGTGTTCACCGCGCCGAGCTGACGCGTACGGATGCCGTGGAGCCGTCCGCGTGCGCGGGTCGTGCCGGTCCCGCGGGCCCGGTCCCCGGGCGCGGCGGCTCCACGGAGACATAGGCGCGGTGACGGATGTACGAAGCGCCGTCCGGCAGGACCACGACCCGCCAGCGCCGGGCGTACGGCGGTGCCTGCCGCCGCTCCGCTACGAGGACGGCGACCGGCATCCGCCGGGCCAGGGACCGCAAGCCCTCCGTCGTGACGCTGGCGTTGGGGCCGTCGGGCTGGCGGGAGGCGCACCCGGCGGCGAAGGCAATCGGGACCGAGGCGTCCCCGGTGATCGCGCACGGCGGCCGCACTCCCGCCCGGCGCAGGTCGGCGGCGACGGCGGCGTACTCGCGGCTCTCCGACCGGTTGGCGCGGACCGCCTGCGCCAGCACGAGGTACTGGACGGTCAGATGGGCGCCGCACGCGAGGGCGACGAGCGCGGCGACGACCGGGCGCGGCCCGTCGCCGCGGCGGGTGACCAGCCACCACAGGCACTCGGCCACGGGCACCGCGAGCAGCAGGTAGGCGGGCAGCAGGAAGCGCGGCGCCGCGTAGTCGATGAGGAAGAGGTACGGCGCGGCCACGCACGCGGCCACGACCAGCGGGAGCAGCACGGTGGCCCTGCGACGAGCGACCGCCGCGGCGTGGACGCCGCCCGCGGCCAGCACCGGCAGGGCGAGGAACCACCCGGCGGTGGCCCGGTGCCGCCAGGGCACGGTGCAGGGGCGGCACAGCGTCCGCCCGTCCAGGGCCCGGATCTGGTCGTCCACCGCGAAGTTCCAGCCCATGCCGCCCTGGATGTCGCTGCCCACCCGCAGCCGCGCGGCCAGTCCCCCGTAGCGCGCGTACGCCTCCACGACCCATTCGGCGCACCCCAGCACCACTCCCAGCGCCACCACCGCGAGGAGTACCGGCCGCCGCCAGCGGGGCACGGCCAGCGCGGCGGCCACCAGCGGTACCGCCAGCCACACCGCGTCGGGCGGCCGCATCAGTCCGACGACGGCCACACCGCAGGCCAGGCCCGCCAGGGCGGCGCGGTCGGCGCGGTCCCTGGCGGCACGCAGGAAGCAGCCGACGGCGAGCAGGGAGCCGTACGCGCTCCACACGTTCGGCATCACCTGCGGGCCGTAGTAGAGCGTGATCCACAGACTCGCGAAGAGCGCGCCCGCGAGCGCGGGCACCCGGGCCGGGAGCAGGGTCCGCCACACCCACAGGGCGAGGAACAGGCCCACGCCGGACAGCAGGGCCAGCCAGACCCGCAGGGCGGCGGTGGAGGAGGTCAGTTCGGCCACCGGCGCGGCGAGGAAGGTGATCCCCCGGGCGCGCGGGGCGCTGAAGAACGCCGCCGGGACCGATCCGCTGACCTGGCTGGTGTAGATCGTCTCGTCCCAGCCGAGCCCCGACCCCGGCACCACCAGCAGCAGTTGCGCCAGCGTGTACGCGACGCCCACCGGGGCCAGCCACCGCAGGGCCCGTGTCCGCTGCCCGGGCGTGCCCCGGGTGGCCGGGACGGCGAGGTCCGCGGCCGGGGCGACAGCGCGAGCGAACATCCGGGCCCCTCCGGGCGGCGGCGAGGCACCGGGACGCGGCGCTGGGACGACGCTCTCCCTCCCCCGCCGCGCCGCGCCACTCGCCTACGGCATTCGGCGGACGTCCCCCACCCGTACGAGGGGCCGTGCCGTGCCGCCCGCCCCTCGCGCGTCCACCGTCAGGGGCCGCCAGGATCTGCGCGGACCGCCCGCCGCGGCTTAGGCTGCCCGCAGGGGGCTCGTCCACCGGGAAGGGGCCGTCATGCCACCGATCTGGTCAGGGACCCTCGCCTTCGGCCTGGTCGCGATCCCCGTGCAGATGGTCAGCGCCACCACCAGCCACAAGGTGGGCTTCCGGCAGATGCACGTCACCGACCAGGGCCGCGTCCGCAACGTCAAGACCTGCGAGACCGACGGGGCCAAGCTGTCGCAGGAGGAGATCGGCCGTGCCTACGAGGCTCCCGACGGGACGCTGATCCCGATCGCCGACGAGGAGCTGGACCGGCTGCCCCTGCCGACCGCGAAGGCCATCGAGGTCACCGGCTTCCTCGACCTCGCCAAGGTGCCTGGCGAGCTCTTCGGCCAGCCGTACTTCCTCTCCCCCACGAACCAGGCCGCGAAGAAGCCGTACGTCCTGATGCGGGAGGCGCTGGCCAAGGCGGGCAAGGGGGCGATCGGCAAGTTCGCCATGCGCGGCAGCGAGAACCTGGCGGTCGTGCACGCCCAGGGCGACGTGCTGGTGCTGCAGAAGCTGCGCTGGCCGGACGAGATCCGCAGTGCGGAGGAGGCCGCGCCCAGCACCGACGTGGAGATCACCGCCGACGAGGCACGGGCCGCCGACGCCCTGATCGAGGCGCTCGGTGACGCCGACATGCAGACGTACCACGACGAGTACACGAAGGCCGTCGAGGCCCTCGTCACCGCGAAGGTCCAGCACACCGCCCTGCCGGAGGCGAAACCGCGGGCCGCCTCCGCCGACGGCACCCTCGACCTGATGTCCGCGCTCCAGGCCGCCGTCGGCCAGGCTCGCTCCGACCGCGGCGAGGACGCCGACGTGCATCACATGGCGGAGCGCAAGGCCGCCACGAAGAAGGCGGCCAAGAAGACCGCCGCCAAGAAAGCGGCCACGAAGGCGGCCGCGAAGAAGACGGCCGCGAAGAAGTCCACCCGCAAGAAGGCTGGTTGACGCCGGTCAACGCCGGGGCAGCTCCCGCCCCGGCGGGCGGTCGGGAAACGACAGAAGCTGCCCCTTCGGGCCGGTGGTGACGTGCGGCATCACTGTGGCTGAGCGCGCAGTTCCCCGCGCCCCTTCGGGGCACGGCCTTCGTCATTCCCCCGCGGTCACCGCTTTGAGGTCGGCGAGGGTCTCGCGCAGGAAGTCGGCCAGGGGGCGGTCGCCGGGTTGGTCGACCCAGCGTTCGAAGCCGACGCGGAAGACGGCGCTGCCCGCCTCGGCGGTCAGAGTGGCAGCCGGGGCGCTGAGGCCGCGCGAGCGGAAGGTGGCGGCGAGGGCCGCGGTGATCGAGGCGAGTTTGATCAGCTCGCGTTCGCGCAGTTCGGTGTTGGCCATGATGACGGCCTGGCGTTGGCGGGCGAACTCGTGGCGGTCCGCGAAGAGTTCGGCGACGCTCTCCAGGGTCGCGGCCATGGCGTCGATCGGCGCGGCCGTCTCGGGAATGGCCGCGAGGGTGTCGGCGAAGGCCGTCTCCAGGGACTGCGCGCCGCCGAAGAGGACTTCCCGCTTGTCGGCGTAGTGCCGGAAGAACGTCCGCTCGCTGAGCCCGGCGCGTTCGGCGATCTGCGCGGCGGTGGTCTGCTCGAAGCCGCGCTCGCGATAGAGCTCCAGCGCCGCCTGCTCCAGGCGCCCGCGCGCGTTCGGCTGCCATCTACCCATGCGCCGATCCTACGTGATGGCAGTGACTGCCATCACGGTGCTACGGTTGATGGCAGTCACTGACATCAACCCCGCGTCGACCCGCGGTCGGCGCATCCCGGAGGTTCTCCCCATGCGTGTCTTCATCACCGGTGCGTCCGGCTGGATCGGCTCGGCCGTTGTTCCCGAGCTGATCGGCGCCGGGCACCAGGTCGTCGGCCTCGCCCGCTCCGACGCCTCGGCCGCCGCCCTGACCGCGGCCGGGGCCGAGGTCCGCCGCGGCACGATCGACGCTCTCGACACCCTGCGCGGCGCGGCCGCCGACTCCGACGGTGTCATCCACCTGGCCTTCAAGCACGATGTGGCGTTCAGCGGCGGCTTCGACGAGGCGGCCGACGCGGACCGGCGTGCCATCGACGCCTTCGGCGAGGCGCTGGCCGGCACCGGCCGCCCGTTCCTGATCGCCTCCGGGACGCTCGGACTGGCGCCGGGGCGGGTCGCGACCGAGGAGGACGGCCGGGCGGACGCCCACATGACCGGCGGCCCCGCCAAGCGGCAGGCCAACGCGCGGGCCACGCTCGCCCTCGCCGCCGACGGCGTCCGCGCGTCGGTCGTGCGGCTGCCCCCGACCGTGCACGGCGACGGGGACAAGGGCTTCCTGGCCGCGGTGGTCGCCATCGCCCGGCAGAAGGGCGTCTCCGGCTACATCGGCGACGGCACCAACCGCTGGCCCGCCGTGCACCGCGCCGACGCCGCCCACCTCTTCCGCCTCGCCCTGGAGCAGGCCCCGGCCGGATCCCTGCTGCACGCGACCGCCGACGAGGGCGTACCGATCCGCGACGTCGCCGAGGTCATCGGCCGCCACCTCGGCCTGCCCCTGGCCTCGGTCTCCCCCGGCGACGCGGCGGAGCACTTCGGCTGGCTCGGCGGCTTCCTCGGCCTCGACAGCCCCGCCTCCAGCGCCCGCACCCGCGAGCTGCTCGGGTGGCGGCCGAGCCGGCCGGGTCTCCTCGACGACCTCGGCAAGGGCCACTACTTCACCCGACCGTCGGCCTGACCTCCCCGCACCGGCCCGCCCTCCCCGTCCCCGCCGGGAGGGTGGGCCCTCCCGTTCTCCGCCGCCCGACAACCCGTCGCGGGCGACCGCGTGATCCACAGGACACCCGCTGGTCCCGGAGGGTGACGCGGACCCCCGGGTGGAGCCCACGAGTGGTGGGCCGCTGCCCGCCCGCTCAGGCTGACGTCAGCAGTGCCCGCGCCGATCTTGCGGCGGCGGGCGAAGCGGTGCGGCGTCGCCAGGTCCACGCGGCCGGGGTGCCAGAGAGACGGGATCACATGACGGAACAGGGAAGCAGTCCGCGTCGCCTGCCGCCCGCTCGCGGGACCGGCGGAATCGTCAGAACGGCGCGACGCGGGTACGCATGGCGGCGGTCACGACCGGCGCGCACCACGATCGCGCTGCTCACAGCCGGTCTGGCCGTTCTGGCAGCGGCCGGCTCGACACCGGCCGGCGCCGCGTCACCACCCGGCGCGGCCCGGCCGGCACCTCCGGCGCGGTTCGTGGCCGGTCCCTGCCCGACGGCGCAACAGCCGGTCCCCGGACGGTGCGGGGTCCTGGAGGTGCCCGAGGACCGCGCCCACCCGAACGGGCGGACCGTCCGGCTGGCCGTGGTGATCATCCCGGCCGTGTCGAAGACGCCCGCGAAGGAACCCGTGGTGTTCATGACCGGGGGCCCGGGCGCCGACGCGATCGACGACATCCCCTTCCTGATCAGCTCCGGCGTGAACCGGAACAACCAACTGATCGTCATGGCCCAGCGCGGAACGCTCCATTCGGAGCCGAACCTCGCCTGCCCCGAGATCGACCGGTTCTACGCCCGCTCGGTGGGGCTGCGCTACGACGCGCCCTCGACCGGACGCCTCCTGGTGGCCGCGGCGAAACAGTGCCGGGACCGTCTGACGGGCCAGGGAATCGAGGTCAGCGCGTACAACACCACCGAGAACGCCGCCGACTTCGCGGATCTGCGCACGGCGCTCGGCATCCGCAGGTGGAACGTCTACGGGTACTCCTACGGCACCGACCTGGCCCTGACCTATCTGCGCCGGCACCCCCAGGGGATCCGCGCGGTGGGGATCGACTCCGTCGTACCGCCGCAGATCGTGAGCCTTCCGTGGACCTGGGACAGCGCCCAGGAGGGGATCGGCGCGATCTTCGCGGCATGCGCGGCCCAGCCGCGCTGCAGGACCCGCTACCCGGATCTCCCGCGCACCCTGACACAGCAGGTGCGGCGGCTGGAGGCGCACCCCCTCACGCTGACGGCGACCCCGCCGGGCGGCGGTGACCCGGTGAGGGTCGTCCTCGACGGCGGCGCGCTGGTGAACCTGCTGGTCGCCAACGCCGTTCCGGCCGTCGACGTCCCCGCGGCCCTCGACGCCCTCGCCCACGGACACCCCGAAGTCT
The DNA here is from genome assembly GCF_040680795.1 of Streptomyces sp. NPDC051976. NCBI lineage: Bacteria > Bacillati > Actinomycetota > Actinomycetes > Kitasatosporales > Streptomycetaceae > Streptomyces > Streptomyces sp. NPDC051976. The sequence goes on from NZ_JBFAXL010000003.1 coordinate 309,499, forward strand.
TCGCGCGGGCGCGCGCCGCAGGCGCGAACCCCGTCATCGGTGAGTTCGCCCACGGCCTGACGCAGTCGGTGGCCTGCGCCGAGTGGGTGCCGGGCTATACGGAGTCCGACCTGCTGAAGGCGGGGCGCAGGGCGTTCCCCGGGTGGCCGGACCCGGTCCTGGCCCAGGCTCCGCAGCTTCCCTTCCAGAACGACGTCTGCCGCGTCTGGAACGTCCCCGACCGCACCCCCGTCCAGCGGGTGACCACCGTCAGCGGCGTGCCCACGCTCATCGTCTCCGGGACCTTCGACATGAAGACCGGAGCGCGGTGGGGCGCGTTCACGGGCCGCACGCTGTCCCGCTCGACCTACGTGCTGATTCCCGGCATCGGCCACTGGGTGGTCCCCCAGTCGCCGTGCGCGCAGAGCGTCCTGGCCTCCTTCCTCGTCCGTCCGACCGCGCCCGACACCTCCTGCGTGGCGGGACTCGCACCGAAACCGTTCACCATCACCCCTGAACCGGAGAGCGCATGATGCCCAGTCGGCCGCCCCACCACCGGCGTACCCTTCGACGGCTCCCCGCGGCGTTCGCCGCGACCGCGGCCGGCGTGCTCGTCGTCGGCCTCGCCGTGACACCCGCTCAGGCCCGGGGCGGTGCCCGGGCGCCGCTCGGCACGGTCGCCGGTACGGTGGGCGACGCCCGCTACGTGCCGGGCCCCTGCCCCAGGACGGCGGACCCGGCCCCCGCTCTGGAGGGCGCTCGCTGCGGAACGCTCACCGTGCCCGAGGACCGCTCGCTCCGCCGCGCGAAGGGACGGAGGATCACCCTGGGCGTGGCGATCCTGCCCGCGCTCACCAGCAGACCGGCGCCCGACCCCACCGTGTGGTTCGCCGGCGGGCCCGGCGACGACGCGGTCTCCGAGGCCCAGCTGGCGGTCGACGGCGGCCTCAACCGCGACCGCGACGTGATCCTCATGTCCCAGCGGGGCACCTACTCGGCCGACCCGGCGCTGCTGTGCCCGAACATCGACGAGTTCAACGCGCGCGCCGTCGGCCTCGTCTACGGCGCGCCGTCCACCGGCGCCCTGCACGTCCAGGCGACGAAGGCGTGCCGCGCCCAGCTGCTGAACCTCACCCGCGACCTCGGCGCGTACAACGGCACCGAGAGCGCCACCGACTACGCCGACCTGCGCCTCGCACTGGGCCTGAAGCAGTGGAACGTGTTCGGCATCTCGTACGGCACCGACCTGGCGCTCATGTACATGCGCGACCACCCCCAGGGCATCCGGTCGGTCGGTATCGACGGCGTCCTGCCGCCGTCCCTGGCGAGCGGAGCCCTGACCTGGAAGGCGGCACGTGAGGGCTTCGACGGCCTGTTCACGGCCTGCGCGCGGCAGCCCGCCTGCGCGCGCCGCTACCCGCATCTGTCGGCCACCTTCGACGGCCTCGTCCGGCGGCTCGAAGCCCATCCCCTCACCACCACCGTCACGGTGCCCGGTCAGCCGGCGCCGGTGAAGGTGGTGCTGGACGGCGGCGTCCTGGTGAACTGGCTGACCTCCGCCACCCATGTGGCGGCCGGGGTGCCCCGCTCCATCGACGAGCTGGCGCACGGCAACCCGCAGCGCATCGCCGAGCAGTGGGCGGGCGGCAAGCTCAGCCCGCAGGCCATCGGGAGGGTCGCCCACGGCCTCTCCTACGGCGTCTTCTGCAGCGAGTGGACGCCGTTCGAGACGGAGAACGACGTGATCCAGGGCGGGCGGCGGGTGTTCCCGTCGTACCCCACCTCGGTGCTCGCCAACGCCCCGCAGCTCGCGTTCCTCCACGCTGACTGCCGCGCCTGGAACATCCCGGCGGCCTCCCCGTCGGTCCGCGCGGTGACCCGCAGCAGCATCCCGACGCTCGTCATGTCGGGCGGGTTCGACGCGCAGACCGCGGCGAGCAACGGCCCGTACGTCGCCCGCACGCTGAGCCGGTCGACCGTCGTCACCGTCCCGTACACCGCCCATGTCACCTATGCCGGGTCGCCGTGCGCGCAGCGAATCGCCGACTCGTTCTTCGACCACCCGACCGCGCCGAACACCGGTTGCCTCGCGGGTGTCCAGCCGCCCCAGTTCGAGATCGCCCCGTAGGTCGGGACGATGCTCCGAGGGCCCGGGCCCGGCCGGATCCACCGGCCGGGTCCGGGCCCGCACCACGAGGTCGGTCAGGCGATGGCGGTGCCGCGAAGAAGCAGCAGGGCCACGTCCAGTGCCGCCACCGCGACCGCCGCGGCGAACGCCGCCCGCTCCCAGCGGCGGCCCAGTACGGTGCCGGCCGCCGACAGCAGGGCGGCCGCCGCGAGTCCCGCCGCCCCCCGGACGCCGGGCCCTCCCGCCGGTCCCAGGACCAGTACGGCGGAGGCGGCCGTCAAGGGCACCGGCAGCAGCAGCCGGACGCGCCGCGGGCCCAGGCGCTGCGGCCAGCCGCGGACGCCCGCCGCCAGATCCGTGGCGATGTCGGGCAGCACGTCGCCGAGGTGGGCGCCGATCCCGAGCAGGGCGCCCGCGGTGACGACCCACCAGGTCGGCCACGGGTGTCCCGGCAGGCCCAGTGCCACGAACGCGGGGAGCGCGGCGAAGCCGGCCGCGTAGGGGGCCCAGGACCACACCGTGGCCTTGAGCCGCAGGTTGTACGCCCACGCCGCCTTCACCGCGGCGAGGTGGACGGCGCCCGCCGCAAGGCCACAGGCAAGGGAGAGCGGCACGCAGAGACCCTGGGCGACGAAGGCCGCCAGCCACACGGCCCGCACACTCACCGTTCCGTCGACGACGGGTTTGCGGCGGCGCCCGGCGGCGATGTCCCGGCGCGCGTCGACGGCGTCGTTGCACCACCCGACGGAGAGCTGCCCGGCCAGGACCGCGAGAGCGGTCAGCACGCAACGCCCGGCGCTCTGCCCGGCGGCCACGGCGAGCGCCGAGGTCAGCGCGGTGACCGCGACGACCGGGCCCGGGTGGCACGCCCCGGCAAGACCGACCGCGCCTGCCGTCCGGCCCCGCCGCGGGGACATGACGCCGTCGACCGCCACCTGCTCGGGAGTGCCCACCGGCCGATCGTAAGCACCGGCGGGCTTCCGCGGCCGGGCCGGAGGGCCGGATGGGCGATCACCGGTACCCGGCCCCCGGCCCGGGGCACTGATGTACAGCAGCCGACCTCGAGGCGGTAACCGACATGACCCGGATCGCGGCCGTTCACGGCGTTCTCGCCGGGCACCGGTACGCCCAGCGCGAGATCACGGACATGGTGGCCCGCGCCTGCCTGCCCCCGGGCGCCGACCGCCGACTGCTGGACCGGCTGCACATCGACGCCCAGGTGCGCTCCCGCACCATGGCGCTGCCGCTGGACGCGTACGACGCGCTGGACGGCTTCGGCGCCGCCAACGACACCTTCATCACCGCCGCCACGGCCCTGGGCGCCACCGCGGTCCGCGGGGCGCTGCACAGCGCGGGCGTGTCCCCCGCCGACGTCGACCTGCTGATGTTCACCTCGATCACCGGTATCGCCACCCCCTCCGTCGACGCGCGGCTCGTGGGCCGCCTGGGACTGCGTCCCGACGTACGGCGGCTGCCGCTGTTCGGCCTCGGGTGCGCGGGCGGGGCGGCGGGCCTGGCGCGGATGCACGACTACCTGCTGGGGCGGCCCGGCGACGTGGCGGTGCTGCTCTCGGTCGAGCTGTGCTCGCTGACCTTCCAGCGCAACGACGCCTCGGTGGCCAACCTGGTCGCCACCGGGCTCTTCGGTGACGGCGCCGCCGCGGTCGTCGCCTGCGGGGCCGACCGTACGGAGGCGGCCGCAGGCCCGACGGTCGTCGACACCCGCAGCAGTCTGTATCCGGACACCGAGCACCTGCTCGGCTGGGACATCACGGACTCCGGCTTCCGGATCGTCCTCGACGCGGGCGTCCCCGACGCCGTCCGCCGCCACCTCGGGGACGACGTCCGCGGCTTCCTCGACGAGCACGGCCTCAAGCCGAAGGACGTGGCCGCCTGGGTCTGCCACCCGGGCGGCCCCAAGGTGCTGGACGCCGTCGAGGACGCCCTCGAACTCCCCGGCGGGGCACTGGATCTCACCCGGCGGCACCTGGCCGCGGTGGGCAACCTGTCGTCCTCGTCGGTGTTCCACCTGCTGCGCGACACCCTGGCCGCCGAGCGCCCGCCGCCGCCCGGCTCACCGGGTCTGCTGATGGCGATGGGGCCCGGCTTCGCCTGCGAACTGGTCCTGCTGCGCTGGTAGTCCGGAGGAAGCATGCTTTGGTACACGCTGCTGGTGGCCGCGGTCGCCGCCGAGCGCATCGCCGAACTCGTCGTCGCCCGGCGCAACGAGCGGTGGAGCGCCGCCCGCGGTGCGATCGTCACAGGGCAGGGCCACTACCCGGCGATGGTCGCCCTCCACACGGGCCTGCTGGCGGGGTGCGTCGTCGAGGTGTGGCTCGCCCACCGGCCCTTCCTGCCCGCCCTGGGCTGGCCGATGCTGGGTGTGCTGGCGGCGGCCCAGGCACTGCGGTGGTGGTGCGTCAGCACCCTGGGGCCGCGCTGGAACACCCGGGTGATCGTCGTACCGGGGCTGCCCCTGGTCAGCGGCGGCCCCTACCGGTGGCTGCGGCATCCGAACTACGTGGCCGTCGTCGCCGAGGGTCTTGCGCTGCCGCTGGTGCACACCGCGTGGATCACCGCGGCGGCCTTCACCGCGCTCGACGCCGTACTGCTCGGGGTGCGGATCCGCTGCGAGGACGAGACGCTGGCCGCCGCGTGCCGCGTCGCGCCGGCGTTCGGCGCGGGGCGGGACGTGACACCGTGATCGATGTGCTGGTGGCCGGTGGCGGACCGGCCGGTCTGGCGTCCGCCATCCACGCCGCGCTCGCCGGGATGGAGGCGGTCGTCGTCGAACCGCGCACCTCCCCGGTGGACAAGGCGTGCGGCGAGGGCGTGATGCCCAGCGGCGTCGCCGCGCTGCGCGCCCTGGGCGTCGACGCCACCGGCCGCGAGCTGCGCGGCATCCGCTACCTGGACGGCGCCACGCAGGTGGAGGCCGCCTTTCGCGACCGGACGGGGCTGGGCATCAGGCGCACGGAGCTGCACGCGGCGCTGCACCGGCGGGCCCGTGACCTCGGCGTCCGGGTGGTGCCGGGGAAGATCGGGGAGGTACGCCAGAGCGCGGACGCGGTGAGCGCGGCGGGCCTGACCGCCCGTTGGCTGATCGCCGCGGACGGCCTGCACTCGCCGCTGCGCCGCGCCCTGGGCCTCGACCTGCCCAGCCGCGCCCCCGGCCGCTACGGGCTGCGCCGGCACTACCGGGTCGCGCCATGGTCCGACTTCGTGGACGTGCACTGGTCCGCGTGCGGCGAGGCGTACGTGACGCCCGTCGGCGACGACCTCGTCGGCGTCGCGATCCTGACCCGCGGCCGCCGCGGGTACGACGAGCACCTGGCCGGATTCCCCGGTCTCGCGGCGCTCCGGCACGGTCCCGTCGCCACCGCCGTACGCGGGGCGGGACCGCTGCGGCAGCGGGTGCGGGCCAGGGCCGCGGGGCGTGTGCTGCTCGTCGGGGACGCCGCGGGGTACGTCGACGCGCTCACCGGCGAGGGCATCGCGCTGGCGGTGGCGACCGCGGGCGCCGCCGTCCGCTGCCTGGCCGCGGGCCGCCCGGACTCCTACGAGCGCGACTGGGCGCGGCTGACCCGCCGCCACCGTCTGCTGACCGCCGCCCTGCTGGCCGCGACCCGCCGGGCACGCGCGGCCCGCCTCGTCGTCCCCACCGCCTCCCGGCTACCGCCCCTCTTCACGGCGGCGGTGCACGCACTGCAGTAGCGGCGGGACGCGCGGGGGGCATACGCGGGGCCCTTCGGTCGGCCTGGCCCGGCGCGAGGGGCTCAGTCGCCCAGGACCAGCTTCTCCAGCGCTGTGCGGGCGCGGGCGTCGGAGCGGGCCCGGACGGCCACCGCGGTCGCGAGTTCCCTCGCCCACTCGTCCAGCGGCACGGGCTTGCGCGAGAGCACCACGCCGCGCACGACCGTGGCCACCTCTCCCTGCGGGCGGCCGTGCGCCAGGGTGAGGACGAGCCGCCGCTCGTCCAGCGACACCTCGAGCTTCTCGACGGTGCCCTGGCGTCCGGCGAGCCGGTCGGCCATGCCGCGCTTGCGGGCGACGGTGACCGCGCCGGGCGGCAGGGCGTCCGCCAGCGACTCGGTCAGCACCCTGGCGTAGAGGTCCAGGTCCGCCGAGTCCCTGCGCAGGGTCGCGGCCAGCATGTCGATCGAGGTGTCCGGCTCCGGCTGCCCGCCGCCGCCCGCCGCGTCGCCCGCGGCGTCCTCGTCCTCCGGCCGTCCCGGTGAAGATCCCTGCTCGCTCATCGTGTGTTTCCTTGTACTCAAGAACCGATCCGACAGCCGGACGCCGAGCTTCTCATCCGTCGAGGCTCAGCACCATCGTGGGCCGCTCGATCTCGTGGTCGGGCCGCAGCGGCCGAACCGCCGTGCCGATCGAGAAGAACTCGGTGGTGTGGCCGCCCCAGCGGTGGTTGTGGGCGTTGAGCTGCACGCCCACGACGCCTTCCGCGTGCAGCGACTCCGCCTCCGCCTGCATGCGGGCCATCGCCAGCTCGCGGGCGTCGTACAGCGCCTGCGTGAACTGCTCGATCTCGACGTTCTTGCCCATGTTCGAGAACACGGCGCTCATCTTCTGGTGCGCGATGTGGTAGACGCAGGTGCCCATCACCATGCCGAGCGGGGCGTATCCGGCGCGGATCAGCGTCCAGAAGTCCTGCCCCGACAGGTCCGAGGTGAAGGGCTGGTTCTTGTTGTTGCGCCAACTGCCGCCGCCGGGAGGCGGGTTGTCGGCCTTGACGGCGGTGCCGATCGCGATGAACTCGGCGATGTCGTTGCCGAACTCGCGTGCCTCCACCGTCAGCCGGACCCCGACGATGCCGTCGGCACCCAGCGCGGCGGCCTCCGCCTCCATCCGGGTCATCGCCAGCTCACGGGCGTGGTACATCGCCTGGCTGAGGGTATCCAGCTCCTGGTTCTTCCCCCAGCGGCCGATCTGGATGCCGACGTGGTAGATCGAACTGCCCAGCACCAGGCCGATCGGTTTGAAGCCCGCCTCGCGCACCAGCAGGAACTCGTTCACCGACAGGTCGCTGGTGAAGATCGAACCCGGCTTGCCCGGCTCCAGTTCCGCCAACCGCCGCATCGCGTCGGCGGGAACGCCCTCGGCGCTCGGCTGTGCGTCCGTCATGTCACTACCCCTCATCTACTCGTCACTCGTCCAACTCATCGATCTCCTGCACCAGCCGCCGGTACTCGCCACGGTCCCCGTACGGGCTGGACGCCACCGCCGCCAGCCGCTTGCGCAGCACGTCCCCGCGGGCGCCCAGCGGCAGCACCGACAGCGTCCGCGGCGGTTCCTGCCGGGCGCGGAAGCGCGCGATGGTGGTGCCCACCATCGTGGACTCCGCCACGTGGTCCTCCTGTTCGGAGTTGCTGCGGTTGCGCGCCCGCAGGCAGGACTCCTTCCACACCCGCAGACGGCTGTCCGCCATGACCACGCCGTCGCCGCCGCGCCCGGCGCCCTGCAGCTGCAACTGCCGCCGCGCGTCGGCGCGTACCACGTGCACCAGTTCGCTCCAGCCGCTCATCTCGACGTTGCGCCAGGAGTACGTCTGCGACTGGGTGCGGTAGTCGTCGTGCCGCACCCCGACCGACATGCCCACCAGCAGCTCGACGGGCACCCAGCCGGCCCCGAGCAGCTTCGCGAAGCCCTGCCCGTCCAGGTGCGAGGTGAACGGCCGCCCGGGACGGTACGCGCCGCGGGCCCGTACCGCCGTCCCGATCACCTGGAACTCCAGGCAGTTGGGTTGCGCCAGGAACGGGCTCATGGTCAGGGCGGCGGCCACCACGCCGTCACCGCCGAGTGCCCGGCACTCCGTGGACATCCGGTCCAGCGCGGTACGCCGGGCGGTGTCGAACACCGCGACGAGGTCCGCGGACGGCGCCCCGGCCCCCGACACGGCGACCGGCGCCTTCCCGATGTCGCCGTAGCTGTACCCGAACCCGGCCCCCGGGTACTGGCAGTCGTGGTAGATCCAGAACCGGCCGCTGCGCCCGATGTGGAAGACCGCCGACCCCATCACCTGGCCCACGGGCTCGAAGCCGACCGACCGGATCGCCGCGAACTCCCCGGTGGACAGCGCGGACGTCCATGTCCCGCCCGCCTTGGCGGCGGCCATCCGCTCCGCCGCGGCAGGCGGCAGTCCCTGCCCGCTCCATGGCTGCTCCGACATCTCTCCCACTGCCCTCCGTCCGCCGCGCCGGCGTGGATCCGCTCACAGCACCATAGAGCCCCCGGGGCGCGCGGCCGCTCACGGCCGTGCGGTTTCCACGGAACGGGCGAATTGCGGCGGCGAGGGCACGGAACGCACGAGAAATGGCCGCCGACGGCGGACCACGATGTGTGCATCACCGCACAAAGGGAACCTTTCATACCGGCCTTCATGGCCATAGCATCGACTCCCGAGGGGGGCGGTCGTCGGCATGCCATGGCTCCTTTCCCTCGGTTTGTCGTGCACCGTGGATTCGTAGGGGGATGCAATGCGCACAAGCACCGGACGTCGGGCGGCCCAGGCCGCCGCGGTGGCGACCATCACGCTCGGCGCGATGGGTCTGGCGACAGGAGGCGCGAAGGCCGACGCGCCGCCCGGCGGGGTCGAGACGTGCCCGAGCAATTCCGTGTGCCTTTACTTCAACTCGCCCGGAAATGGCTGGGGCTCGTTCGAGAACTGGTCCCCGGGCCAGCATCACATCGACCTGTCGTGCTGCACGTTCTCCCACTGGGCCAACGGTTCCGGGCATGGCGCGAACGTCTACGGGAATGCCGCGTCAATCGTCAATAACACCGACCATTTCGTGAACGTCTACCTGGAGAACGGCCGGTACGTGCACTTCGAGCCGTGGTTCGCGGGCTCGCTCAACCTCGCGTGGAACTACGACGCCGCTCTCGACACCTGATACACCGCCCGGGGCCGCGACATGCGGGGGCCGGGCCGCGGCGATAGCGTGGAGGGGCGGGTGACCACGGTGCCGCGGTGATGCGGCGAGGAGCGGCGCATGGCCGGGATGATCGAGGACTACGCGATCATCGGCGACCTGCAGACGGCCGCCCTGGTCGGCAGGGACGGCTCGATCGACTGGATGTGCGTACCCCGTTTCGACTCCCCCGCGTGCTTCGCCGCGCTGCTCGGGGACGCGCGGCACGGCTTCTGGCGGATTGCCCCGAGCAACCACCGGCCCTGCAACCACCGGCGGTACCTGGCGGACTCGCTGGTCCTGGAGTCGCGCTGGGACTCGGTCTTCGGCTCGGTCACGGTCACGGACTTCATGCCGCCGCGCAGCGGGCTGCCGCATGTGGTGCGCGTGGTGGAGGGCCTGAAGGGCACCGTGCCCATGCGCGGTGAGCTGCGCCCCCGCTTCAACCACGGCCGGGTGCGGCCCTGGACCCGTGTGGCGGACGCCCAGGTGCTGTCGGTGGCGGGGCCTGACTCCGTCTGGCTGACCGCGGACCCGCGGGCGTCGGTGCAGGTCACCGAGGACGGCACCCTCCTGGAGTTCACCGTGCGGGAGGGCGAGCGGCTGGCCTTCGTCCTCAGCTGGGTGCCCTCGCACGAGGCCGAGCCGCCGTCCTTCGACGCCCTCGACGGGCTGACGCGGACCCTGGACTACTGGCGGCGCTGGACGGCGAAGTGCCGTTACCGCGGCCCCTGGCGGGACGCGGTGGTCCGCTCCCTGGTCACCGTCAAGGCCCTCATCTACGCCCCCACCGGCGGCATCGTGGCCGCCCCCACGGCGTCCCTGCCGCAGCGCGTCGGGGGACGGCTCAACTGGGACTACCGCTTCTGCTGGCTGCGCGACGCCACATTCGCCCTGTCCTGCCTGCTGCGCAGCGGCTACTGGGAGGAGGCCGTGGCCTGGCGGGAGTGGCTGCTGCGCGCCGTGGCCGGCGATCCGGCGGATCTGCAGAGCCTGTACGGGCTGGCCGGGCAGCGGCGGCTGCCCGGTGAGGCGCCCGCCGGGTGGCTGCCGGGCTACGAGGGGTCCGCGCCGGTGAGGTTCGGGAACGCGGCGGCGGGGCAGTTCCCGCTGGACGTGTACGGCGCGGTGCTGGACACCCTGCATCTGTCGCTGCGGGCGGGCGTGCCGGTCGAGGACCATGTCTGGGGGCTCGTCCGGGCCCTGATGGGCTTCCTCCAGGAGCACTGGCGGGAGCCGGACGAGGGGCGCTGGGAGGCGCGCGGGCCCCGGCGGCAGTTCGTCCACTCCAAGGTCATGTGCTGGGTGGCCGCGGACCGCGCCCTGCGGATCCAGGAGATCACCGGGCACCCGGGGCCGGTCGCGCAGTGGCGGGCGCTGCGCGACGACATCCACCGCGAGGTGTGCGAGCGGGGCTGGGACGCGGAGTTGGGCGCGTTCGTGCAGTTCTACGGGGGCCGGGTGCTCGACGCCTCGGGGCTGCTGATCCCCGCGGTGGGGTTCCTGCCCGCGGACGACCCGCGGGTGGGGGGCACCGTGGCGGCGATGGGCGCGCTCGACCACCACGGCTTCCTGCGCCGGTCCGCGGCCGCGGACGGGGACGGGCAGGATCTCGACGGCGCTGGGGTGCCGGGGCCCGAAGGGGCGTTCCTGGCCTGCTCCTTGTGGCGGGCGGACGCGCTGGCCCGTACCGGCAGGACCGCCGAGGCGCGTGCGGCGTTCGAGGCGGTCCTCGGCGTGCGCAATGACGTGGGGCTGTTGTCCGAGGTCTGGGATCCGGTGACGGGCCGTCAACTCGGCAACACCCCACAGGCGTTCAGCCACATCGCGCTCGTCAACGCGGCCCTGGCGCTGCGGGACGCCGGGGCGGGGCGGTTCCCGGCGCTCAGCGCGCGCCGTTCCGCCTGACCGCGGTGAGCAGCACCATGCCGGTGTCGCCGTAGTCGGGCAGCGTGGGGTCGGAGCCCAGCCGGGTGATCCGCAACTCGTCGGTGTGCGGCGCGAACACCTCCCGTACGGTATCGGCATCCACCGGGTAGCCGGGCCACAGCGGGGAGTCCCCGATGCGGTAGCTCGGCATGTTCTCCATGAACGCGGCGACCAGGTGGCCGCCCGGCCGTACCGCGTGGATGAAGAGCCGGCAGAACGCGGCGAACTCGTCGGCGTCCTCGGTCACGCTCTCCGCCACGAAGTTCATCGAGGCCAGGTCGTAGGTCCCGGCGGGTACGGCGCGGACGTCGCCGTGCACCACGCGGATCCGGGCCAGCGCCGCGGGCAGCGTCACGGGCAGCGCCGGGTCCAGCTCGCGGCACAGGGCGTAGAACGGCAGCCAGCTCGCGTCCGGGCCGTCGCCGAGCTGGCCGGTGAGGTAGCCGACGCTCGCGCTGCTCAGCTCGACCGCGTCGATGTGCCGGGCGGCGGCCCCGGCGAGCATCAGCGGGTAGAGGTTGGGGCCGGCCCCGAACTCCAGGCACTTCCCGGCGGCGCCGGGCGCGAACCGCCGGTAGAAGGCGGAGTGGTGCCGGATGACGGCCGCGTCGATGGGGTGCAGCAGCCGGTAGTTCTCGGCCAGGTACCGCTGGACCGGCCAGCGGTCCCACTCGGTGTCGTCGTTGCGCAGGGGCCCGGGCGTGTCAGACATGGCGGATGACCCGGCGTCAGGGCCGCGGCTGCAGCGCGAACCGGTCGGCGGTGGCGGCCAGCGTCTCGTTGAGCTGGTCGATGTCGTCGTCGGTGTTGGCCGCGGTGATCTGCAGCCGCACCCCCACCCGGTCGCGGGGGACGAGCGGATACGGGGCCAGGGTCACATAGATGCCGCGCTTCCACAGGAACAGCGCGACGGCGTCCAGGTCGGCCGCGTCGGCCAGCGGGACCTCGATGATGGGCAGCCCGTGGCTGCTGGGGATGCCCACGCCCAGCCGGCCGAGCTGGTCCAGGACGCGGGCGGTCTTGCGGTACAGGTCGGCCCTGATGGCGTCACCGCGACGGTCGTTGACCTCCAGCCCGGCCAGCGCCGTCGCCAGCGACGCGGTCGGGGAGGGACCCGAGTACAGGTAGGGCGCGGCGGCGACCTTGAGGTGGTTCTTCAGGTCGGTCGGCAGGGCCAGGTAGGCCAGCAGCGAGGAGTACGCCTTGGAGAACCCGGCGACGAGCACCACGTTGTCGTAGGTCTCCCCGAAGTGCCGGATGATGCCGTTGCCGCGGGCCCCGTACGGGCAGCTCTCGTCGGGCCTGCGCTCGCCGATCACCCCGAAGCCGTGCGCGTCGTCGATGTACAGCAGCGCGTCGTGCTCCCGGCAGATCGCGGCGAGGCGCGGCAGGTCGGGCAGCCTGCCCGTCATGCTGTCGGCGCCGTCCATGCACACCAGGCGGTTGGCGTGCGGGGGGACCGCGTCCAGCAGGGCGGGCAGCTCCTCGGGCCGGTCGGCGTGGAAACGGTGCACGGTCGCGCCCTGCCCGCGGGCGATCTGGCAGGCGTCGAAGACCGTACGGTGGGCGTGGGCCTCGACGAAGAGATGCCCGCCGTCCGCGAGCAGCGGGATGACCGCGGCGTGGATGAGGGTGATCGTCGGCAGCAGCAGGGTGTCGGGGGCCTGCAGCAGATCGGTCAGCCGCTCCTCGATCTGCGGGTAGAGCCGGGGGCTGCCGAGCAGTCGCGACCAGCTCGGATGGGTACCCCAGCGGTGCACCTCGGGCTGGATGGCGGCCATGACCTCGGCGTCGAGGTCCAGGCCCAGGTAGTTGCAGGAGGCGAAGTCGATCAGCCACTGGCCGTCGCTGCGGATCCGGCGCCCGCGCACCTCCTCGATGACGGCGTCGGACATCGGACTCGACTCCCGCAGCCGCTGGAGTTCCCGCCACCGCGGGGCGGGTGAGTCCTCGCCGCTTCCCCGTGCCACGCCCATGTGGTCCTCCTCCGCTTCGGGCCCGCCCCTCTCCCGTCGCGGTGGCGACAGGACGGCTCCGCCGGGGGCGGAGTCCGGACGGCCCGCCACCACTCCGGTGAGCCGGGGCGGCCCCACCTCGTGGAGGGACCGCACGAGTCGCTCGCTCTCGTCCGCAGGCATGGGACGGGCGAACAGGTATCCCTGGCCGAAGCGGCAGCCCATGTCCACGAGCCGGTCCCGCTGCGCCGGGTGCTCGATGCCCCCGGCGATGGCCTGGACACCAAGAGTGTCGGCAATGCGCAGAATACCCTCGATAAGGGCTACCTGCCGCTGATCTGACGCAATGTCCTGAATGAAGGACCGGTCGATTTTCAGGATGTCGACGGGGAACTCCCGCAGATAGCTCAGCGACGAGATGCCCGAGCCGAAGTCGTCGATCGCCACCGTCACGCCGAGGTCCTTGAGGCCGTCCATCGCGGCGAGGATCTGCTGGTCCTCGTGCATCAGCACGGTCTCGGTCAGCTCCAGCACCAGGGAGCCCTCGGCCAGTCCCGAGGTGTCGAGGACGTCGCGCACCTCGTCGAGGAAGCCGGGTTCGCGGAACTGCGAGGCGGAGACGTTGACGTTGACCTTCAGGGGATCGGCCCGGGGCAGTTCGCGCTGCCAGCGGGCGGCGTGGGCGGCCGCGTGCTGCAGCACCCACGTGCCCAGCGGCCGGATGTGCCCCGTCTCCTCGGCCAGCGTGATGAACTGGTCCGGCGCCAGCAGCCCGCGCCGGTCGTGCCGCCACCGGACGAGTGCCTCGAAGCCGGTCAGGTCGCCGCTGCGGATCTCCACGATCGGCTGGTAGTGCAGCCGCAGACCGTCGCTGCCGATGGCGTCCTCCAACTCCGCCTGGAGCAGGTCGGGTTCCAGGAGCCCGGAGTCCATGGTGTCCAGACCGGCCTCGTAATGGCGCCACTGCCGCTTGCCCGCGGCCTTCGCCGCGTAGAGCGCCAGGTCGGAGTGGGCGAGCAGTTCCTCCGCCGAGAAACTGTCGAGGGCGCTCGCGATGCCCACGCTGGCCGAGGCGCCGATCGTGCCGCCGGGCAGCCGGAAGGGCTGGGAGAGGCTGTGCACGAGCTGCGCCGCGAGCACCTCGGCCTCCCGCGGGTCGCTCGCGCCCTCGATCAGCACCGCGAACTCGTCGCCGCCGACGCGGGCGGCGGTGTCGCTGGCCCGCAGCGTGGCGGTCAGCCGCCGGGCCATCGAGATCAGCAGTTCGTCGCCGACGGCGTGGCCACGGGTGTCGTTGACCAGTTTGAAGTCGTCCAGGTCGACGAAGAGCATGCAGGTGACGGTCGCGTCGCGGGCGCCGCGCAGCAGCGCGCGCTCGGCCCGCTCCAGCAGCAGCACCTTGTTGGGCAGGCCGGTCAGCGAGTCGTGGAACGCCCGCCGGGTCAGCTCCCGTTCGAGCTGCCGCTGCTCGGTGACGTCCCGCAGTGTCAGCACCAGGCCCTCGACGGTGCGGTCGTGCCGGAGGTTGCTGCAGCGGACCTCCACATCGATGTGCTCGCCGCCGGGCCGCTCGACCTGCCAGTCCTCACGGCTGTCCGCCGAGCCCCCGGCGCGCATCCCGGCGAGCGCGCGCAGCGCCCGGACCCGGTCCATGGGGGTGAGGAACCCGGCCAGCGCGACCCCTTCGAACTGCTGCCGGCCGAACAGCGCCTCGGCCGACGGGCTGGCGTAGCGCACGGTGTCGTCGTCGTCGAGGATCAAGATGACGTCCGAGGTGTTGTGCACGAGCGTGCGGAAGTACGCCTCGCTGTTGCGGCGGACGACCTCCTGGCCGAGGGCGACCCGGTGCAGGGCCAACGCGGCCTGGGAGGCGAGCATCTCGCAGGCGCGTGACCGCTCGGCCAGCTCCTCCCGGGTGCCTGTCACCGCCAGGGCGCCCGGAACACCGTCGGTACCGGGCCGGTCGTGCACCACCAGCGGGCACAGCAGCACAGCGGGGGCGTCCGCCAGCTCCGCGGCGGCCGACGGGCCCAGGTCGGCGAGGGCGAGCAGCCTCGAACCGTGGTCGGGCGTCCCGGGCGGCAGGGGGTGGCCGGTACGGCCGTCGCGGACGATCCCCCACTGCCAGAGCCGGGTGCCGGTGCCGACCGCGGTCAGCTCGGTGCCCTCGGGCCCGCCGGTCAGCAGCACCGCCTCGTGCTGCCCGTTCGGCTTGAACAGGGCGCGCCCGGCGTCCTCCACCGTCTGCGCGATGTCCTTCACGGTGGCCGCCGACACCAGCGACGCGGCCGCCCCCTGCAGGCCCCGTTCGGTGGCCAGGTCCTTCAGGTGCACCGCGATCAGCCCGGACAGCCGGGCCATCACCAGCAGGAACAGCAGCGCGGAGAACACCGCGATCTCCAGGGCGTCCTTCAGCTGGCCCCGGATCGCTTCGTAGAGCAGCAGCGCGGGCGCCAGCAGGGAGGCGAGCACGAGGAGGGCGAGCAGCGGGCGGCGCAGACCGGACTGCCGGGAGGGCGCGCGCTCGGTCAGCCCCGCCATGGACGGGTGCAGCGCGGACAGGCCCCACGCGGTGAAGAACACCACCCAGCCGAGGTCCATCGGCGTGCCCACCTGCCAGGTGCCGTTGAGTTGCAGCAGGCCGTACAGCACGTCGGAGACCAGCAGGCCCAGCGTGCCCACCGTCAGCAGGCGGATGGCGGGCGACCAGGCGGTGCCGGGCGTCAGCAGCCGGGCCAGCATCGCCAGGATGAGGATGTCGCCGAGCGGATAGGCGATGGAGATGACCTTCTGTATCCAAGTCGTGCCGGGCGCGGTGGTGTTCGGGCTGATGAGCCAGGTCCAGGAGAGCAGCCCGAGCCCCGTGGTGAGGATCAGGGCGTCGAGCAGTGCGCCCCGGTCACGGCCGGTGGACCGGTAGCGGATGAAGCCCAACATCCCTGCGGCGAACAGCGGATACGTGGCGAGGTAGAAGCCGTCGGCGACCGAGGGGAACGGATTCGCCTCGTGGTAGAACCTGTTGAGCACGTTGTACGCGGTGTCGCCCGCGGTGAACGCGAAGTTGGCCGCCGCCAGCATGTACCAGGGCCAGGCGTGCGCCGGGCGGTTGGTGCGGATTCCGAAGAGGATCGCCGCGGCCGAGCCGAAGCCGATCCCCGCCCATGTGACGGTGCGCCTGTCGGGCGTCGTCAGATAGACGACAGTGAGCAGGACCACCACCGCGACATAGCACACCATCACCCGATTCATGCGCTCCATCGGGTACCGCATTCCTCCAGGCTAAGCCCGCGTCACGAGGTCCGCAGGTTGGCCGCTCCGACGAGCGTGGGGCTGGTGAGAGGGGCTCCGAACCAGTCCGTGGGGCCGGGGTCGATGCCGAACCCGGCGCGTAGGTCCACGCCCTTTCCGGCCACCGCGTCGCAGGTCGGCACGATCAGGGGCGCCGCCTTGGGGGCGGTGACCGCCGGGGTCTTCCCTCCTGCCAGGCAGGGGTCCGCGGTGAGTCCGGTGGGCTTGCCCCCGGCCTGCTCCTGCTGCTGCCCGGTGCGGAAGGCGGCGAGCGAGCGGTAGGTGGTGTCCCCCCAGAGCACCGACCAGGGCCCGCCCGCGGACACGTAGTCGTTGCCCTGCAGAACCACCTGCTGCGGCGTGTACGCGGTGGCCGCGGAGACCACGGGGCCGCCCGCGGTGATCAGGATGTTGTTGCGCACCGAGACGCCGGTGGGGTTCTTGCGCAGCCGCAGCGCGGGCCCGGCCTTGTCGCCCGTGCCCGTCATCACCACGGTGTTGTTGTAGATCCGCAGGTTCCGGATGTCCGTGCCGTGGACGTCGATGCCGCCGTTCTGCGGCAGCTTGCGCCCGTTGCCGCTGCTGATGTTGAACCGGATGGTGTTGTCCTTGTGGCCGCCGTCGGTGAGGTTGGTGAAGGCGTGGAAGCCGGGCCCGTCGTTGCCGCTGGCGAGGTTGTACTGCACGGTCGTCGACGACACGTTCTGGTCCAGGCCGAAGCCGCTGCCGTCCACGATCGCGGGGGTGCGGTTGTCGTACGACCAGTTGTGCTGGATGGTCAGCCCGGTGGCGTCGTAGGCCCAGATGCCCACCGGGCCCTCCAGCGCGTCGGCGGCCGACCGGGCCCCGTTGTCGTGCGCCACCGACTGCTCCACCCGGCCGCCCTCGACGCCGCCGATGACGATGCCGCTGCCGGTGTTGTGGCTCTTCGACGTGGGGTCTCCCTGGTTGCGGTACGCCCGCACGCCGGTGACCACGACGTTCTGGTGGGGGTAGCTGGGGTGCTTGACGTCGATCCTGGGGCCGTACGTCAGCAGGCCGTCGTCGGTGTTGTCGTGCACCACGGAGTCGGCGACGCGGACGTCGCGGAAGCCCGCGGAGTGGCCGGCGCAGCCCACGGCCACCCCGATCGCGAAGCGGGAGACGTCCACGCCGGAGACCACCACATGGTCCAGCCGCTCGGTGCCGGACAGGTCGTTGTAGACGATCACGCCGGTCGGTCCCCTGAGGGTCCTGTCGTTCCCGGTGACGACGAGGTCGTGGATCTCCACCCCGCCGGTGTCGTAGACGCTGACGCCGGGCCCGGTGGTGGGGGCGACGGTCGCCCGCCCGGTGCCGTAGGAGCCGACGACCACCGGCAGGTCGGCCCGCCCGGCGTCGCCCTTGCCGACGGTGAGGCCGCCGGTGAAGCGAGTGCCGCCCTGCAGCAGGAGCCGGTCGCCGGGGAGCAGCTGCTGCCGGTCGGCGTGCGCCAGGGTGCGCCACGCCTTGCCGGTGGAGCGGCCGTCGTTGTGGTCGTTGCCCGAGGCACTGACGTAGTACGTGTGGCCGGGCCGGTAGTGCGGGAGCGAGCTGCAGCCGCTCGCCGCCGCGAGGGCCAGCACCGAGACGGCGGCCGCGGAGGTGCCGCGGAGGCCCGGGGGGCGGCGGCCCGCCGCTGGGCCCGCGGGAACCCTCATCTGCGGCCCCTTCCGTCGGATCGTCGTCAGACGCCTGCCGCGTCACGGCTGATCCGGCGGGGCCGCGCCTCGTCGTCCTGCGACGGCCCGGACCGGAACCACTCCACCGTATGCCGCAGACCCTCCCGCAACGTGATCTCGGGACTCCATCCGAGTTGCTCGCGGGCCCGGGCGATGACGGGGCAGCGGCGGGTCGGGTCGTCCTCGGGCAGCGGCAGCCGCCGTACCGGGGAGCCCGAGCCGGTCAGCTCGATCACCAGCCGAGCCAGCTCGCCCACCGTGCGCTCCTCGGGGTTGCCCAGGTTCACCGGGCCCGGCACGTCCGCGTCGAGCATCGTGAGCAGGCCGCGGACCAGGTCGTCCACGTAGCAGAAGCTGCGGGTCTGGCTGCCGTCGCCGTACACGGTCAGCGGCTCGCCGCGCAGCGCCTGGCGGACGAAGCTCGACACCACCCGGCCGTCGTACGGGCGCATGCGCGGCCCGTAGGTGTTGAAGATCCGGACGATCCCGGTGTCGACGCCCTCGCTGCGCCGGTAGGCCATGGTGACCGCCTCGGCGTAGCGCTTGGCCTCGTCGTACACGCTGCGCGGCCCGATCGGGTTGACGTGCCCCCAGTCCTCCTCGGGCTGCGGGTGCACCAGCGGGTCGCCGTACACCTCGCTGGTGGAGGCGAGCACGAAGCGCGCCCGGTGCCGGAGTGCCAGCCCCAGCGCGTTCTCGGTGCCGCGGCTGCCCACCGCGAGGGTCTGCAGCGGCAGGCTGTGGTAGTCGGGCGGGGAAGCGGGGCTGGCGAGGTGCGCCACGGCGTCGACCGGCCCCGGCACGTCCAGGCTGCGGCTGATGTCGCTGCGGGCGAAGTGGAACCGGGGCTCGCGCAGCAGATGACGGAGGTTGGCGGGGCCGCTGGTGCACAGGTCGTCCGCGCACCACACGAGGTCGCCTCTGGCGATCAGGGCGTCGCACAGGTGCGATCCCAGGAACCCGGCTCCGCCGGTGACCACGACACGCATGACTACTCCTGCGGTTGGGGGCGGCCCGGAGCGTGCACGGACCACCCGGACTCACGCCACAGCTGGGCGTCGAGGGCGTTGCGCGCGTCCAGGACGACCGGCTCGCGCACCAGGAGGGCGAGCGCCACGGGGTCGATGGCCTGGTACTCGGGCCAGGCCGTCAGATGCAGCACCAGATCGGCCTCCTCGCACGCCTTGGGGACGTCGAGGGTGTATTGCAGCGTGGGGACGGCGGCGCGGGCGTTGTCCAGCGCCTCCGGGTCGTGGACCCGCACCCGGGCGCCCTTGCGCTGCAGGGCGTCGGCGACGGCCAGGGCCGGCGAGTCGCGCACGTCGTCGCTGTCCGGCTTGAACGCGGCGCCCAGCACGGCGACGTTGAGGCCCGCGAAGTCCCCGCCGACCAGACGGGTCGCCAGGTCCACGGTCCGCACCCGCTGCCGGGTGTTGATCTCGTCGACCTCCTGGAGGAAGGACACCGCCCCGCCGACGCCCAGCTCCTCGGCGCGTGCCATGAAGCCGCGGATGTCCTTGGGGAAGCAGCTGCCGCCGAAGCCCAGGCCCGGCTGCAGGAAGCGGGGGCCGATACGGGAGTCCGCGCCGACCGCCTCGGCCAGGGTGACCACGTCGGCGCCGACCGCGTCGCACACCTCGGCCATGGCGTTGATGAAGGAGATCTTGGTCGCGAGGAAGGAGTTCGAGGCGACCTTGACCAGTTCCGCGGTGTTGGGGTCGGTACGGAAGAACGGCACGCCCGCGCGGAGCATCGGCGCGTAGATCCGGCGCAGCACGGACTCGCCGTGCGCCGAGCTGACGCCGACCACGATGCGCTCGGGGGACGCGGAGTCCCGTACCGCGAAGCCCTCCCGCAGGAACTCGGGGTTCCAGGCGATACCGGCGCCCGGCGCCCGCGTCCGCAGGCGCTCGGCCAGCCGGACGGCCGTGCCGACCGGCACCGTCGACTTGCCGACGATGAGGTCCCCGGGGTGCAGATGCGGTGCCAGGCCGTCCACGACGGCCTCCACACTGCGCAGGTCGGCCGACTTCGAACCGGGCATCTGCGGGGTGCCCACGCACACGAAGTGCACGGGGGCGAAGCCGGCCACCTCCGACATGTCGCAGGTGAAGCGCAGCCGGCCGGAGGCCAGGGTGCGCTGCAGCAGGTCCTGCAGACCGGGCTCGTAGACCGGCGGGGTGCCGTCGGCCAGTGCGGCGATGCGATCTTCGTCGATGTCCACACCGAGGACCTCATGTCCGAGGTCCGCCATCGTGGCCGCGTGAACGACCCCGACGTATCCGGTGCCGATGACCGTCATCCTCATGGCTACCTCCCAAGGGTTGGAGGATCGGGAGCGGCGTGGACCGGGACGGACGCCGCCGCTGGGCGGGGAAGCGGACCGCTCATGTGCGGCCCGCGTAGCCCGCTGGGTTGAGTTGTTCGAAGTGCCACGCGTCGTGGCACATGGCGGCCAGGTCGCGGGTGGCGTGCCAGCCCCAGGCGCGTGCCACCGCGCTGGGGTCGGCGACGAGGGCGGTGACGTCGCCGGGGCGGCGGTCCACCACCTTGTACGGGATCGGGCGGCCGCAGGCGTCGCTGAACGCCGCCAGGAGTTCGAGCACCGAAGTGCCCGTCCCCAGACCGAGGTTGAACACCTGCATGCCGCTGCCGTCCGGGAGGTGCTCCAGCGCCAGCCGGTGCGCCTCGGCCACGTCCATCACATGGATGTAGTCGCGGATTCCGGTGCCGTCGCTGGTGGGGTAGTCGTCGCCGTACACGTCCAGCCGCTCGCGGCGGCCGGACGCCACCTGCGCCATGTACGGCATCACATTGCCGGGCGCGCCGCGCGGGACCTCGCCGAGGAGGCCGCTGGGGTGCGCGCCCGCCGGGTTGAAGTACCGCAGGGAGAGCACCGTCCAGTCGTCGTGGCGGCGGCAGATGTCGTCGAGTATCTGCTCGCAGGCCCATTTCGACGTGGCGTAGGGGTTGGTGGGCCGGGCCGGGTCGGCCTCGGTGAGCGGGATCCGCTCGGCCTCCCCGTAGATCGAGCAGGACGAGGAGAACACCAGCCGGTGGACGTCGTGTTCCTGCATCACGGAGAGCAGGCTGAGGGTGCCGCCGACGTTGACGTCGTAGTACGTGATGGGCTTCCGTACGGACTCGCCGATCATCTTCTTGCCCGCGAAGTGCACGACCACGTCGATCTGGTGGCGGTCGAAGACCTCGGAGAGTGCCTGCCGGTCGCGCAGGTCGAACTCGTAGACGGCGCCGAGGAAGCGGCCCGCCACCCGCTGGGTGCGGGCGAAGACCTCGGGCGAGCTGTTGGAGTAGTCGTCGACGACGATCACCTCGAAGCCGTGCTCCAGGAGCTCGACGCAGGTGTGGCTGCCGATGAACCCGGCGCCGCCGGTCACCAGTGCGGTGGAAAGGGTGCGGCGCATGTCACGGCCTCCTCGGGCGGGTCAGCGCCGGCGCGCGTCACCAGGTGGTGACGGCGGCCAGGTAGGGGGGATAGATCAGGATGGCGATCGCGAGCGGGAGCAGCGGGGCGGCGGACATGAACAGCGGCCTGCTCGCGGTGGCGAAGGCGGCTCTGAGCGGGGTACCGGCCGCACGGGACGCCTCGCGCACGTGCAGGACGGCCACGGCCATGCTGACCACGGTGTACGCGAGTCCGCCGACGATGCACAGGAACACGTAACCCACGGAGGGGCCGGTCAGTTCGCCGATGATGGCGGCCGCGGACAGCCCCGTCGCCAGGAAGACGAAGGGCAGGACCAGTCGCTTCGACAGCAGTTCGAGTCCGCTGCGGTCCTTCGGCGTCACCTTGAAGTAGATCGGGCGCCGCAGGGTCTCCTGGATGACCGCGCCGAGCACGCCCCAGGCCACGAACGGCCAGCGGGCCATGGCGAACAGCCACAACTCCCAGCTCCACACGGGAGCCGAGGCCGGGCGCAGCAGCCCGCGGCGGCGCAGCAGCAGCAGAAGGAGCACCAGCCAGATCGACATGGCCCAGAAGTGGCCGAGGAATGCGAGGTAGTTGACGCTCACCCACACCTGTCCGGTCACCGAGGCGGCCACGGGCAGGGCGATGGCGGCGATCGCTCCGGCCGCCAGCAGCGGGTAGTAGATGAGCACGATGGCGAAGCGCAGGCGGAGCCGGAAGGCCAGCCGGTGCATGTGGCGCGGGATCATCCCGAACATCATCGCGACCAGGCTCCGCGACCACTGGTACTCCTGGGTGACCATGTCGTCGAAGGTCATGGGGCCCAGGCCGTGCGCCTCGGCGTCGATGGCGAACGCGCCCTGCCAGCCCGCGGAGTTGAGCAGGAAGGTGGTGGTGAAGTCCTCCGCCAGGTCGGGCCCGAGCCCGCCGATGTCGCGCAGTGCCCGGGTGCGCACCCCGTAGTGCGAGCCGATGCAGACCGGGGCGAGCCGGTTGGCGTGCCCGAGCTGGAACGGTCCGTGGAAGGGTGCCTCGCGGTGCATCCGGCCCCGGGCGGCCCATGAGGTGCCCGCGTTGGCGTCGCAGATGCTCGGCGCGGCGACATAGCCGATGGCCGGGTCGGAGAACGGGCGGACGACGTCCTGGAGGTACCGCGAGTGCGGTTGGTGGTCGCAGTCGAGCTGGACCACCACGTCGTAGTCCCGGTAGCCCCAATGATCGTAGAAGTAGGCGAGGTTGCCCTCTTTGCACTTGGTGCGCCGCGGCCAGGACGTGCGGTTGTACGCCTCGACCCCGCGGCGGGTGGACACCCGCACGTCGTGCCGGGCGCACCACGAGGTGATCTCCTCGTCCGGGGCCTCGTCGCACAGCCAGACGTGGTACCCGTACGGGAAGTCCTGCGCGAGCATCGCCTCCAGGGTGCGCTTCGCCATGGCCCACGGTTCCGAGGGGGCGCGGGTGACCGCGATGGCCAGCCGCAGCCGCGGCAGCGGGAGGGTGGACGACACCCGGGGCAGCCGGGCGACGGCGATCAGGAAGTAGCTCGCCTGGCAGGTGAGGTAGAACAGCAGCCCGCTGGTGATGAGCAGTCCCATCCAGGTGACCCGGTGGGCCGGGTTCAGCCACCACATCCAGAAGTAGGCGAAGAAGACGGCCCAGCCCACGGCCAGTACGCCGATGATGATCTTGTCCCGGTGCGAGAGCGTGGGGACGAAGGTCCCGGGGGCGGCCTTCAGACGCCGCGGCGGCCGGCCGAAGAGCGGGCCGTGCCGGGTGATCTTCACGACGTTGCCGTCGGAGACGCGGGTGATCCACTCCTCCATGCCCATCTGCTCCGGCTCACCGGCCAGCTCGCCCGGTACGCCCTCGTCCGGCGGTTCTGGAGGTGGATTCCGGTGCGGCATGACGACGCGCTCCTGATCGGGGGCCAGGACGTTTACGGGGAGAGTGGCTGCCCTATCCTGACGTGTTAAGTTTACGGTGTATATAGACATCTTGAGACGATATGTCCGTAAAGTCAAAAGGAAGGGTCCACGGGCCCGCCGAGCTCCACCGATCCATCTGCTCACACGCAGGGGGCACGCACGATGGCAGAGCGGAAGAAGGACGACGACAAGGACGGCCAGCCGTCCGCGCGCACCGGGCGGCGGGCTGCCGACCACGGCCGCTACGGGCGGCTGAGCCGGGACCGCGTGCTCTCCACCG
The DNA here is from genome assembly GCF_040680795.1 of Streptomyces sp. NPDC051976. NCBI lineage: Bacteria > Bacillati > Actinomycetota > Actinomycetes > Kitasatosporales > Streptomycetaceae > Streptomyces > Streptomyces sp. NPDC051976. The sequence continues at coordinate 333,039 of NZ_JBFAXL010000003.1, forward strand.
CGCTGGAACTGGTCGACCGCGAAGGGCTCTCCGCGCTGAGCATGCGCCGCCTGGGCGCGGAGCTGGGCGTGGAGGCCATGGCCCTGTACCGGTACGCCCCGAGCAAGGAGGCGCTGCTGGACGGTCTGGTCGAGGCGCTCTACCTGGAGCTGCACCGGCTGCTCGACGAGGAGGGCTTCACCTCGCCCGTGGCGCCGGACGGCGCCGCGCCCGCCCCCGAATGGCGCAGCGAACTGCACCGGATCACCCAGGCGACCTACCAGGTGGCCCTCGCGCACCCCCAGGTCGTACCGCTGCTGGCCACCCGGATGCTCGCGGTCCCACTGGCCCGGCGGCCACCGGCCGTACTGGGCGAGCACGAGTCCGTGCTGCGGCTGCTCCTCGCGTCCGGCCTCGACGAGCGGGCGGCCGCCGCCGCGTACCGCGCGGTCAGCGCCTGGGTGCTCGGCTATGTCTTCGCCGACCTCCAGGCCATGGTGGACAACCCCGACGAGCCCGAGGCCGCCTTCCGGCTGGGGCTACACAGGATGCCCGTGCAGGACTTCCCCGCGCTTCGGGCGATCACCCCGGCACTGGCCGACCGCGGCGGCCCCGAGGGCCTGGCCGCCGGCCTCGACGCGATCCTGGACCGCTGGACGCCGGGAGGGCAGGGCGGGGCGGGGGGAAGCTGACCGGCGGCGTCAGGCGGGCCTGGGTGACCCGAGCCCGTCCAGGAGCAACGCGACCAGCCGGCGCGGGTCGTAGCGGGGGTCGCCGTCACGTCCGACGCAGAGGTTGCCGATGCCGCGCATCAACTCGTACGCCCGCGTACCGGGGTTGATCTCACCGGCGGCGGCCGCGGCGCCGAGCAACTCGTCGCAGACGGGCACCAGGCGGTCGAGGAAGTAGGTGTGCAGCGCCTCGAAGCCGCCGCTGTCGGACTGCATCGCATGGGCGAGCCCGTGCTTGGTGACCAGGAAGTCGACGAAGAGGTCGACCCATTGGCGCAGCGCCGCGAAAGGCGAGTCGGCGGCGGCCAGCAACCGCGGTCCGGCCTCCGCGCACGCCTCGACCTGGTGGCGGTAGACGGCCACGACGAGGTCGGCCCGGTTCGGGAAGTGGCGGTAGATCGTGCCGATCCCCACCCCGGCCGCGGCCGCGATCTCCCGGATCGGCGCGTCGACCCCGGAGGTGACGAACACCGCGGCGGCGGCGCTGAGCAGTGCCTGCTGGTTGCGCTGCGCGTCCGCCCGCTTGCCCCGGGCGGGCACTTCAGGCACTTCCCCCGAGGGGCTTGCAGTGGGCACCACGTCTCCTTCCGGCAGCCTTTGACAAAGCGGAACACTGATCCGTATATTAAACGGAACGACGATCCGCTTCCAGCATAGCCGAAGCGGCCGTTCCCCACCCCGCCTCGCCCCCCGTCGGCCGCAACCGGCCGGCCGCGGAGGCATTCGAAGGGACTTCCCACCATGACGACGACCCCTCCCGCCGCCCTCACCCCGCCCACCCCGGTGCACTCGGTCAGTCCGGTCGTGGTGCCCGCCCCCGGCCGGCCGGTGGACCTGGAGGTACGGGTCTCCGCGCCCGTGACCGGCAGCGGCCTGCCGATCATCCTGCTCTCGCACGGCCAGGGCTTCTCGCACCACCTCTCCTCGCTGAACGGCTACGCGCCGCTCGCAGACTTCTGGGCGGCGCACGGCTTCGTGGTCGTCCAGCCCACCCATCTCAGCTCGGCGACGGTCACCCTGGACCCCGGCACCCCCGGGGCGCCGATGTTCTGGCGCTCACGCGCCGAGGACATGTCCCGCGTCCTCGACGGGCTGGACGCGATCGAGGCGGCCGTCCCGCAGCTGGCGGGACGCCTGGACCGGGGCAAGGTCGCCGTGGCGGGGCACTCGATGGGCGGCCACACCGCGAGCCTGCTGCTGGGCGCCCGGCTCACCGACCCCGACGACGGCACCGAGGTCGACCTGGCGGACCCCCGGATCACCGCGGGCGTCCTGCTGGCCGCCCCCGGCCGGGGCGGTGACGCCCTCACCGACTTCGTGGCCGAGAACTACCCCTTCATGTCGACCCCGGACTTCTCCCGGATGGCGACCCCCACTCTCGTGGTCGCGGGCGACAAGGACGCCTCGCACCATCTGACGGTGGCGGGCCCCGACTGGCACGCGGACCCGTACCTCCTCTCCCCCGGCCCCAAGTCCCTGCTCACCCTCTTCGACGCGGAGCACGGCCTCGGCGGCATCTCCGGCTACGACGTCGCCGAGACCACCGACGACAACCCGCAGCGCGTGGCGGCGGTCCAGCACCTCACCTGGGCCTACCTCCGCAGCCGGCTGAACCCGGGCGATCCCGCCTGGTGGACGGCCGTCGAGGCGCTGTCGGCCGATCCCCAGGCGCTCGGGCACGTCCAGTCCAAGTAGCCCTGGACGCGGGCCGCCGCGTCATGCTTCAGTAACTTGGCTCTGTTAACTTAACGTTGCCAAGTCGAGAGGCCGGAAGATGACGCTCACCGAGCAGGACATCCATACGCTGGTGCCGTTCGCCGGCACACTCGGAGTCCGCTTCGGATCCCTGCGAGCCGACGCGGTCACCGCGCGACTGCCGTACACCACCGAGCACTCCACGGTCGGCGAGGCGATGCACGGCGGGGCGCTGATGGGACTGGCCGACGTCGCGGGCGCCGTGTGCGCCACGCTGAACGGCTCCGGTGACACCCTCCCGGCGACGATGGAGTCGAGCACCCACTTCCTGCGTCCGGTGCACGGCGCCGGTGCGTTCGCGACCTCGCGCCCGCTCCATGTCGGCAGGTCGACGGTCGCGGTGGAGATCGACATCAGGGACGACGAGGACCGGCTCTGCGTCCGCGTCACCCAGCTCGTCGCCCTCAGGAAGGCCCATGGCTGAGGAGCCCGGCCGCATCTCGACCGACGGCCGCCGTCGCCGCGCCAAGCGTGGTGACGGCGGCCGACTGCGGGAGGAACTGCTCGCGGCGGCGGAGGCGCTGCTCGACGACGCGGGTGAGGACGCGGTGACCATCCGCGCGGTGGCACAGGCGGTCGGGGTCACCACTCCGGCGGTGTATCTGCACTTCGAGAACCGGTCGGCGCTGCTGCACACGGTGTGCCTCGGCGTCTGGGACGAACTCGACCGGGAGATGAGCGGTGCCGGTGACGGTGACGGTGACGGGACAGCGGACCCGCTCGCCGCGCTCGTCCGGCGCGGGTCCGCGTACATCAGGTTCGGACTCGCCCACCCGCTGCGCTACCGGCTGGTCGCCAGCGGGCCCGCGACCGCCGCCACCCGGCAGGTCGCCGACGCCTGCTTCCGGTTCCTGCGCGACACGGTGGGGCGATGCGTCGACGCCGGTGTCCTGGACGGCGACGTCAACGCGCTGACCCGGGCCGTCTGCGCCTGCCTGCACGGCGCGGTGTCCCTGCTGATCCTCCAGCCGGAGTCGGCCTGGCCGGACGACATCGCCCGGTACGCCGACGACGTCGCCACCGTCGCCGCCCGGGGCGCCGCCGCACTGTCCGGGACCGCGCGTCAGTGAGCGAACTTCTCCTTGGCGGCCGGGGTCACGGGGGTGAAGAAGTTGACGAGGTTGCCGTCCGGGTCGCGGAAGAGCAGCGAGCGGTTGCCCCAGGGCATCGTGGTGGGCTCGTTGACGAAGTCCGCCACGAAGTCGGCCAGGTCCTTGTGCAGCCGGTCCACGTCGTCGACGAGGAATTCGAGGATGACGCTGCGGTTGTCCGCCGGATGAGCGGCGCCTGGTGCGAACAGCGGGACCGTACGGGCACTGGCGATCGCCAGGGTGGCCGAGGGGGTGCGCAGCTCCGCGAAGTCCTCGTTGGACCAGGCCGCCCGCACCCCGGTGGCGCGCTCGTAGAAGTCCACGAGGCGGGCGACGTCGGCGGTGATGACACGGATCGAGAGGAAGTCCATGGGTTCTCTCCTGGTGGGTCGGCGCTGCTGACAGCAGCTCGGCGATGGCACGTCCTGTGCCTGTGCCACCCACGCTAGAAGCAATACCGGGCGGAATCCGCCCGGTATGTGCGGCAGACTTCCGGCATGGCCCGACCCACCGCCCGCGTCCTCGCCCTGCTGGAGCTCCTGCAGTCGGGCGGCCTGCGCACCGTGTCAGAACTGGCCGACCGGCTCGCCGTCGACGAGCGCACGGTGCGGCGGTACATCGACCACCTCGTCGACCTCGACGTGCCGGTCGAGTCGGTGCGCGGCCGCTACGGCGGCTACCGGCTGCGCCCCGGCTACCGCATGCCCCCGCTCATGCTGAGCGACGACGAGGCGCTCGCCGTCCTGCTGGGACTGGTCGCGGGGCGGCGCGCCGGTCTGACGACCGCCACGGGCACCGCCGGTGAGACGGCGGCCGCCAAGATCCGGCGCGTGCTGCCCGAGCGGCTGGGCCGCCGACTCGACGCGCTGCTCCACTCCCTGGCCTTCACCACCGCCGCCGGCACACCCGCCGAGCCCGCCGCCCCGGCGGCGGCGATCCTGCTGCCGATCGCCGACGCCGTCGACCACCACCGGCCGCTGTGGATCCGCTACACCGCGGCCGACGGCCGCCGCAGTGAACGCACCCTGCACCCGTCCGGTCTCGTCGCCCACGCGGGCCGGTGGTACCTGACCGCGGCGGAGCCCGCGATCGGCGCGGAAAGGATGTTCCGGCTGGACCGCATCACGGACGTGCGGATCCTCCCCGGCGCGTTCCCGCCCCCCGTGGGGGTCGATCCGGCCCAGCGCGTCCTGTCGGGGCTCGCCACCGCCCCGCACCGCCACGAGGTGACCTTGCGGGTACGGGGGTCGGCCGAGGAGATCCTGGCCCAACTGCCCCCGGGAACCGCAGTCGTGGCGGAGGCCGCGGGCGCGATCACGGACCCCGCCGCGGAGTCCGAACCGTGGTCACGCGTGGAGATGCGGGTGGAGCACCTCGACTGGCTGCCCGCCGTACTCGCCTCGCTGGACCGGCCGTTCGTCATCGAGCGCCCCGACGAACTCCGCGACCTCGTCGCCGCGCTCGCCGACCGGCTCGCCCACGCGGCACGGCGTCCGCGGACGGGACCTTCCTGAGGTCACTGCGGCCGGTCTCAATCCCTCAATCCCAGTCCCAGCGAATTCCGTACATTCCGGAGTCCAGATCGGACAGTGCCAGATGGGCGCTGTTGCTGTTGCCGATCCACAGCGGGCCAAGGCTCTGTTCCGGAGTTCCACGGCGGGGTGAGTAGAAACCCGCACAGCGGGCCGGGATCGCCGTCGGATGGAATGCGACCTCGATGACGAGGACGGCGGCCGGACGGTAGAGGGAGTGCCGGGTGTGGCACTGCGGGCTGGCCTCGGGAGATTCGCTGTACGAGAGGTATTCCACGGTCGCGGTGTCGCCGGTGTTGAGCACCCGGTCGAGAATGAACTCCGCGACGGTGTAACCCGTTTCGGAATCGGTGCGGACACGCCCGAGGCGCGCGGCGTGGATCGCCTCGAAATGCGTGGCGGAACCGTCGGTGTGCATCACGGCGATGATCCGGTCGACGCCGTCGCTCTCGGCACGCACCACCTTCTGGACCCGGGTGTGGCCGAAAGTACGGTCTGCGGTGACGTGTTCGTGCAGATGGGCGTAGACCGTCGAGACCGCCCAGAGCGAGCGACGCGCGTCCTTCTCCAGATGCGTCAGCGTCTTGTCGAGACTGACCGCGTGGGGCCACAGCGAGCCCGTCGGCAGCGGGGTGGACGGCGCCGCCCAGCGGCCGCGCGAACGCCGTGGGCCGAGCAGGGTCATCAGGGTGTTGGGCGGCAGCGCGAGGATCTCCTCCAGCAGGTCGACCGCCCGCAGCGAGTCGGCGCGCTCCGGGCGGTGGCTGCCGCGCTGCCAGTAACTCAGCGCCGCCGCGCTGACGTTGACGCCGTGGTCGGCCAGTTTGCTGCTGATCCGGTGGAGGCTGAGTCCGCTGTCCTCGATCGCGGAGCGCAGTACATCGCTGAACAGCCCTGTGTGCAGGTTCCGTTCGCTCTCGGAAAGGGGCCGACGTCTCTCAGGCATGGGGGCTTCCTGACGTGCGTGGGGGTGACACGACCAATAGTGGAACAGCCTGACCGCGAAGGGAGAACGCGGGGGCTCGATGGTGGTTCCGGTCCCTCGGACCTGTCAAGTTTCCCAACTGAACGAAAAGGCATTGGGAGGCTTCCGACCTGCCACGCAAGGAGGTACGGCGCCGCCTTCAAGGGAGTCAACTCCCCTGCTGAGAAGCCTTGACCCGGTTGTCCCGGGCGCCGCTACATTCATCCGCAGTCGGCCGGGGAAAGGCCGGGCGTCCTCCTCCGCCGGTTTTCCCCGCACCTTCACCCTCACCGTCCGACGAAGGGAATCCCCCATGCCCAAAACCGCTCTCACCCTCGGCGCCGCCGCGGCCCTGGCACTGACGCTCGGGGCCGGCGCGCAGATAGCCGCCGCCCACCCGGCGGCCCCCGCCCGTACGGCGCAGGCCGCGCAACCCGAGATCATCGGCGGGCAGTACGACAGCGCGCCCTGGTCGGCCGACGTCCACTACACCAAGGGCGGCAGCGGCAGCATCTGCTCGGGCGCGATCATCGCGGCGCAGTGGGTGCTGACGGCGGGCCACTGCTCGGGCGACGACGAGGTCGTCTATGTGGGCGCCCAGAAGGAGAAGACCGGCACCGAGGGCAAGGTCGACAAGAAGTACACGGACCCGAACACCAAGGGCGACCTGCTTCTGCTGCACCTGTCCAAGCCCATCAAGACCACATATCTCGCCCTGGGCAGCGGCAACCCGTCCACCGGCTCCACCGTGCAGATCTGGGGCTGGGGCGACACCGAGCAGGGCGGCAGCCACTCCGACCGCCTCAAGTCCGGTCACATGAAGGTCAACGGCACCAACTGCACGGACGTGCAGGGCGGTCCGGCGCTCTGCCTGGTGAAGGGTCCTGACATCTCGGCCAAGGGCGACTCGGGCGGACCCGCCTTGTACGACGGCAAGGAAGTGGCCCTCGACAGCCGCGGTGACGACACGACGAAGTCGTACGCGGAGATCGCGCCGCACCTGTCCTGGCTCAAGAAGACCGCGGGCCTGTGACCTGAGCGCGCACCGCCGCCCGGGGCCGCGTCCCACGAGGTACGCGCCCGGGCGGCATCCCGCCCCCCCCAACTCCCGCACGAGACAACCCCGTCACGAAGGGCGGCAGCGATGCCCGTACCCCCGGTCGTCCGCAGCAGGCGCCGCACCCGGCTGACCTGCCTCGCGCTGGCCCTGCTGGCGACCGCCTTCGCCCCGGCGAGCGCGTCCGCCGCACCTGACAACCCGTCACCACGGCACCCCTGCGCCACCCTCAGCGACTCCCCCGCGTGGTACGGCACCAACCGGGCGCGCATCCAGCAGGTCGTCGACCTGTACGCGCCCTGCGGCGCGGCGCCGACTCGGGCCCGCCGTACGGCACTTGGCGGCACGACCCCGGTCGCCGTCTTCGACTGGGACAACACGGTCGTCAAGAACGACGTGGGCGACGCACTCCTGTACTGGGTGCTGCGCGAGGACAAGGTGCTGCACCCCGCCGACTGGTCGTCCCTGAACAGCTACCTCACCCCAGCGGCGGACCGTGCGCTCAGCACCGCCTGCGACGCGTCGGCGGCGGTCGGGGAGCCGCTGCCGACGGCGACCGACACCGGCTGCGCCGACGAGATCTACGCGGTCTACCACAACGCGACCACCGGCGGCGAGAAGGCGTTCGCCGGGTACGACCACCGCCTGATGTCCCCCGGTTCCGCATGGGTCGCCGAACTGCTCACCGGGCACACCGCCGCCGAGATCGCCTCCTACGCGGAACGCGCCCGGGCGCAGAACCTGGCCGCCCCCGTCGGCACCACCCAGCAGGTGGGCAGCCACCACGTCACGGGCTGGATCCGCTACTACGCCGAACAGCGCGACCTCATCCACACCCTCACCCGCGACGGCTACGCGGTCTGGGTCGCCAGCGCCTCCCCGCAGATCGACGTCCAGGTCTGGGCGGCCGGTCTCGGCATCCCGCCCGACCGCGTACTCGGCATCCAGAGCCTGTACGCGCACGGCCGCCAGACCCCGCACCTGCGCGGGTGCGGCGACATCCCGGACGGCGCCGACTCGGTGCTCACCTATGTGAGCGGCAAGCGGTGCTTCGTCAACCAGGACGTCTTCGGCATCCACGGCGCGGCGGCGTTCCGGCCCGCGCCGCCGGGCAGGCACGCGGTGCTGGCGGCCGGTGACTCGGCCACCGACGTGGTCTTCGTCGGCGACGCGATCGGCGTCCGCCTGGCGGTCAACCGCAACGCCCCCGAGCTGATGTGCCGCGCGTACGACGACGCGGACGGCAGGTGGCTGGTCAACCCCATGTTCCTGCAGCCCCTTCCGCGGCGCGCCACCCCGTACCCCTGCTCGACCACCGGTTACACCAACCCGGACGGCAGCCCGGGCCCGGTGCGCCGCGACGACGGAAGCATCGTCCCCGACCAGGCCGACACCGTCTTCTGACCGTCGGTCCCACCCTCCCTTCCCCCGAGGAGCACTGTGAGAACTCGCCCGAGAACCGCCTCGTCGACGGCGGTCAGGACGGCCGTGGCAGCGGCCCTGAGCGCGGTCCTGGCCGGCGCCGGCGCGGCCGCCGCGGACAGCGGCGCCACGACACCGCCGCCCGACTACCAGCGGGTCGGCCACGAGCCGCGCAACCTCGACCAGCTCAAGATCCAGATCACCACGTACTACCACGACACCAAGGACTCCTCGGGCCACCACCACATCGGCCCCGGCAGCCAGTGGGCCGCGGACGTCTCCGCGCAGATCGGCAAAGCCAAGACCTACCTGGAGTGGCGCCTGGCCCACCACGCACCGAAGACACCGGCCATCATGCTGGACATCGACGACACGTCCCTGTCCACCTACCCGGTCAGCGCCGACTACGACTTCGGCGGCGGCGCGGACGCGTCGGCGGCGGACGCGAAGGCCAACGCGGACAACACGTACCCCGTCATCCAGCCGACGCTGGACCTCGCCCACTGGGCCCACGACCACGGCGTGAAGGTCGTGTTCATCACCGGCCGGCACGACGAACTCACCACGGTCACCCGCAACCAGCTCACCGGCCTCGGCTTCCCGATCGACGGTCTCTATCTCCGCCCGCGCAGCAACCCGCCGGTCTACCTGCCCTGCGGCACCACCTGCACGGCCACCCCGTTCAAGTCCGGCACCCGCAATTACCTTGAGCAGAGCCAGGGTTACGACTTCGTCGAGGCCATCGGCGACCAGGTGAGCGACTACGCGGGCGGCTACGACGACCGCGGCTTCAAGCTGCCGAACCCCATGTACAACATCCCCTGATCCGCCGGGCGCACCGCCACACTCCTCCCCAACCATCACTTTGGCATGCCCACATCACACTCCTCCCAAAGGAACATGCATGAGCAAGCACGCCTACCACCGCCCCAGAGCCGCGCTGTCGGCGCTCGGCGTCGCCGCGCTGGCCGCCACGACGCTCGCCGTGGCCACCTCGGCCCATGCGGGCCCGGCCCACCACACGGTGGCCGCACCGCGGCTGACATGGCATCAGCTCTGCGCGATACCGTCCACCACCGTGGCGTCCTGCGACGTCCTGAAGGTGGACAACCCCACCGAGCACGTGCGCAGCCTCGGCGTCACCCCTGACGCCACGCCGTCCGGCTACGGCCCCGCCGACCTGCGCAGCGCGTACGACCTGCCCGCCAACGGCGGTTCCGGCCAGACCGTCGCGGTCATCGACGCGTACGACGACCCGGACGCCGCCGGCGACCTGGCGACGTACCGCAAGCAGTACGGCCTGCCCGCCTGCACCACCGCCAACGGCTGCTTCAAGAAGGTCAACTCCTCGGGAAAGACCAGCCCGTTGCCCCCCAAGGCCAGCGCCAACCAGGGCGCGGAGGACTCCCTCGACCTCGACCTGGTCTCCGCGGTCGCCCCCAACGCCAAGATCCTCTTCGTGGAGGCGACGAAGGGCGGCGTCTCCGAGATGGGCGCCGCCGTCAACGAGGCCGTCAAGCTCGGCGCCAAGTTCGTCTCCAACAGCTACATCTGGAAGGAGAGTTCGTCCGACCCGACCTACGACAAGGACTACTACGACCACCCCGGGGTCGCCGTGGTCGCGGGCAGCGGCGACTGGAACTACTCCTGGGGCGTCGGCTACCCCTCCAGCTCCCCCTACGTCACCTCGGTCGGCGGCACCGACCTGGTCAGGTCCTCCGACGGGCGCGGCTGGAGCGAGACCGTCTGGAACACCAAGCCCGGTGAGGGCACCGGATCCGGCTGCTCCGCCTACGAGGCCAAGCCGTCGTGGCAGAAGGACACCGGCTGCTCCAAGCGCATGACCGCCGACGTCGCCGCCGTCTCCGACCCCGCCCACGGCCTCGCGGTCTACGACAGCTACCAGGAAAAGGGCTGGGACGTCTTCGGCGGCACCAGCGCCGCCACCCCCATCATCACCGGCATCTACGCGGACGCGGGCACCCCGCCCTCCGGCTCCCACCCCAGCTCCTTCCCCTACTCCCACACCACCGCACTCAACGACATCACCACCGGCAACAACGGCACCTGCTCCCCCGCCTACCTCTGCTCAGCCGAACCCGGCTACGACGGCCCCACCGGCCTCGGCACCCCCAACGGCACCACGGCCTTCCACAACTAACCGCCCCAGACCCCGCCCCGCCGCGCCCCCGCCCGGCGGGGCACCCCCACGCCCCGAACACCCCCACTCACCCGTCGGCCCCCGACCCCTCAAGCCGACCGCACCTCACCACCCTCGCGGTCGTCGCCCTCCTCCGCACACGCCGCGGCAAGCACGTCAAGCGACAACCCGAGCGCGTGCGCCAGCGCGGCAACCGTGAAGAAGGCCGGAGTAGGCGCCCGCCCCGTCTCAATCTTGCGGAGCGTCTCCGCGGACACCCCGGCCGCCGCAGCGACCTCGACCATGCTGCGGTCACCCCGGGCCGTCCGCAGCAGAACCCCGAAGCGCTCACCCCGCCGCCGCTCCTGCGGGCTCAAAGGAACTCTCACCATGCCCGTGATACTAATACCGGTATAAGTATTGGGCAGCACCGCAGCGCACACAGCAGAAGCACGAACAGCACAAGGAGCCCCGCACCATGGTCGAGATCAAGACCGACACAGCCCTGGAGTCGATGCGCGAAGCCGGCCGCGTAGTGGCCCAGGCCCTCGCGGCCGCACGCGAGACCGCAGCCGTCGGGGTGCGCCTGCGAGAACTGGACGAGGCCGCGCACACCGTCCTGACCAAGGCCGGAGCCCGCTCCCCATTCCTGGGCTACCGGCCCGCCTTCGCCCCGACCCCCTTCCCCGCGGTGATCTGCGCGTCCGTCAACGACGCCGTCGTCCACGGCATCCCTAACGACTACCGCCTGCGCGACGGCGACCTGGTGAGCATCGACTGCGGCGCCGAACTGGACGGCTGGACCGGCGACGCCGCGATCAGCTTCACCGTCGGCACCGCCCGCCCCGCCGACGTCGCACTCATCGCCGCCACCCAGCAGGCGCTGGACGCCGGAATAGCCGCCGCCACGGTCGGCCACCGTATCGGCGACATCGCCTATGCCATCAGCACCGTGGCCCGCGAGGCGGCCTGCGGCATGCCGTCCGACTTCGGCGGCCACGGCATCGGCCGCCGTATGCACGAGGACCCGCACGTGCCCAATTTCGGACGCCCGGGGCGCGGCTTCCCGCTGCGCCACGGTCTCACCCTCGCCATCGAGCCGATGCTCATGGCGGGAGGCCACAACGACTACCGCACCGATCCCGACGGATGGACGCTGCGCACGATCGACGGCAGCCGCGCCGCACACATCGAGCACACCGTCGCCATCACCGACGACGGCCCCCGCATCCTCACGCTGCTCTGACCTCCCCCGTCCCCCTCACCGGGAGCACACCGCCGACCTCCGTGTACAACGATGTAGAACATCCACCAAGTTCTCACCCCCGCCCCACGCGGGCAACCCCTGGAGAACCATCGGCCGAGCGCCTCGTACGCACCTTCCACCCGCACCGGAATATCCGCACGGCGACGCCTCACCCACCCGAAGGCGCGTATCCCAGCGCCCAATAGCACCTGATCACAGCGCTAATGACAGGCCGTCACCCAGCCCGCCCAGGTGCGGTCAGCCACCCTACGGCAGCGGGGAATCACCGCTGCCGTAGGCATGGACACAACACAAACACTGTGCTGTCATCTTGATGCCCGGCTTTACATCGTTGAGCAGATCGGTTCTCCCCCCAGCTCCCTTCCCCCACTCGTCAGGAGCTCGAGATGCAAAGACGCAGATCAACCTCCGCAGGTACGGTCGACGGCGCGGTGAACGCGCCACGCCTGGCCAGGCGGCGGACCCGATGGTCCCGCTGGTCCCGCCGGTCCCGGTGGTCGGTGCTGTCCGCGCTGGCGACCGCCGCCGTACTGCTGGGCGCGCTGATCGGCCTGCCGGGTACGGCGCAGGCCGCCGGTTCGCTGCCCTGTGACATCTACGGTTCCGCGGGCACCCCCTGTGTGGCCGCGCACAGCACAGTGCGCGCCCTGTTCTCCTCGTACAACGGCCCGCTGTACCAGGTCACGCGCGCCTCGGACGGGGCGCGCGCGGACATCGGACTGCTGGCCCAGGGCGGGTACGCCAACGCCCAGCAGCAGGACCAGTTCTGTGCGAACACGACGTGCCAGATCAGCAAGGTCTACGACCAGAGCGCGCGCCACAACGACCTGGCGATCAGCCCGTCGGGGACCGCGGGCGCCGCGGACCGCGGCGCGGACGCGAGCGAACTCGCCGTCACCGCGGGCGGTCACAAGGTGTACGGCATCTGGATCTCGCCCGGTGTCGGTTACCGCTATGTCGGCGCGGCCTCCGGTGTCGCCGTCAACGGCCAGGCGGAGGGCGCCTACATGGTCGCCAGCGGCACCCACGTCGGCTCGGACTGCTGCTTCGACTACGGCAACGCCGAGAGCACCCCGGCCGACACTGGCAACGGCCACATGGACGCCGTCTCCATCGCGACCACCTGCTACTTCCAGCCGTGTTCCGGCTCGGGCCCGTGGATCGAGGCCGACATGGAGAACGGCATGTTCCAGGGCGACAACGGCTCCAACACCGCGAACAAGGGCAACAACAGCCCGTTCGTGACCGCCGTGTTGAAGAACGACGGGCAGACGACGTACGCCCTCAAGGGCGGCAACTCCCAGTCCGGCGGGCTGTCGACCTGGTGGAGCGGCGGACTGCCGACACGCGGCGGCTACCGGCCGATGCACCAGGAGGGCGGCATCATCCTGGGCACCGGCGGTGACAACAGCAACCGCAACATGGGTACGTTCTTCGAGGGTGTGATGGTCTCGGGCTACCCGAGCGACGCCGCCGAGAACGCGGTCCAGGCCAACGTCGTCTCCGTCGGCTACGCGGGCGAGACCAATGTGCCCAACGGCCCGCAGGGCACGATCACCGGGCCCGGCGGCCAGTGCGTGGACGTCGCGGCCGACGACACCGGCACCAACGGCACCGCCGTCCAGCTGTGGAACTGCCAGACCTACGCCGAGGACCAGCACTGGCGGCACAACGCCGACGACTCGCTGAGCACGATCGGCCGCTGCCTCGACATCAACGGCAACGGCACCGCCGCGGGCACCCAGGTCGAACTGTGGGACTGCAACGGCGTCGGCGGCCAGAAGTGGGTGCAGCGCTCCGACGGGTCGCTGTTCAACCCGCAGTCCGGCCGCTGTCTGGACTCCCCCAACGGCAACACCGGCAACGGCACCCGGCTGCAGATCTGGGACTGCAACGGCTCGGCCGCCCAGAAGTTCTCGGTCAACGGCGGCGGCCCCGCCGTCGGCCCGGCCGCCAAGTGCGTGGACGTGGCGGCCGACGACACGGGCACCAACGGCACCGCCGTCCAGCTCTGGGACTGCCAGAACTGGGCGGTGGACCAGCACTGGTACCACAACAGCAACGGCTCGCTGCGGACCCTGGGCCGCTGCCTCGACATCAACGGCAGCGGCACCGCCGCGGGCACCCAGGTCGAGCTGTGGGACTGCAACGGCGCCGGCGGCCAGAACTGGGTCCAGCAGGGCGACGGCTCGCTGCTCAACCCTCAGTCCGGCCGCTGCCTCGACGACCCGAGCGGCAACACCGCCAACGGCACCCGGCTGCAGATCTGGGACTGCAACGGCAGCGCGGCCCAGAAGTTCGCGCTGACGTGAGGTGACATGACACGAGGTGACGCCGGGTGAGGTGACACCGGATGAACCGCGGGCGCGGCACTCCGCACGGTGCCGCGCCCGCTTCCCCGTGTCGATCTGATGGGCCGCCAGGTACGGCGTGCCGCTCGGCCGTGCGGGCCGCCGCCGGTGGAGGATGGGAACGGCGGCCGGGCTCGGGACGGGCCGCCGAGCACCGCCCCCGCGTGAAGAGGTCCGGCCATGAGACTCACCGACATCCGCACCCTCACCGCCGCGCCGACCGTACGGTGACGCCGGACGCGCGGGACACGCCCGGTGGCGGCCGCTACGGCCAGGACGTCTTCCGTCCGGAACAGGCGGGCGAGGGCGAGCGCATCGACTTCGGCGCCCTCGCCTACGACGACATCACGATGGCACGGCTCCGGGCTCTCGGCGCCGGCCCCGGCTGGCGCTGCCTCGACGTCGGTGCCGGTACGGGCACGGTCTCCCGCCGGCTCCTCGCCGAGGCCGATGTGGCGAGCGTGCTCGCCGTGGACCGCGACGGCCGCTTCCTGCGCGCCCGCCCCGTGCCCGGCCTCGACGTCCTGGAAGCCGACATCACCGACCCCGGCTTCGCGCCCGGCCGCTTCCACCTCGTCCACGCCCGCTTCGTCCTGATGCACCTGCCCGAACGCGAGCGCGTCATCACGGCGTTGGCCGAATTCGTCGAGCCCGGCGGTGTGCTCGTCCTCAGCGACGCGGTCGACCTCTCCGGCGACCGTACGCCCGCCACGCCGTACGACACCGCGATGCGCGCGATGTGGCAGGGCCTGCACGCCACCATCGGCACCGACGTCACCTGGGTCCCCACCTACCCCCGCCTGCTCCGCGCGGCGGGCCTCACCTCCGTCGCCGCCGAACTCCATGTGCCCCCGCTGATCCCCGGCAGCCCCATCAGCCGCTTCTGGGCCGACACCTGGGACCGCGGCCGGGCGGCGATGCTCGCCACCGGCCTGGTCGACGACGCCGCCGTCGACCAGGCGATCGGCTACCTGGCCTCCGACGAGTGCGCCGCCCTGTCCGCCGGGATGCTCACCGCTTGGGGGCGCAGGCCCGAGTCGTAAATGTGAGGTCGTGGAAGACCACGGTGCCGGGACGATCTCTCATGCGCCGCCGTCGACGCGGGCGGCGCTGACGGCGCCACTGGTGAGGTGGTACTTGGCGACGATCTGCCGGTACGTACCGTCGTCGATGACGGCGTCCAGGGCCGCTTTGAGGGCTCGGCGGAGCTGGGCGTCCTGCTTGCCGACGGCGAAGCCGTACGGGGCGGGATCGATCTGTCGGCCGACGATCGCGAGGCGGGAGTTCGGTTGCCTGGCGACGTAGTCGGCCGAGGGAAAGTCCGTGAAGGACGCGTCCGCGACCCCGATGCGGACGCTTTCCAGCGCCTCCACGGGGCTGCTGTCGGCCACGGTCTGCACCGGGGCACCCGCGCAGTCCCCGGCCGTGAGCGAAGCGGCGGCCGTGGTGCCTGTCACGACGGCGACCCTCTTGCCGCACAGGTCCGCGATGGAGTCGATGTGGCCGGGGTTGGCCGCCGGTACGGTGACCACCGACCCGGCGGTGAGGTACTCGACGAAGTCGACGTACCGCCCGCGGGCCGCCGTCACGGTGAGCCCCGCGGCCGCGACGTCGACACGCCCATTCATCACCTCCTGGACAAGGGAGCCGCGGTCCGTGGAGGCGAAGTCGACCTCGACGCCCAACTCCCGTCCGAGCGCCCGCAGAAGGTCGGGGTCCAGTCCCGTCGGTGCGCCGCCGGACAGGGACACCATCGGAGCCTGGTCCGTCGTCCCGACGATGATCTTCCCGGCGTGCTGGATACGAGAGGGGAGCAGGTGGAACAGCGCACCCTGGGTCGCGGGGGCGACGTGGTGGGAGCCGCGGAACGGGCGGACGCCTGTCATGACGATCGCCAGCGCCGCCGCCGCGCATGTCGCGGCCAGCAGCAAGGCGGGCCACGCGTGCAGTCGCGGTCGCGGGGGCGCTGCCAGGGCCTGAGGAGGGCCGAGCAGGTCCAGCTCGTGGTCCGGCGGGACGGGCGCCGTCCAGCCGTGCACGACCTGCAACGGCTGGCGGGCCGCCGGTCGCGCCGCGGGCGGCAGCGGTACGCCGAGTACCGCGGCGACACAGCGCCGGGCCAGGCTGTGCCCCCCGCGCGGCCGGGGCCCCACGGGCGCCGCCCCGCCGGAGTGCCGGATGCCGAGCACCGAGGCGACCGTGCGCCTCGCGACGCCCCGGGGCGCCATCAGCCCGTGCCCTCCTGGTCCGGGACACCGGCGAGCCGCGGCGGTTCGGGCGCGGTGCCGGTGACGGCGGCCGGGCGCGCCGTGCCGGTGACGGCCTCGCTGACGCTCTGGACGCGGCCCAGTTGGGTGAGCAGCGCAGGTGCGGAGATGCCGACGGCGATCGCCGCGTAAGCGCCGGTGATCTGTCCCGACAGGCCGAACATCGCGGCGCCCGCGGCGCCCAGGGCCATGTGGAAGGCCGTCGCGACACTGTCGGGCACCGGGTCGAGGTACTCCGTCAGACGAGGCAGGGCGCGGTCCCGGGCGTCGGGGGTTCTGCGGAGGTCGCGGCGGGCCACCTGCCAGGCCACGACCTGGTTGTACGCGTCGACCAGGCCGCGCAGCGACCCACCCGCGGCGCCCAGCGCCAGTAACCCCGTCGTGTCCACACCGCCCCCTCGATGCAGGAGCGTAGTGGGTGTATCAGCCCGTACGGGACCAAAGGCGTAAAGTCCGACCGCGGCTCACACCACTTCGGGCGCAGGCGGAATCCTTTCGGCGGGTCGGCGCCTCCTATACATGTCCCGGCACACGCCGGGACGGAGACGAGGAGGACCTCCATGCTCATCGCTATCGCCGTCGCCGCCGGGGCCGTGCTGCTCTGCACATGCGGCTTCGTGGTCCTGCGCAGGCGAAAGCAGGCGGCGCGTGGCTGACAAGTCCTGGCCCGACGACCAGGTGGTCGCCGCCGCCCAGAGCGGTGACGTGGAGTCGATGACCGCGTTGGTGTCGGGTTCTCACCCGAACGTGCGGCGCTTCGCCCGCTCGCTCTGCGCGACCCCCGAGGACGCCGAGGACGCGGCGCAGGAAGCCCTGATCATCCTCTACCGCAAGATCGGGATGCTCCGGGCGAGCGGGGCGCTGGCGTCGTGGATGTTCCGTGTCGTCCGCAACGAGTGCCTGCGGCGGGCGCGGGCGGTACGGGCCCACGCGCCCGTGCCCGACGCCGATGTGCCCGATACCGCCGTGCTGTCGGCCGAGGACGAGGTGCTGCGGCGGATCGAGGCGGCCACCGTGGCGGCCGCCATCGCCGCACTGCCCGCCGAGCAGCGGGTCGTGCTGGTCATGCGGGACGTCCAGGGCCACAGCGGGCGCGTGGTCTGCGAGGCGCTCGGCCTGACCACCGCCGCGATGAAGTCCCGCCTGCACCGGGCCCGTACCGCCGTGCAGCAGTCACTCCGTACCCCGTCACAAGCCGCACCCGGAGACACCCATGACGACGACCAAGGCCGCTGCCGTGGCCCCGCCCACAGCCCTCGGGCCTGACTTCGCGAGTACGTCCCTGCCCCGTCATCTGGCCCGTGGCGTGGTGGGGTTCGGCGGGCTGATCGGCTCGGTCGCGCTGATCCCGGCCGTCGGCCCGGTCAGCCTGCTGCTTCTGCCGGTCGGCGCGCTGGCGCTGCGCGCCTGCCCGATGTGCTGGACCATCGGGCTGATCCAGACCGTCTCGCGCGGCCGGATGCGGCGCAGTTGCGAGGACGGCCACTGCACGCTCACCGTCGCGGGCCGGGACGACGAGCGGCGCCCGGCCGCGGTGCCGCGGACCGGACGCACTGCCCGTCGAGGACGCTGACGAACCGTCAGCGGGAGGAGGTGGTCACCGCGCCGGACCAGATGTCGATGACGATCTGGCGGGTGTTCGGGCGGATCGCGCCCCTGCGGCCCGCGTAGTTGCGGTCGACCCGCGCCGCCTCGGTCGCGTTCGGCTTGGCGTTGGTGCAGGAGGTGCCGGGGCCGTGGCCCGACATGATCTCCGAGCAGGGGCCGCTGTAGTGGTCGGGCAGCCCGAGGATGTGCCCGGTCTCGTGCGCCGCGATACGGGTCATGTCGTAGCCCTCGTCCACCGCCTGCTGCCCCAGCTGCACCTCGCCGCTGCCGCCGGGGAAGATCGGCCCGAGTGTCGTCTGGGGCCAGCCGTCGGTGGCCTCGTAGACATAGTCGGCCGCGCCCGGCGAACTCGCGGGCTGGAGGTGCACGTTGTGCACCGCCGCGTTCCAGTTCGCCACTCCTTGCCTGACGGCGGCCGCCCACGGCCCCGCCTGGCTGGCGTCGTAGGTGAGGGTGACCACCGATGAGGCCGCTTTCGGCGCGGACTGCGCCGACGCGAGACCGGACGTGGTGCCCAGCATGGCCGGGATCAGCGCCGCCACGGCGACAATTCGCTTGATCATGAGACTCGTGTGCCTCCTCGGCATCAGTTACCCCGTGAGGCACAAGAGCACCACAGAGGCCACGGCCTCACAAGCATTCAGGCGTCGTCAGTTGCCCAAACGTAGGGAAATCCCTATGCGCTGACGGCACGACAGCGGCCGAACCGGTCGAAAGAGCCGCGCCCCGCCCGGGATGTGCCGGACGGGGCGCGGAGCCGGGGCGGTGGGGATCAGTGGCCCTGGCCGTTGTTGCCGGAGAGGGCGTCGGGGGTGAGCGGGCTCATCGCCGTGACGTCGCGCGGCGCGAGCTGGAAGCCCTGCCAGTGGATGGGCATCGGGGTCTGGTCCTCGTCGCGCGGGATGTGGTGGAAGCCCACGTTGACCCACATCACCGGGTGGGTGAGTGTCTCGCCGTTGGTCCACTTGTCGACCGACGTGCCGCGCCCGGCGCACGCGGGGTCGCTGTTGCCGCTGGCCATCTGCTCACATGCGCGGTACTCGGTGAAGTACACGTCCTTGGAGGTGTAGGCGTGGGCGTCGTAGTGGTCCGAGTGCTGCTGTACGAGCTCCCAGGACCGCGGGTGCTGGTCGGTGTTCTTGCCCGCCGTGGACACCACGCGCCACCAGCGGCGCAGCGCGGAGGTGGCGGCCAGTTCCTTGGTGACGTCCGTCCGGGTGGTCTTCAGGATCGCCGAGCCGGTGCCGTGTCCCGCCTCCTTGGTGTCGTACTGCTCGACCTTGGCCTTGGACGAGCCGTCCATGTCGAAGTCCAGCCGCCAGAAGACGGAGTGGTAGTGGCTGGTGGCCCGGTCGTGGTCGCCCTTGCCGATCGGCCAGCCGGTGCCCTGGCCGCTGTAGTCGCTGGGCGACAGGTCCCCGGTGGCGCCTACCTTGGCCGTGACGGTCCCGTCGTCGGAGAAGTTCCACTGGGTCACGTACTCGTACCAGCCGAGCTGGGAGACGGAGAAGACCACCAGGTCGCTGCCCTGCGCGGTGTACTTCTTCGGGTTTCCGTGGGTGTCGACGTCGTCGTTGCGGTACGCGTAGCCGTGCGGCGCGGTGGTGACGCACAGCGCCTTGACGTTCCGCTCCTGCGAGGGGACGTACGCCGAGCTGATGGCGCCGCCGGGGCACTCGGCGGGGCTGATGTCGACGGCGGTGTTGCCGAAGCCGATGTCGGAGAGGTCGTTGTACTCCACCGTCCCCGAGTCGTAGGGGACGTTGACCTGGGCGAGTGCCGCCGAGGCCAGCACGGTGATGGGCTTGGGCTCCTTCCTGGGCTGGTAGGCGATCTTCTCCAGGACCAGTCCCCTGGTGCCGCTGATCCGCCAGCACATGGTCCACTTGGTGCCGCTGGGCAGCGTCTTGGTGATCGGCCGCGCGGTGCCGCAGGGGGCGGGTGCGGGGGTCGACCGCTTTGTCGAGGCGGGGGCCGTGCGCGGGGCGGCCGCGGCGCTGCCGCTCATGGCCCCGGTGAACACGGCGGGCAGCAGCAGGAGCGCCGAGGCCGCGCCGATCGCGCGGCGGACGTTGAGGATGTGCATGGTTGCCTGGTTCTCCGCTCTCAGTGGATCCGGCCGACGGTGTGGTCGCTGAGGTCGATGACGTAGTCCGTGGTGTCGATCCAGGGACCGTTCTTCGCCTGTGTGAACAGCCGGACGCAGCGGTTCCTGCCGCACTTGTCCAGGCCGGCCGGCGCGGACTGCTCGCCGGTGTTGAAGGACAGGCCGCGCAGCCTGAGCTGGTCGGGCGAGGTGAGGTCCTGCCCCTTGGTGGCGGCCTTGAAGTCGGTGCGCAGGCCCTTGCCGAGCGGGTCCTTGATGAGCAGCGCGGCGGCCTGCCGGGTCTCGTCGTTGGACGGCGGCGGCTGGACGCCGGTCGCCGTGTCGGTGTGCTCCACCGTGCCGGTGGCGAGGTTGACGGTCTGCTTCACGAGCTGGTCGTGCCCGTAGTCGTAGAACAGCACCTCGACGCGGCGCGGCGCGTCGGAGGTGGCGTCCGGTGTGTCCACCAGATCGGTGTCCAGGTACTCCGCGCCCTGCGCGCCTTCCGCGGTGCGAAGGCCGCGCGGTGTGCCGTGCTGCAGTGCGGTGGTCGCGATGGTCCGCGCGCGGTCGACCTCGGCCTTGGT
Organism: Streptomyces sp. NPDC051976; assembly: GCF_040680795.1. Taxonomy (NCBI): domain Bacteria; kingdom Bacillati; phylum Actinomycetota; class Actinomycetes; order Kitasatosporales; family Streptomycetaceae; genus Streptomyces; species Streptomyces sp. NPDC051976. Next base: position 353,876 of record NZ_JBFAXL010000003.1, read on the forward strand.
CAGGGGCCCGATCCCGGTCTGCGTTCCTTGCGGTGCGTCGTTCTCGGTCACGGCGTTGCCGCCCGTGCCGCTCTGTCCCGTCGACGACGCCGGTGTGGCGCCCGCGGTGGTGTCGCTGTGCGCCGAGGCACCCCTCGGCAGTGTGACGGCGACCATCGCCGCGGTGGCCGCGACGGCTATGCCCGCGCCCCACAGCACCCGCCTGAGCGTGCGTGCCCTCGCTCCGTCCTGTTGCCCGGAGCGGTGGTCTTCCCCCTGCTCTGTCACCTGTGACTCCCCTGTGTGTTGTGCGGTCACAGATGCAGATGCGGTCTCGGCCCTCGGGGTTGTCCCGGTTTCGTCACACCCGTGCGTCCTCCGTCACGTCAACGGGCTTACGTGGAGGCCGCGTTCGGCGGACGCGAGATGCGTGTACGCGGACCACGCGTCCAGCAGCGGGGGTACGACGGTGCGGCGGGCGGCGGGGCGGCCGTGCAGCAGTGCGGCGCGGACGGCGGCGGGCGGGGCGGCGGGGAAGAGGGAGATCAGGAGCGCGGCGGCGCCGGTGACGAAGGGCGCGGCGGCGCTGGTGCCCGTCACCGTGAAGGGGCGGCCGTCCACGCGTCCGGTGACGCGGTCGCCGGGGGCGCCGATGCCTCGGGTGCCGATCGAGCCGCCCAGGTTCGACAGGCCCATGGGGCGGCCCGCGCGGTCGTAGGCGATCACCGGGATCGTCCAGGGGTGCTGGGTGAGGGCGGAGGTGCGCAGCGCGCTCTGGTTCCCCGCGGCGACGACCACCAGGGTGCCGCGGGCGGCGGCGTGGTCGAGCGCCTCCGTCAGCTCCCGGTGGTCGGGCAGGGTGGCGGCGGGTCGTGCCAGGGCGACGCTCAGGTTGAGCACCCGGGCTCCGGCGTCCACGCACCGCACGACGGCCGCGGCGAGTTCGCCCACCCGGGCGGCGGGACCCGCGTCGGCCACCGGACGGGCGGCGCCACCCGACCGCCCGGCGGCGAAGACCGGGTGCGCGAGCAGCGTGCAGCCAGGGCAGATCCCGGGCACCGCCGACGACCGGCTCGCGCTCAACAGCCCCGCCACGAAGGTGCCGTGCGGGCACGCGGCGCCACCGGCCATGCCGTCGCAAGTCCCGGCGCCGCGTGTCGGCCCCTCGCACCCCGCCTGTCCCCCACCCGGCGCCTCCTCCGGCCCCGGCAGAAAGCGCACCCTCCGCCCGGCGAACTCCGGGCCGCCCAGCGCCACGGCGCCGTCGACCACAGCCACCGCGACCCGGGCGCTGCCCGCGCCGAGCGCCATGAGCGGCGGCAGCCCGACCAGGTCCAGCGGGCCCGGCGGGCGTGTTCCGACGCGTGCCGCGTCGGCCGGGTCGGCCGGGTCAGCCGAGGACGCCGCTGTCGTCACAACCGGCCATGCACTCGGTCGTGCACGTGCGGCACCGGCTGCCCGTGGGGTTGTGCAGGCAGGGGCCGATGCACGCGCCCCGGCACTCCAGGGCGCACAGACTGCTCTCTGTCGGGAACGACTGCGGCACGATCCCCGCGCTTGCCGCCGCGGTGCCGTCGCCGTACCGCGACGGGCGGTAGTGCCCGCTCGTCCGGTACACGGTCGTCTCGGCACTGAAGCCGGGAATGGTCATCATCCGTCAACTCCGTTCTGCTGCCGCGTTTTCAACGGTCGTAGTACGCCGAGAGCTTGTTCACCAGGAAGGGGAACTCCCCTGTGACGTCGACGCGTACGAAGTACTTCTGCGTGACATCGGTCCTGCGGCTGGTGTACGCGAACAGGACGTCGACGATGCTGCGCGAGCCGCTCAGCCGGGAGTCACGGAACTCGACGGCGCTCAGGGCGGATTCGTCGGCGAACTCCTCGACCGCCTTCTCGTAGATCCGCGGATAGCGGACCGCGAGGTAGTTCAGGGCGCGGTGTTCGTCGCTGTCACCCGCGTTGTCGCCGATCTGGATGACCCGGCGCAGGAGTTCCTGCGAGGCGGACTCGAAACGGTCGGCGGAGAGGTTGTCCGGCCGGTCGATGGCCGCGATCAACTCCCGGCTGTCGAAGGAGTAGATCTGGTCGAACGCCACCATGGGCAGCGTCAGGCCGTTGCAGAGATCCGGCGGGGCGAGCGGGCCGCGCAGCCCGATGACGAGATCGAGGTCGCCCTCGGCCGGGTCCGGGCGCAGCGCGTCCACCAGCAGGGCGAAGTCACCGCTGTCGCGCGGCCGGAGCAGATACGTCTCGATGCCCTGCACGCTCAGCACGTAGCACAACTGCCGGGCGAGATAACGGTTCTCGGGCTGCGCCACCGCCTGGACGACGGCCTCACGGTCGGTCAGCCCGGCCGACTGCGACCGCCCCACGATCTGGGCGATCTCCTTCTCGACCGACAGGCTCGGCAGCCGGAAGTCGATCTGGCCGAGCACGTACACGTACTGCGGGGCCGCCGCCATCTGACCCGCGGCGCCGCACGCGCAGCCGCCCTCATGGTGCGCGGGAGCGTACGGGGCGGTGGCGCGGTCGTCGGGCACGGGCGACTCGTCCTCGTCGGCCGGCAGGGCGAGTTCTACGGATTCCTGCTCCATCAGACTCCTCCAGCGAGAAGGCGCGAAGATTCGGGAGAGGTGAGGGGAAAGGAAAAAGGCGGACTGACGCCGCGTCACGTGCCGGAACGCGGCCGCCGCGGGGAGAGCACCATCCTCCGGTTGAGCGCTGTCGCCCGCCGGTCGCAGCCGCCGCACGGCCTCTTCACGCCCAGCGTGTACGTCACGCGCTTGACGGCGTCCCCGAGCCCGATGTCGTCGTCGGCCACGAATCCGGGAATCCGCACACGCCGCGGCCGGACCTCGCCACCCCGTCCCGTGCCGTCCGGCTTCTCGTTGCTGGGCATTGCCACTCACTCCTGCCCGTGGACGTAATTCCATCGTGCGCCGTCTCACCCGGGTCGGCATCCGGGGAACGCGGCTACGCGCCGCCGGACAGCCCCTGGGTGCCCGGCCCGAGCACCCCTCGGGCGAGAAGTGCCAGCGCCGCCTTGACGTTCTCCGGGTCCGTCCCGCGCTCGCGCTGGTGGGTGAACACCTCGGGGGCCAGCGGCGCGAGCAGCACGTCGCACAGGGCGTCGACTTCGGCCACGCCCGCCTCCCGCAGCAGTGCGCGCACATGGAGCCGCCAGAAGCCGTACGCGCCCGTGGCGTAGCGCGCGGGCCCGGTCTCGGCGCCGAGCGCCAGGTCGATGTGCTGGTCGAGCAGATCGGTCATCGCCGCGTAGAAGGCCGCGAGCCGTTCGGACGGCGGCGCTCCGGGTCCCAACGGCGGCGGACCCTGCATCAACTGCTCTTGCAGCGCGCGCTCGTGCTCATCGAGCAGGGCCGTCGCGATGGACGCCGTGTCGGGGTAGCGGCGGTAGAGCGTGCCACGGCCGACGCCCGCCTCCTTGGCGATGTCCCCCATCGTCACCGTGCGCGGGTCGCGCTCGGCGAAGAGCCGCCGGGCGGCGTCGAGAACCTTGGCCCGGTTCCTGGCGGCGTCCACCCGCTCTCGCTGCGTCATGGGACCACCGTAACGACCAAGTGGACAGAGTGTCCACTTGTGTGCCACGGTGTAAGTGGACACGGTGTCCGCTTACACTCCAGGGAGGGGATTCCCCATGGCCGCACTGCTCCACCTCGACGCGAGCGCCCGGCGCGCGTCCTTCAGCCGCGAGCTGGGCGAGGCGTTCGCGACGGCCTGGCGGGCCGCGCACCCGGACGGCAGCTACGTGCACCGCGACCTCGCCGCCACCCCGGTCCCGCACATCGGCGAGGCGTGGACGGAGCTGTGCGACCACGTCCTCGCGCACCAGATCACCGACATCGGCCGGTACAAGGAGGCGGTGAGGACGCCGGAGCAGGAGGCGGCCTGGGCGGTGGTCGAGCCGCTGCTCGCCGAACTCGTCGCCGCGGACGTCGTCCTCATATCGGCGCCGATGTACAACTACTCCATTCCGTCCGCGCTCAAGGCGTGGCTGGATCAGGTCACCTTCCCGCGCATGTCCCTGGCGGGCCGGAAGTTCGTCGTCGTCGGCGCCCGGGGCGGCGCGTACGGGCCGGGGATGCCGCGCGAGCCGTACGACCACCACGAGCGCTATCTGCGCCACTTCTTCGCGGGCCACTACCGCGTCGAGGGCGACGACGCCGTGTTCCTCACCACCGAACTGGTCAACTCCCTCATCGATCCGGCGCTCACCGAGCACCGCCCGGAGCACGAGCGGTCCCGCGCGGCGGCGCTGGCGGCGGCCCGTTCCCTGGGAGGCGGACTCCGATGACCTGGGCGGTGCTGATCGCCGCGGGGCTGGTGGAGGTCGCCTGGTCGCAGAGCATCAAGCCCACCGACGGCTTCACCCGGCCGCTGCCGACACTGCTCTGCCTGGTCCTGATGATGGGCGCGGTCTACCTGCTGTCGAAGTCCATGGAGACCCTGCCCGTCGGGACGGCCTACGCGGTCTTCACCGGGATCGGCGCCATCGGCGCGATCACCCTGGGGATCGTGGTCCACAAGGATCCCGTGTCCCTGGGCCGGCTGGCGGCGGTCGCGCTGATCGTCGGCGGCGTCCTGCTGGCCCGCGCCACGGCGTCCTAACGGCGCCGTGGCGGCGCCCGCGGCGGGTCCGCGGCGGTCCGCGGCGGCGCACCGGCAGCAGGCCCGGAATTGGCCGACCGAGTGCGTGGACATGACACACGCGGGTGTGCTCTCATGCCCGAGACACGCTTGTACGACGTTGTAAAGGCGTTCGCGGGTGCGTCAGGACCGTGGCGCCCTGTCCCCGGGCCCAGCAGCAGACATGACCAGGAGGCGCAGGTGGACCCCACACCACTTCGTATCCCCGCACCGTTACGCAGGGCGAGCGGCGGCGCGTCGGTCCGCCGCCGCTCCCCGCGCCCCACCACGGCCAGGAGGCTGCTCGCGGCCGTCGCCGGTCTCGGCCTGCTGGCCGCGCTGTCCGTGGCCGGCGTCGTCTCGGCGCCGGCGGCCTCGGCCGCGTCGGCCGTCGTGCTCGACGGCAACGCCCGCTTCGAGGTGCTGACACCCACGCTGGTGCGGCTGGAGTACGCGGGCGACGGCGTCTTCCAGGACGCGACGACGTTCAACGCCGTCAACCGCGCGTTCTCCGTGCCGAGTTACACCACCGACGTCACCTCCGACGGCTACCGCGAGATCAGGACCAGCGGGCTGAGCCTGCGTTACAAGCAGGGCAGCGGGCCGTTCACCGCGGCGAACCTGTCGGTCACCCTGACCGGTACCGGGGTCACCGCGCAGCCCGACTTCCCGTCGCTCTGCCCGTACGGCGCCTCCTGCGAGGCGGAGAACGGCCAGTTCAGCGGGCAGGCGGCGGTCGCGTACGACCACACCGGGCACAACGGCTCGGGTTTCGTGGCCGGTTACCAGGGCACCGGCAGCGGCTTCTCGCAGGATGTCGCGCTGGTCCCGGCCGCCGGTGACTACCGGCTGTGGGTGCGCTACTCCAACGCGGCGGGCGGCACCGGCAGTCTGTCCACCCGGGTCGGCGGCGCGTCGGGCCCGGCACTCGGCCTCGCCCCGACGGCGAGCTGGAACGACTGGGCGGTCACCTCGGTCACCGTCAGCCTCAAGGCGGGCAGCAACTCCCTTGCCCTGGTCCAGAACGCGGGCGACACCGGCAAGGTCAACATCGACAGCATCGGTGTCACACCGCTGTCGGCGACGTCGTACCCGCCCGCCGCGACCGGTCTCCCCACCACCGGCTACGGCGCGGGTCCGACCGGCCAGCTCGGCGGCTGGTCGCGGTCGCTCGACAACCCGGGAACGCTTCCGGTGCCGGAGCACCCGGGCATCCTGGACCGCGGCGGCTGGTACCTGATGGACGACACCCGCACCGCGCTGCTCAGCGGCGGACACACCGTCACCGACCGTCCCTCGCACGGCAACCAGCCCTACGAGGACGGCTACTTCTTCGGCTACGGCCAGAACTACCGGCAGGGCCTCGCCGATCTCCACGCGCTCACCGGCCCCACCGCGCTGCTGCCCGAGTCGGCGTACGGCGTCTGGTACTCGCGCTACTACCCGTACACCACCGCCGACTACCAGAACACCGTGCTGCCCGCGTTCCGCGCGAACTTCACCCCGCTCGACTGGCTGGTGGTGGACACCGACTGGAAGGCGCCCAGTCAGTGGAACGGCTGGAACTGGAACCCCGCGCTCTTCCCCGACCCGCAAGCGTTCCTGGACTGGACGAAGCAGCAGGGCCTCTCGGTGTCGATGAACATCCACACCTCCGTCCAGAGCGACGACCCGAAGTTCGCCGCCGCCAACGCGCAGGGCGGTGGGCTGCCCCGCGAAGGCACCAGCAGCACCTACGACTTCGACTGGTCCAACCCCAACCAGCTGGCCGCCTACCTCTCCCTGCACCAGCCGTTCGAGCAGCAGGGCGTACGCGAGTGGTGGCTGGACTACTGCACCGGCTGCGGCGCGTCGACCGCCTCCGACCCGCAGGTCGCGCCCGACAACCTGATCAACCAGGCGTACGCCGACGACGCCGCCGCCAAGGGCCTGCGCGGCTTCTCCTTCGCCCGCATCGGCGGCTCGCAGCACGGCAGCGACGACGGCAACTACCCGATCGGGCCGTGGTCGGAGCGGCGCAACTCGCTCCAGTTCACCGGTGACACCCCGGCCACCTGGGACATGCTCGCCTTCGAGGCGCGGTTCACCCCGGACGAGGCGGCGGCCGGGCTCAGCCATGTCAGCGACGACATCGGCAGCTTCCACGGCAACCACCTGGCCGACGACCTGTACGTCCGCTGGATGCAGTTGGGCGCCTTCCAGCCGATCGACCGGATGCACTCCGACCACGGGGACCGGCTGCCCTGGAACTACACCGGCGCGGCGTCCTCCGCCGCGGCCTCCTTCCTGCGGCTGCGCGAGTCCCTCGTCCCGTACACCTACACGCTGGCGCAAGCGGCGAGCACCACCGGCGTGCCCATCGTCCGGCCGCTCTACCTCGACAGCCCCGGCGAGGCCGCCGCGTACACCAACCCCGGCGAGTACCTGTACGGCGACAACGTCCTGGTCGCGCCGATCACCTCGCCCAATGACGCGAACGGCAACGGCTCGGTGTCCGTGTGGTTCCCGCCCGGCACCTGGACGGACTACTTCACCGGCCGCACGTACACCGGTCCCGGCACCGCCACGGTCACCGACCCGCTCTCGCGGATGCCGGTCTTCCTCAAGGCGGGCGGCATCCTGCCGACCCGCACCGACTACACCGACAACCAGGGCCAGAGCCCGCTGACCAGGCTGACGGTGAACGTGCCCGCGGGCGCCGACGGCTCCTTCACCCTCTACCAGGACGCGGGCGAGGGCACCGGGTACCGCGGCGGCCAGTCCACGGCCGCGCCGCTGTCCTGGAAGGACGCCTCCCGCACGCTCACCATCGGCGCGCAGACCGGCTCCTACCCCGGCGCCCCGACCGCGCGCGCCTACACGTTGCGGCTGTCGAACTCCGACGCACCCACCGCGGTGTCCGTCGACGGCGTCCAGATCCCCGAGACCGGCTGGTCGTGGAACGCCAACCGCCGCACGGTCACCGTCACCACCGCGTCGCTGCCGCTGTCGTCCTCGCACACCGTCTCGCTGTCGGGGTCCGCCACGGCCAACCCCGCGACCGGCGAGACACTCGGCGTCGGCGGACTCTGCCTGGACGTACGCGGCGGTCTCACCGCCGACGGCACCCCGATCCAGGTCTACGGCTGCAACCACAGCGCGGCCCAGCAGGTCGCCCACCAAGGCGACGGCACGCTACGGCAGTTGGGCAAATGCCTGACCGTCACCGGCAACGCCACCGCCAACCACTCACCCGTCTCCCTGGCTACCTGCGCCGGCCTCGGCTCCCAGACCTGGACGCACCGCGCCGACGGGTCGCTCGTCAACACCGCCTCCGGCCGGTGCCTCGACGTACCCGACGGCAACACCACGCCTGGCGCCGTACAACTGCAGATCTACGACTGCGACGGCGACGCCGCCCAGCAGTGGCAGCTGCCTCCCGGGCCGATCACCGGGCCCGGCGGGCTGTGCGCCGACATCGCCGACGCCGACCCGGCGTCCGCCACCCCGTCCCAGCTCTGGAGCTGCAACGGCAGCGACGCCCAGCGCTGGTCGGCGCCCGGCGACGGCACCCTGCGCACCTTCGGCAAGTGCCTGGACGTCGCGCACGGCGGCACCGCGAACTCCACTCCCGTCCAGCTCTGGGACTGCAACGGCTCCGCCGCGCAAGCGTGGACGAGCCGCCCGGACGGCACGCTCTTCAACCCCTCCTCCGGGCGCTGCCTGGACGACCCGAACAACAACCGGACGGCCGGGGACCGCCTGCAGATCTACGACTGCAACACGAGCGCAGCCCAGAAGTTCACCCTCTCCTGAGCGGTCGGGCCCCGGGCACGCGCGGTCCCCGGGCCCCCCCCCCCCCGCCAGACACGGGGGGCCGCCCCCGGTAACCCCC